>NZ_JBIWKB010000173.1:0-1004 GCF_044765425.1 Streptomyces sp. NPDC102462 | reverse complement strand
TGACACGACTTCGGCGGTACGCTTGAGCCCCGCTACATTGTCGGCGCGGAATCACTAGACCAGTGAGCTATTACGCACTCTTTCAAGGGTGGCTGCTTCTAAGCCAACCTCCTGGTTGTCTCTGCGACTCCACATCCTTTCCCACTTAGCGTACGCTTAGGGGCCTTAGTCGATGCTCTGGGCTGTTTCCCTCTCGACCATGGAGCTTATCCCCCACAGTCTCACTGCCGCGCTCTCACTTACCGGCATTCGGAGTTTGGCTAAGGTCAGTAACCCGGTAGGGCCCATCGCCTATCCAGTGCTCTACCTCCGGCAAGAAACACACGACGCTGCACCTAAATGCATTTCGGGGAGAACCAGCTATCACGGAGTTTGATTGGCCTTTCACCCCTAACCACAGGTCATCCCCCAGGTTTTCAACCCTGGTGGGTTCGGTCCTCCACGAAGTCTTACCTCCGCTTCAACCTGCCCATGGCTAGATCACTCCGCTTCGGGTCTTGAGCATGCTACTAAAACGCCCTCTTCGGACTCGCTTTCGCTACGGCTACCCCACCCGGGTTAACCTCGCAACACACCGCAAACTCGCAGGCTCATTCTTCAAAAGGCACGCAGTCACGAGAATGTGCAAGCACACTCCGACGCTCCCACGGCTTGTAGGCACACGGTTTCAGGTACTATTTCACTCCCCTCCCGGGGTACTTTTCACCATTCCCTCACGGTACTATCCGCTATCGGTCACCAGGGAATATTTAGGCTTAGCGGGTGGTCCCGCCAGATTCACACGGGATTTCTCGGGCCCCGTGCTACTTGGGTGTCTCTCAAGCAAGCCGCTGACATTTCAACTACGGGGGTCTTACCCTCTACGCCGGACCTTTCGCATGTCCTTCGTCTACATCAACGGTTTCTGACTCACCGACCAGCCGGCAGACTGATCAAGAGAGATCCCACAACCCCGCATACGCAACCCCTGCCGGGTCTCACACGCATACGGTTTGGCCTCATCC
>NZ_JBIWKB010000172.1:0-1014 GCF_044765425.1 Streptomyces sp. NPDC102462 | reverse complement strand
TGAGTCTTTCCCGGTAAGCGGTGCTCGCTGAGTGTGATCACATCGCGAGTGGCGCGGCAGGGCCGGGCATCCCCAAGCCAGGGCAGACGTAAGGCCCCTGGTAGGAACGATCTTGCGACAGAAAGATCCGACCGAGGGGCCTCACGTGCCGACCAGTGTCACATACACCGCTGTGCTCGACGTCCAGCGGTCCACCGCTGAGCACCTGGCCCGCCTCCTGTACGGCCACCGGACCGAGATCGGCACCCGGCGTGGGCGCCGGTCCCTGGGCTGCTTCAAGCAGGCCGTGCTGATTCTGCGCTGGTTCATCGACGGCACCCGCCTGTCCCAACTCGCCCGCGACAACGGCCTGTCCAGCTCCACTGCCTACCGCTACCTGCACGAAGGGCTGACCGTCCTGGCAGCCGGAGCGCCGGACCTGTCCACCGCACTGGAGCGGGCCAAGGCGGCCGGCCTGACCCACCTCAACCTGGACGGCACCCTCATCCGCACCGACCGCGTCGCCGCCCCCGGCCCCAACGGCGCAGACCTCTGGTGGTCGGGGAAACACAAGCACCACGGAGGCAACGTGCAGGTCATCTCCACCCCGGACGGATGGCCGTTCTGGGTCTCCCCGGTACGACCCGGCCGCGAGCACGACACCACCTGCGCCCGCCACCACGGCCTTATCGACGCGCTGACCCACCTCGCCGACCAGCTGGGCACCCTCACCCTGGTCGACCTCGGCTACGAGAACGCCGGAGACGGCTTCCGCCACCCGGTCAAGAAGCCCGCGGGCGGTGAACTCACCGAAGCCCAGCAGACCTACAACAAGGTCATCCGAGGCATCCACGGGGTGTGCGAGCGCGCAAACTCCCTACTCAAGACCACTTTCAAGGCCCTGCGGCGAGTCAGCCTCGACCCCAGCCGCATCACCCAGATCGCCGCCGCAGCCCTCGTCCTGCTCCAGCTCGAATACGACCGCACCATCTAAACGATCACACACAGCTATGACCGTTTACCGGGAAAGGCTCA
>NZ_JBIWKB010000171.1:0-1023 GCF_044765425.1 Streptomyces sp. NPDC102462 | reverse complement strand
AGGCCGCCCCCATGCGCGTACCGCATGACGACGTCATACCGCAACGATCAAGAAGCGTCACGGGCCACCGGACTCCACGAGTTCAACCTGAGTAAGTGTGGCGGCGGCCTGATGTCGACCGACCGGTTTACCCGCGTGCGCGGCTTGCCAGTCAAGCCCAGGACGCACCCACGATATCGAGGACCTGGACCTGGACCTGGCCGGCCGCCGCTGCCCGGTGAATTCCCCTTTGTTGCTCAGCCGTGAGTCAGCGAGGGGGTGTTGAACGCGATCCAGACGTCAGGAGGTAAGTCGGGCCGACCTGGTATCGATCTACGTTCCTCTGTCCATGCGTCGTCGGCGATCTCCGTGGCGACGCGACGCCAGAAGTGCACAGCGGAGATGTTGGCATCCTGAAACGCGACTTCCCACGAGCCTGGGTGCCTGGCCGCGATCTCCTGAACAGCGTGCAGCCCGATCCCTGTCCGCCGTGCGCCGCGCACCACGAAAAAGCTGTTCAGCACGCGCGTCGGGGCGCTCAAACTGCGGACGAAAGCGAACCCAGCAGGGCTGTCACCACTTGTGAGGAGGTATGGCGCCCAGTCGGGCTCAGAGAAGGCCATGTGGAGCCGGTCGCTGCGGAAGGTTCCGTCCGCGTTGGGCAGCAGACCGTCGAACTCCGACATGTCATGGCGGAACATCAGCCACAGCCGCTCCACTATGGGGCGGTCGGCAATGCCTGCGAGGCGAATGGATATGTCTGGCACGAGACTCCTTTGCAGCGGTGGTCAACCGGCGAGCGCCGCATACCCGGATCGGGAGCGCCAGGTCTCGGGAGAGCACCCGTATGATCAGCGCTGGGCCCCGGACGAGCGGGACCTGGGGCATGAAAAAAAGCCTCCCCGGCGGATGCTGTATCCGCGCCAGGAAGGCTCACTGCTAATGGGGACTCTAGTGTCTCGTGATCCTGTTCATGGAACCTGAGGCTTCTGTGATCGTTGAGTCAGGTATGGATCTCTCCTCTGAACAGATGGCAGAACTGCG
>NZ_JBIWKB010000170.1:0-1072 GCF_044765425.1 Streptomyces sp. NPDC102462 | reverse complement strand
TCGGACTCCATCTGCTCGGCGATCTTCATCGCCTCCTCGATCAGGGTCTCGACGATCTTCGACTCCGGCACCGTCTTGATCACCTCACCCTTCACAAAGATCTGCCCCTTGCCATTGCCCGAAGCCACACCCAGATCGGCCTCCCGCGCCTCACCGGGACCATTGACCACACATCCCATCACCGCGACCCGCAACGGCACCTCCATCCCCGTCAGACCCGCCGTGACCTCCTCCGCCAACTTGTACACATCCACCTGCGCCCGCCCACACGACGGACACGAAACGATCTCCAGACCCCGCTGCCGCAGATTCAACGACTCCAGAATCTGAATACCGACCTTGATCTCCTCCACCGGCGGAGCCGACAACGACACCCGGATCGTGTCACCGATCCCCTGCGACAACAGCGCACCGAACGCCACCGCCGACTTCACCGTCCCCTGGAACGCCGGACCCGCCTCCGTCACCCCCAGATGCAACGGATACTCACACCTCTCCGCCAACTGCCGGTACGCCTCGATCATCACCACCGGATCGTTGTGCTTCACCGAGATCTTGATGTCCCGGAAACCATGCTCCTCGAACAACGACGCCTCCCACAGCGCCGACTCCACCAGCGCCTCCGGCGTCGCCTTCCCGTACTTCTGCAGCAACCGCCGGTCCAACGACCCCGCGTTCACCCCGATCCGGATCGGCGTCCCATGATCCGCCGCCGCCCTCGCGATCTCCCGCACCTGATCATCGAACTTCTTGATATTGCCCGGATTCACCCGCACCGCCGCACACCCGGCCTCGATCGCCGCGAACACATACTTCGGCTGGAAGTGAATGTCCGCGATCACCGGAATCTGCGACTTACGCGCGATCGTCGCCAACGCATCCGCATCATCCTGCGTCGGACACGCCACCCGCACGATCTGACAACCCGACGCCGTCAACTCCGCGATCTGCTGCAACGTCGCACCCACATCCGACGTACGCGTCGTCGTCATCGACTGCACCGACACCGGCGCGTCCCCACCCACCGCCACCGAACCGACCTGGATCTGCCGGCTGCGCCGACGCTCGGCGA
>NZ_JBIWKB010000169.1:0-1158 GCF_044765425.1 Streptomyces sp. NPDC102462 | reverse complement strand
GCCTCACCTGGTCGACGGCTGCCTCCCGCCCACCGGTCTGACCATGGACGACGGCGCGATCAGACCGCCGGACTCCGCGAGTTCAACCTGAGTAACGACGGACTACAGGCGCAGGACACTCGCCCCTTGGCTGACGGGAAAGCGAATGGGTTACCCGACCGTTCAGGCAGGTCGCCAAGACCCTCCGGTATCTGTTCCTTCATCATCCACTGGATTCCAGTTGGTCTCCTTGATCTCTGTCAGTAGTGCCTTACGCTGCCGACGAGACAGGGAGTCCCCGTTGACGCTGTGCATGCCCCATGGGATAGGGCAGGGCCCTTCGTGGCTGGGATCGGGGCACAGCACTTCAGTCAGGCGGTCCATCAGCTCTTCGTGCTGGGCCGCGGTCGCGAAGAGCGCGATCTTCACTTGCCAGAGCCTGGGCTGCTCCGTGGCATCTTCGCTGGGGGCGGACACGCAGATCGTCCTCGTTTCTGAGAGCGGAATATGGAGTGCGCCGACGCGGGCCCCGGCTTGGGGCCCGCGTCGGTATGGAGCCGAGCGGTGCCTCTCGGAAGGTCCTTCCCGAGAGGCACCGTCGGTGTCTTGTTGGACACTTCAGGGGTGCGGGTCAGTCCAGTGGGTCAGGGACTGCAGCCGCACCAGCTGCCGAGGGTTCCCCTCCAGACTTCGCTGTGGAAGAGGATGCCCCACGAGTAGTGGTTGGCGCGTCGCATCCAGTTGGGTGCGTTGTGCCGGTGCATGTTGCGCGGGTTGTAATTGCCGTCCCACCACTGACGCAGCCGGTTCTTGGTGCATTGGTACGCCTTGCAGTGGCGGGCATAGCACCCTCGGGGAGCCTGGTGCACCGCGTCACGCTTCGCGTCCCTAACGGCTTCGTCCTCGCTGTGGCCCGATCCTGCACCGTACACGTATCCAGTGCAGTGCGCTCCGCGACCGGCCAGCTGGCACTTGGCCTTGCATTTCCACTTCCGGCCATCAAGATCGTTTTTGTTGATCGGGTCGCCGGGGTATCCGTAGCGGTTGTCGCCGCCGCCGAAGACCGGGTCCACAGAGAGGAAGCGGGGCCTTGTCCCCGAGGAGTGGACACCTGTTCGTGTCGTTATGCGGCAAGTGTCAGGGTAGCTGACTGCTGTTCGTAGGCGATCGGCGCCTGCT
>NZ_JBIWKB010000168.1:0-1166 GCF_044765425.1 Streptomyces sp. NPDC102462 | reverse complement strand
GCAGTTCGAGGTCGGCGAGCTGGCCGCCTTTTGTGTTGGTCGCGAAGCAGGTCAGCCGCAGCCCGTCGAGGTCGGTGAACCGCAACTGGGCGCCGGGGTGCGGCCGTTCCTTGCGGACGATCAGCCGCATCCCCTTCGGCCACGTGCTCAGGTCGGGCATGTCGGTGATCTCCGCGACCCAGGCGCCGGGCCGCTCGGTGCCGCCCGCGTCGTAGGCCGGCGTCCACGCCTTCTTCGGGATCTTCAGGACGGCCTGGTGGATGGCATCCGTGATGGTCATTCCGACGGAATACGACAGCCACCGGCCGGGCCTGGAGAGCCAGTCGAGGAAGGAGTGGGTGCCGCCGGCGGAGTCGGTGCGGATCAGCGTCCGATGTCCCCGCCGCAGGTGTTTCGGCAGTTGGGCCAGGGCGAGTCGAGCGGTGGTGATGTGATCGGCGGCGGTGTTGGAGCCGGCGTTGCCGGGCCGCAGCAGAGCAGCCACCGGCTCGCCGGACCCGGCCGGGCCGTGGTCGACGAACGCGACGAGCGGATGATGGCCGAAGGTCTTCTTCCAGGTCGCGGTGGCGTCCTGTTTCTCGGAGTGCGCGAGGACGAGCACGCCGTCGATGTCCACGATCACGCTGCCGTCGGCGGCCGGACTGTCTTCACCGGCCAACTCCCAGACGCGCGACCGTACTTCGGCTCGCGCCGTGCGGATCGCGGTGAGCGCCTTCGGGCCGGCTGCGGCGAGAGCGTCGATGAGCCGGGAGACTGTGGGGTCCGATGCCACCGGGCCGAACACGTCGGGCTCGGCCCGCAGCATGGCGACGTCGGCGAGGCAGTCCCCGCCCAGAGCCGTGGCAAGCGCGACATCCAGCAGGACCTTGCCCGGCTCGTGCACTGCCCGCGGCTTGCGCCACGGCGCCAGTGCCGCCGATATCACGGTGTCCAGGCCCACCTTGCGGACCGTTTCGACCAGCAGCACGGCCCCGGCCTGCGAGACCGCCCCGCTGCCGCCGCCCTCGACGCGGACACGCGGGTACAACCCGATACGCTTGCTCACCTGGAGAGTGCTTCTTTCCGTGCAGCCAACAGGACCCTAGACAAGTCCCATCGTTGCAGGTCAGGAGCACTCTCCGTTTATTTGATCAAGACGTGGACGAGCACGCCATGAAAGCGCGAGG
>NZ_JBIWKB010000167.1:0-1169 GCF_044765425.1 Streptomyces sp. NPDC102462 | reverse complement strand
GCCGCCGGCTGACGTCCCGCCCTGCCGGGGGCGGTCCGGGTGCGGTGGGTGGCTGGCGGGGTGGAGGGTGTAGTTCCAGTCTCCGTGGAAGCGGTGGCGGGTGATCGGCAGGGCGGCGATGGCCTCGTCGCTGATCTGGATGCCAGTGGGGTACTGACCGTTGTCGAGTTCGGCGTGCACGGTCAGGCCGGTGTGGCTGGTGGTCGCGGCGATGGCTTGGAGCATGACTTCATGGCTGGTCAGCGGCCTACCGCGCCAGTTCATGGTGATGTGGGAGAACAGCCGGTGCTCGATCTTGTTCCACTTCGATGTGCCGGGCGGCAGGTGACACACGGTGATCTCCAGGTCGGTCTCGCGGGCGAGGTCGGCGAGGTGGGTCTTCCAGCCGCGGGTGCGGTAGCCGTTGGAGCCCCCGGCGTCAGCGGTGATCAGCAGCCGGCGGGCCCGTGGGTAGGCGTGCCGGCCGACCGCCTGCCACCAGCGGCGGATCGAGGCGACAGCGAAGGCCGCGGTGTCGTGATCGGTGCCGATGCTGACCCAGCCGGTGTTCGCGGCCGTGTCGTAGATCCCGTAGGGAATCGCCTTCTCGGCCTGGCTGGGGAAGTCGTGCGTGTTGACCTTCACGGGCTGCTGGGCGGGTCGCCACTCGTGACCGGCGTTCTTGTAGTTGCCGATCAGTTCCTTCTTTTTGGTGTCCACACTGATCACCGCGTCTCCGGCGTCCCGGTGATCTCGTGCCTGCTCGTTGAGGTAGCGGAACTGGGCGTCCCGGTCCGGGTGTTGGGCGCCTTCGATGGTCTTGGCGTTGGCCTGCAGGCTGAAGCCTTCCTCCCGCAGCAGTCCGGCGACCGTGTCGGCGGAGACGCGGTGGCCCTGCCGGGTCAGCTCCGCTGCCAGGTTCCGGGTCGACTTCGTCGTCCAGCGCAGCGGCGACATCGGGTCGCCCCGCTCGTCGGGTTCGACCAACGCCAGCAGAGCTGGAAGCAGTCCCGGGTCCAGCTCGGTCGCCTTCTTCCGGCCTCCGCCCGCTCGGCGGACTCGTCCCAAAGGGTCCTGGCCGGAATCCAGTTCAGTTACGCCGCGCGAGACCGTGCCCTCCTGGACTCCAGCCGCACGGGCGACGAGTCTGATTCCGCCGTGTCCCAGCGACCGCGCCTCCGCTCCTATGG
>NZ_JBIWKB010000166.1:0-1171 GCF_044765425.1 Streptomyces sp. NPDC102462 | reverse complement strand
GGACAAGCCCTCGGCCTATTAGTACCGGTCACCTCCACCAGTTACCTGGCTTCCAGATCCGGCCTATCAACCCAGTCGTCTACTGGGAGCCTTACCCCATCAAGTGGGTGGGAGCCCTCATCTCGAAGCAGGCTTCCCGCTTAGATGCTTTCAGCGGTTATCCCTCCCGAACGTAGCCAACCAGCCATGCCCTTGGCAGAACAACTGGCACACCAGAGGTTCGTCCGTCCCGGTCCTCTCGTACTAGGGACAGCCCTTCTCAAGACTCCTACGCGCACAGCGGATAGGGACCGAACTGTCTCACGACGTTCTAAACCCAGCTCGCGTACCGCTTTAATGGGCGAACAGCCCAACCCTTGGGACCGACTCCAGCCCCAGGATGCGACGAGCCGACATCGAGGTGCCAAACCATCCCGTCGATATGGACTCTTGGGGAAGATCAGCCTGTTATCCCCGGGGTACCTTTTATCCGTTGAGCGACGGCGCTTCCACAAGCCACCGCCGGATCACTAGTCCCGACTTTCGTCCCTGCTCGACCCGTCGGTCTCACAGTCAAGCTCCCTTGTGCACTTACACTCAACACCTGATTACCAACCAGGCTGAGGGAACCTTTGGGCGCCTCCGTTACCCTTTAGGAGGCAACCGCCCCAGTTAAACTACCCATCAGACACTGTCCCTGATCCGGATCACGGACCCAGGTTAGACATCCAGCACGACCAGACTGGTATTTCAACGACGACTCCCACCGAACTGGCGTCCGATGCTCAAAGTCTCCCAGCTATCCTACACAAGCCGAACCGAACACCAATATCAAACTGTAGTAAAGGTCCCGGGGTCTTTCCGTCCTGCTGCGCGAAACGAGCATCTTTACTCGTAGTGCAATTTCACCGGGCCTATGGTTGAGACAGTCGAGAAGTCGTTACGCCATTCGTGCAGGTCGGAACTTACCCGACAAGGAATTTCGCTACCTTAGGATGGTTATAGTTACCACCGCCGTTTACTGGCGCTTAAGTTCTCAGCTTCGCCCACCCGAAAGTGAGCTAACCGGTCCCCTTAACGTTCCAGCACCGGGCAGGCGTCAGTCCGTATACATCGCCTTACGGCTTCGCACGGACCTGTGTTTTTAGTAAACAGTCGCTTCTCGCTGGTCTCTGCGGCCACCCCCAGCTCA
>NZ_JBIWKB010000165.1:0-1172 GCF_044765425.1 Streptomyces sp. NPDC102462 | reverse complement strand
TGGCGGTGGCGCTGGCGCCGGAGGTGGCCGGGGTGCTGGCCCGGTATCCGCTGCGGGACCTGGTGACCGCCTCGGCGCCGCTGGTACTGCTCGTGGAACGCGAACGCGCCCTGTACGGCTCCTGGTACGAGTTCTTCCCCCGCTCCGAGGGCACACCCGAAGAGCCCCACGGCACCTTCCGCACCGCCGCCCGACGCCTCGGACCCATCGCCGACATGGGCTTCGACGTCGTCTACCTCCCCCCGATCCACCCCATCGGCACCACCCACCGCAAAGGCCGCAACAACACCCTCACCGCCCACCCCGACGACGTCGGCGTCCCCTGGGCCATCGGCTCACCCGAAGGCGGCCACGACACCGTCCACCCCAGGCTGGGCACCCTGGAGGACTTCGACCACTTCGTCCACCGGGCCAACGCCCTCGGCCTGGAAATCGCCCTCGACCTCGCCCTGCAGTGCTCCCCCGACCACCCCTGGGTGCACAAACACCCCCGCTGGTTCCACCGCCGCACCGACGGCACCATCGCCCACGCCGAGAACCCCCCCAAGAAGTACCAGGACATCCACCCCCTCGCCTTCGACGCCGACATGGACGGCCTGATCACCGAAACCCTCCGCATCCTGCGCCACTGGATGAGCCACGGCGTACGCATCTTCCGCGTCGACAACCCCCACACCAAACCCGTCGTCTTCTGGGAACGCGTCATCGCCGACATCAACACCACCGACCCCGACGTCGTCTTCCTCGCCGAGGCCTTCACCCGCCCCGCGATGATGCACACCCTCGCCCAGATCGGCTTCCAGCAGTCCTACACCTACTTCACCTGGCGCACCACCAAGCAGGAACTCACCGACTACTTCACCGAACTCACCGGCGAGGCCGCCGCCTACATGCGGCCCAACCTGTTCACCAACACCCCCGACATCCTCCACGCCTACCTCCAGCACGGCGGCCGCCCCGCCTTCGAGACCCGCGCCGTCCTCGCCGCCACCCTCTCCCCCACCTGGGGCATCTACAGCGGCTACGAACTGTGCGAGAACACCCCCCTGCGCGAAGGCAGCGAGGAATACCTCGACTCCGAGAAGTACCAGCTCACCCCCCGCGACTGGGACACCGCCGCACGCGAGCACCGCACCATCGCCCCCCTCATCACCCGCCTCAACACCATCCGC
>NZ_JBIWKB010000164.1:0-1284 GCF_044765425.1 Streptomyces sp. NPDC102462 | reverse complement strand
AGTCCGGCGGTCTTGTTTCAGGCGGACTGCGGGGTGGCTTCCTGTTGTCGCCACCAGTCGCGTTCGTACTCGGCGGGCGGTATGTAGTCGAGCGCGGAGTGGAGCCGTTCCTCGTTGTACCACGTGACCCACTGGAAGATCGCCCGCTCGACCTGGTCGACGTCCTTCCAGGGGCCCTGCATCTCGATCAGCTCGGCCTTGAAGGTGCCGTTCAGGGCCTCGGCCATCGCGTTGTCATAGCTGTCCGCGACCGAGCCGACCGAGGCCGAAGCCCCGACGTCGGACAGCCTCTCGGTATACCGAATGGACACGTATTGCGACCCGCGGTCGCTGTGATGAATGAGGCCGGAGTCCTTCTTGATCCTCCGTCTCCACAACGCCATCTCCAGTGCATCCAACGGCAGTTCGGTCCGCATGTGGTTCGCGACCTGCCAGCCGACGATCACCCGCGAGTACACGTCCAGGACGAACGCCACGTACGCCCAGCCGGACCAGGTGCGTACATACGTCATGTCCGCCACCCACAGCTGATTGGGCCGCGAGGCGGTGAAGTCGCGGTCGACCAGGTCGGGCGGGCGGGGTGCCGACGGCTCCGGCACGGTGGTCCGCCGGCGCTGCCCGCGGATGACGCCCTCCAGGCCCAGCTCACCCATCAGCCGCTCGACGGTGCAGCGGGCCACGACGACGCCCTTGCGCTTGAGGGCGCGGGTGATCCGCCGGGCCCCGTAGGTGCCGCCCGACTCGGCATGAACCTGCTCGATCAGCCGCATGAGCTGCTCGTCCCGCAGCCGGCGCGCGGACTTCGGCCGCTTTTTGCGGGCGTAGTAGGCGGACTCGGACCAGCCGAGCACCCGGCATACGGGCCCGACCCCGAAGCCGTCTTCCTTCAGGCTGTCGATCACCTGATCGGCCTCGTCCGGGGACGGTCGAGCTCCTGAGCAAAAAGCGCGCTCGCCGCTTTGAGGATCTCGTTCGCCCGCCTCAACTCCGCTACCTCTTTGCGAAGTTGCTTCAACTCCTCGTGCTCCGCGGTGGTGAGCCGGTCGTCGCGTTCCCCGGCGTCCGCCTCGGCCTGGCGGACCCAGCCGCGCAGGGCCTCCTTATGGATGCCCAGGTCCTTGGCGACATGGGCGATCGGACGGCCGGTGGTGCGGACCTCGCGGACAGCCCGCTCACGGAGCTCGTCCGGGTACTTACGTGGTGCTGGCACTGCTCGTGGTTCTCCTTCGCGCGCCAGGATCATAAGCCTGGCTTCAGGGACTCCACGAAACCGGGGTCAGCTCA
>NZ_JBIWKB010000163.1:0-1322 GCF_044765425.1 Streptomyces sp. NPDC102462 | reverse complement strand
GTCGAGGCGCACGGCACGGGAACACAGCTCGGTGATCCGATCGAAGCCCAGGCGTTGCTGGCCACGTACGGGGCCGAACATTCCCAGGACGGGCCTTTGTGGCTGGGGTCGTTGAAGTCGAATGTGGGTCACACCATGGCGGCGGCGGGGGTCGGTGGTGTGATCAAGATGGTGGAGGCGATGCGGCATGGGGTGTTGCCTGCGACGTTGCATGTGGATGAGCCGACGCCGCATGTGGATTGGGATGCGGGGGGTGTGCGGTTGCTCACCGAGTCGCGTGAGTGGCCTGTGACGGGGCGGCCGAGGCGGGCTGGTGTGTCGTCGTTCGGGATCAGCGGTACCAACGCGCATGTGATTTTGGAGCAGGCGCCGTTGGTGGCGGCGGTGGCGTCGGCGGACCTGGTGCCCTCGGCGGCGCCGGGCGAAGGGCCGATGGGACCTGTGGGTTGGGTGGTGTCGGCTCGTTCGGACGAGGCGTTGCGGGCGTATGCGGCGCAGCTCGCCGCGGCCGTTGAGGGTTCCGGGGTGTTGGTGGGGGATGTGGCGGCGACGCTGGCCGGGCGTGCGGTGTTCGAGCGGCGCGCTGTGGTGGTCGGTGCCTCGCGTGAGGAGTTGGTGGCGGGTCTGAGGTCGCTGGCGGAGGGGGTTTCCGCTGACGGTGTGGTGTCGGGGACGGCTGGGGCCGGTAAGACGGTGTTGGTGTTCCCGGGTCAGGGTTCGCAGTGGGATGCGATGGCCCGGGAGTTGTATGCGGCTGCCCCGGAGTTCCGTGCCCGTCTGGACGAATGTGCGCGTGCGCTGTCGGCCTTCGTGGAGTGGGATCTGCTGGAGGTGCTGCTGACCGATGACGGTGGTGCGCTGCTGGAGCGGGTGGATGTGGTGCAGCCGGCGTTGTTCGCGGTGATGGTGTCGTTGGCGGCGTTGTGGCGTGCGCACGGGGTGCGGGTGGATGCGGTGCTGGGGCATTCGCAGGGCGAGATCGCGGCGGCGTGTGTGGCGGGGGCGTTGTCGTTGCAGGACGCGGCGCGCGTGGTGGCGTTGCGCAGTGAGGCGATTCGGGCGCTGGCCGGGCAGGGTGGCATGGTGTCGGTCGCGTTGGCGGTCGATGAGGTGCGGTCGCGTGTGGAGCGGTGGGGCGGCGACATCGGTGTCGCGGCGGTGAACGGGCCCTCCGCCACGGTGGTGTCGGGCAGTGCGCGGGCTCTGGACGAGCTGCAGGAGGTGTTCGAGGCCGATGGTGTGCGCACCTGGCGCATCCCGGTCGACTACGCCTCCCACTCCCGGCACGTCGACGAGATCCGTGACCAGGTGCTGGATCTGCT
>NZ_JBIWKB010000162.1:0-1424 GCF_044765425.1 Streptomyces sp. NPDC102462 | reverse complement strand
CTGATGCTCCTATTGCCTGTCAAGCGGCTTGGAGCCAGTCGCGGTAGGCGTGGGCGAGGTCGTCGTCTCGGCGGATGCCGCGTTCGAGGGTGGAGATCGTGGCGGGCCAGACTCCGAGGTGCTGGGCCGCGGCGGTGAGCGTGAGGTTCTTGGACTGGCGCAGGGGCCGCAGGTCGGCGATGCCGGGGACGGCGACCGTGGTGGTCAGGCAGCGGAACATTTCCCGGGCGATGGCCCGTTTCAGGAGCCGGATGATCTCCTTCTTCGTTCGGCCTGCGTCGGTCTGCCGTGCCACGTACTCGCGGGTGCGGGAGTCGTGGGACATGCGCACCAGGGCGATGCGGTAGAGGGCCGCGTTGGCTGCCCGGTCGCCGCCGCGTGAGAGGCGGTGGCGGTTGGTCCGGCCGCTGGAGGCGGGGACCGGTGCGGCTCCGCAGAGGGCGGCGAAGGATGCCTCGGTCCGCATGCGGTCGGGGTTGCCTCCGGCGGTGACCAGCAGCTGGGCCGCGGTGTCGGGGCCGACTCCGTAGGCGGCACGCAGGCCGGGGTTGTGGACGCTCACCACGCTGTCCAGGGCCTTGACCAGGGCCTGGTGCTCGGCTGTCAGCTCGTTGACGCGTCGGGCGAGGCTTTTGAGCGCGGTCAGGACCGCGGTGTGGACCGCGTCACCAGCCGGCCGCAGCCGGGCCAGGGTGTCGGTGCGGTCCGTTCCCTTGAGCCGGCCGTACTTGGCGCGGATGGTCTCGGGCGCGGTGATGAGGATGCTGCCGATCTGGTTCAGGGCCGCGGTGCGGGCCTTGACGGCGGAGCGGGCGGCGTTGTGCAGGGCGCGTATGCCGGCGACGGTGTCGTCCTTGGGGGCGCTGGAGGCCCGTCCGGACAGTGCGGCGCGGGCGGCGGCGTAGGCGTCGATGGGGTCGGACTTGCCGATGCGGCGGCGTTCGGCCCGGTCGGGCCGGTTGACCTCGACGACCGGATGCCCGTGCGAGATGGCGGCGCGGGTGAAGCCGGCTCCGTAGGAAGAGGTGCCTTCCACACCGATCGCGATCACCTGGCCGTGGGCGTTCAGGAAGGCCAGGGCCGCGGCATATCCGGCAGCAGTCGTGGTGAACTCGGCGTCCGCGAGGTGGCCGCCGTTGTCGCTGATGACGGCGACGTGAAGGGTGTCGGCATGGGAGTCGACCCCGCCGAACACATCCTGGTCCGCTGTGTCTGGTGCCGCCGCTGATGTCATGCTGATGGTGCCTTCCTTGCCGGAGGTGGGCACCGGCCGGGTGGCGCAGACAGGACATTGAAGGGGCTTCTGACCAAGCTCCTATCAGGTCATGTTCCGCCCGGCCGGAGCCATGAGAACAGGTCCCGGCGGCCGGACAGAACAGCCGGAGGACAGCCCAGCAGGGCGTCAGTCAGTGCCCGAGCCACGA
>NZ_JBIWKB010000161.1:0-1436 GCF_044765425.1 Streptomyces sp. NPDC102462 | reverse complement strand
CAATGCCGGTGACTTAAGTGGCTGTGGCTCGTTGTCCTTCGTATGGCGAGGGTGGGGCAGGTCAAGGCGCCTGCGGGTGAGCGGTTGTCGGACCGGATTGCGATCGGGGTGCTCACGCAGGCGTTTCCCCCGAGCCTGGTTGACGAGGTGATTGCCGAGACCGGCCGGGCCGAGCAGCGCAGCCGTCTGCTGCCAGCGCGGGTGGTGGTCTACTTCATCCTCGCGATGTGCCTGTTCTTCGGGCAGGGATACGAAGAGGTCGCCCGGCTGCTGGGCGAGGGGCTGGGCGACGGACGGCGGTCGTGGCGGGTGCCGACGACCGCCGCCATCGGCCGGGCCCGTCGGCGTCTGGGCGTGGAGCCGTTGAAGGCGTTGTTCGCCCGGGTCTGCCGGCCGGTGGCCGTGTCCGAGACGGTCGGCGCCTGGTACCGGCACTGGCGTCTGGTCGCGGTGGACGGCACGACCTTGGACGTCGCGGACACGGCCGCCAACGAGGAGTTCTTCGGCCGCCATGCCTCCGGCCGTGGAGCAGGCGCGTTCCCCCAGGCGCGGGTTGTCGCACTGGCGGAATGCGGCACCCACGCAGTGTTCGGGGCCGTCAGCGGACCGCTGTCGGCGGGCGAGCAGACACTCTCCCGGCAGCTGTTTCCCCAGCTCGGCGAAGGGATGCTCCTGCTTGCCGACCGGGGCTTTTACGGCTTCGAGCTGTGGCAGGCCGCCCGTGCCACCGGCGCCGACCTGCTGTGGCGGGTGCGCTCCAGCGCGGCCCTGCCGGTGGTGAAGGCCCTGGCCGACGGCTCCTACCTCAGCTCCATTCACGCGGAGGCGGACCGCAAGCGGCGCCGCAATCCGGTGCAGGTGCGGGTCATCGAGTACACCCTGGCCGGCCACAAGGACGCCACCGTCTACCGACTGCTCACCACGATCCTCGACCCGGACGCGGCCCCGGCAGCCGACCTCGCCGCGCTCTACGTCCAGCGCTGGGAGATCGAGACGACCCTGGACGAGATCAAGACCCACCAGCGCGGCCCCCGCCTCGTCCTGCGCTCGAAGCACCCCTGGGGCGTGGACCAGGAGATCTACGGATTCCTCCTGGTCCACCATGCCATCCGGCACCTCATGCACCAGGCCGCCCTCCGCCAGGGCGTGGACCCCGACCGGATCTCCTTCATCCGCAGCCTGCGTGTCGTGCGCCGCCAGGTCCCCGCCCAGGCGGCGCTTTCCCCCCGGCAGACTCACCCGGGCACTGACCCGCACCCGGGCTGAGATCACCGAACGCCTCCTACCCCAGCGGCGTCAACGGACCAGTCCACGCGTCATCAAACGCAAGATGTCCAACTGGCCCCTCAAGCGAGCCGAGCACCGCGATGCGCCACCACCAACCACGGCAGTCCTCACGATCTCCAGACCGAACACCACCTAAGTCACCGGCATTG
>NZ_JBIWKB010000160.1:0-1444 GCF_044765425.1 Streptomyces sp. NPDC102462 | reverse complement strand
GTCCTATCTATTGATGTGGGTCTGAACTGGTCATTCGTAAGATCGGTGAGGCCCAGGGGCCCGGGGTATGGCTGTCATGGGTGAGCCGCTGGATGGCTTGAAGGACATGGCCGCTCGGGGCCCCGCGACGACTCGACCGCCAATTGGGAGATGCGACTCGATCGCTGCATAGGACAACGTCGGCGAGGTCGTCTGCTGGGTTGACGTGACGACGAGTTGGCGGAGGTGACCGTGCCCGAGATCTGGGCCGGAGTGGATATCGGCAAGACGCATCACCATGCGATGGTGATCAACGGGGACGGTGAACGGCTGCTGTCCCGCCGGGTCCAGAACGACGAGTCCGAGCTGCTGGGACTGATCGGTGATGTCCTGGCGATATCCAGCGACGTGCTGTGGGCGGTCGACCTCAACCACGGCGGCGCCGCGCTGCTGATCGGTCTGCTGCTCTCGCACGACCAGTCCATGACCTATCTCACCGGTCTTGCCGTGCACCGGGCCTCTGCGTCCTACCGGGGTGAGGGGAAGACGGATGAGCGCGATGCCTTCGTCATCGCCGACCAGGCCCGTGTCCGCCGTGATCTGGGGATGCTGCGGCCCGGGGACGAGGTGGCTGTCGATCTGCGCACGCTGACGACCCGACGGCTGGACGTCGTCTTCGACCGCACCCGGCAGATCAACCGGCTCCGGGCTCAACTCCTGGAGATATTCCCGGCGTTGGAACGGTCGGTGGATCTCATGAAGAAGGGGCACGTGACGCTGCTGACGGGCTACCAGACTCCGGCCGCGATCCGCCGGGCGGGAGCCAATCGCATCGAGAGCTGGCTGAAGAACCGCAAGGTCCGCGGGGCCGCCGCCATCGCCAAGATGGCCGTGGAAGCGGCTCAGGCTCAGATGACCGCGCTGCCCGGCGAGGCTCTGGCCGCCGCTATGGTGGCCCGCCTCGCGAAGGGGGTGATGGCCCTTGACGAGGAGATCGCCGAACTCGACGCCCTCATCGAGGCCCGGTTTCGCGAGCATCCGCATGCCGAAGTGATCCTCAGTCTGCCCGGCATGGGGCCCAAACTCGGGGCCGAGTTCATCGCCACGACCGGCGGCGACATGGACGCCTTCGGCAGCGCCGACCGACTGGCCGGGTTCGCCGGCCTGGCTCCGCAGCCTCGCGACTCTGGCCGCGTCAGCGGAAACCTGCGCAGACCCCGCCGCTATCACCGCGGTCTGCTGCGGGCCATGTACCTGTCGGCAATGGCCAGCCTGCCGGCCTGCCCGGCCTCCAAGGCGTACTACCGGCGCAAGCGGAGCGAGGGCAAGGGACACAAGCAGGCCCTGCTCGCTCTCGCCCGCCGACGCCTCAACGTCCTGTGGGCCATGATCCGTGACGGAGCGTGCTATCACGCTTCACCTACCGTCACGGCTGCGGCTTGACAACACGATTGGGATGTCCTTC
>NZ_JBIWKB010000159.1:0-1522 GCF_044765425.1 Streptomyces sp. NPDC102462 | reverse complement strand
GGGGCGGGTGAGGTAGATCCGGTGCGTCCGTGGAGGTGGCGTGCTGGAGGTGTGTGATGGCGTCGGTGCTGGGGCGGCTGGAGGAGCGAGAGCGGGCGGCCCGGAAGCGGGTGGAGGAGTTGCAGGCCGAGCTGGAGGCGGCGCAGTCGGAGTGGGACGAGTGGCTGATCGCCCGCAGGCGGGTCAGCGAGGTGTGGGACGCGGGTGAAACCGCAGCCCAGGAGGCTGTGACGGGGAAGACGACGGAGGGGAACAAGGCCGGGAAGCCGTCGGCAGTGAAGCCCGGATCACTGGTTCCCCTCTGGCGGGAGGAGCTGTCGGTCGAGGTGCTGGCGCCGGAATATCAGCAGGTCATGGGCCTGCTGGCCGAACGCCGCGCCACTGGCGGTCAGCCACTGAACTGCCGTGAGATCACTGCCTTGTTGGGGCTGGAGGTGGTTCCTGCGAAGATCGAGGGAGTGCGGTGCAAGCTCAAGCGGCTCGTTGCGCGGGGATGGGTGCACGAGCCGGCACCGGGCCGGTTCGCCTGCGGCAATGGCCGAGACGGCGGGTCATGACCATGGTCATCGACCACAGGATCATCGCCTCCGACGATGCGGGCAGCCGCTCGTAGTCGCGGGCGAGGCGCCGGGATCGGGTGAGCCAGGCGAACGTCCGCTCGACGAGCCACCGTTTGGGCAGCACGACGAAGCCTGTCTGGCTGTCGCTGCGGCGGATGGTGGTCAGCATCAGGTTCAGGGCCGTCGCGCACCAGCCCACCAGCATGCCGGTGTATCCGCTGTCCGCCCACACCCGCCTGAGCCGGTGATGCCGCCGCGCGGTCTGCAAGAGGAGATCCTGGGCAGCGTCCCGGTCCCCCGTCGAGGCGGGGGTGACCATGACCGCCAGGATCAGGCCGAGGGCGTCCACCACGATGTGCCGCTTGCGCCCTTTGATCTTCTTCCCGCCGTCATAGCCGCTGGTCGCGGCCCCGACCGTCGACGTGCCCTTCGCGGACTGCGAGTCGATCACCCCCGCCGTCGGCTCCGCGTCCCGGCCCTGTGCTTCGCGGGTCGCGGCGCGGAGCCGACCGTGGAACTCGCCGGTCAGCCCCTGCTTGCGCCAGCGGGTGAAGAACCGGTGCACCGCCTTCCACGGCGGGTAATCGGCAGGCAGCGCGGGCCACTTCACGCCGTTGTCCACCACGTACCTGATCGCGTCGAGTATGTCCCGGTGGCAGTACTCCTCCGGCCGGCCGCCCCGGCCCTCGGCCCATGCGGGCTTCGGGATCATGTCGCGGACCGCTGCCCACTCTCCGTCACTCATGTCGGTCGGATAGCAGTGCCTGCCGGACGGATGGTCCGCGGCGTTGCCGTACGTGTGGGCGAAGCAGTCGCACGTCCGTGTGTCCGGAATGGACTCTTTCACAGCAGACCGATACAACTGCGGCAACAGGGCCTCCTGGTGAGCAGTGGCGTAGACACCCTCTGTGCTACCGAGAGGCCCTGCCTTCATGCCCCCGCGCAGCCACAATCACCTGAAC
>NZ_JBIWKB010000158.1:0-1585 GCF_044765425.1 Streptomyces sp. NPDC102462 | reverse complement strand
AGCTTGATCTTTAACCTCGCCCGTCACCCGACCTGCTGATCTTGGTTTGTTCCTGAGACAGCAGGACGGCCGTTCTTCACGCTTCGAGGTGTCGAGCAACGTCGCGTGAAGGAACGGCCGCTGGTGAAGAGTCTCGTCCCTGAACAGTTCGCTGACGCCGCGCTGGGCGTCCTGTCCCACTTTCGTGTCGAGTTCTACGACTGCCTTTACAGCCGGGCGGATGCGCTCTTCGAGCTCACCGACGCGGTGCTGTGTGCCGATGGTCCGGTCACCTCGCTGGTCGAGCTGACGCTCACGGCCGAGCACCGGCGCGGGCACGGGGCGATGTACGACGCGGTCAACCACGGCTGGCTGGAGCCGCGCCGCCTGCGCAGGCTGCTGGCCTCCACCCCGCTGCCGCGTGCCGCCGACGGGCGGATCGTGCTCGCGGTGGATGTGAGCAACTGGCTGCGTCCCGACGCCCCCACCAGCCCGGATCTGCTGTTCTGCCACGTCTACGGGCGGGGCCGCAGCGCGGATCAGTTCATCCCCGGCTGGCCCTACTCCTTCGTTGCCGCCCTGGAAACAGGACGCACCTCATGGACCGCCGTGCTGGACGCCGTCCGGCTCGGGCCTGCCGACGACGCCACCGCGATCACCGCCGCCCAACTCCGCGATGTCTTCACCCGGCTCGTGCACGCCGGGCAGTGGCGGCCCGGCGATGAGGACATCCTCATCGTCATGGACTCCGGCTACGACGTCACCCGTCTCGCCTACGTCCTGGCGGATCTGCCCGTCGAGCTCGTCGGCCGGCTGCGTTCGGACCGGGTGATGCTCCGCGATGCAGGCCCGCGCCGATCGACCCCGCGCGGCGGGCAGCCCCGCAAGCACGGCGGTGTCCTGACCTTCGCCAAACCGGACTCCTGGCACACCCCCGACCAGGCCACGATGTGCGACACCAGCCGCTACGGCCGGGCCGAAGCGTTCGCCTGGGACCGGATGCATCCCCGTCTGACCGCCCGCGGTCCCTGGCTTGACCACTGCGGTGAACTTCCCTTGATCCACGGCACGTTGATCAGGCTGAAGGTCGAGCACCTCCCTGGCGACCGCGACCCGAAACCGGTGTGGCTGTGGTCCTCGCGCACCGGCATGACCAGTCAGGATGTCAGACTGCGCTGGCAGGCGTTCCTCCGCAGATTCGATCTTGAACACACCTTCCGGCTGTTCAAGCAGACCCTCGGCTGGACCGTTCCCAAGGTCCGCGACCCCGCGACCGCCGATCTGTGGACCTGGCTGATCATCGCGGCCCACACCCAACTCCGCCTCGCCCGCCCACTCGCCGAGGACTTGCGTCGGCCCTGGGAACGGCCCAGCGAGCCACGTCGGCTGACCCCGGCCCGGGTCCGCCGGGGGTTCCGCCACCTCCGCGCGAAGACCGCCCGTCCTGCGGGTGTGCCCAAACCCTCCATGCCAGGCCCCGGACGCCCACCCGGCTCCAAGAACCGCAGGCCAGCCCCACGCCATGAGCCTGGGAAGACCGTGAAACGAGCCGAAACCCTCACCGAACATATCCGCCTGAAACGGAAGCGAGGATAAATACCAAGCT
>NZ_JBIWKB010000157.1:0-1596 GCF_044765425.1 Streptomyces sp. NPDC102462 | reverse complement strand
TTCGCGGCCAGGACGGCCTCGATCCCCTCCGGTTTCCCCATACCACTGAAACGAATCACAGAGTTGGAAGCCACGACTTGTTTCCCGGCAACCCCCAACGTTTGCATCTCAGCGCGCATGGTGACGCGATCCGCCGCTCACAGCGACCAAGCGGTCAGCAGATCGCCGGGCCGTAGGCGGCATCGAGCCCGAGCAGGTGCAGCCAGAACCGCAGATCGGGATCTGCCACCCGGTAGCGGCGATCCTTCGACGGTCGCCGCGCGACAGTACTGACTTTGGCTCGTCAGGGTGAATCTTCGCGAAGTCCCTGAAAGGCCCGAAGCGGTGGCTGTATCTCGTGATGTGTGAGGTATGGGGATGGGGGCGGGCTGACCGCTGCGGGGCGGCAACGCCGGGAGGCGGTACGGATGCAGGCGGCCGAGCTGTTCGAGCAGACCATCAAGCCGCCAGAGGTCGCAAGACGCCTGCGTATGAGCCTGAAATCGGCCTACCAGTGGCACAAGCTGTGGCGGGACGGCGGTCGTGAGGCGCTGGCCTCCCGTGGCCCTGGCGGGTCGCGCTGCCGTCTGTCACCGCGCTGCCTGGAGAAGCTCGCCGGGTATCTCGAGCAGGGTCCGGCCGCGCATGGATGGGTGGAGGATCAGGTGTGGACCGCGGCGAGGGTGGCGACGCTGATCGGCAGGAAGTTCCACGTCTCCTACAGCGTCTCGGGGGCCACTCGGTTGATGCACCGGCTCGGCTTCAGCCCGCAGGTCCCCGCACGGCGGGTAGCCGAACGCGACGAGCAGGCCGTCGCCGCGTGGAAGGAGGCGACCTGGGCCGAGGTAAAAGAGCCCGGGCGGCCTGCGGAGGCTACATCTGCTTCGAGGACGAGGCAGGCTTCACCCGCCGGCCGCCCAGGGGACGCACTTGGGGGCGGCGCGGCCGCACCCCGCAGGTGACGGTGAGCGGCCGACGCTCGGGACGCCTGTCCGTGGCCGGGCTGATCGCCATGCGCCCCGGCTCCCGGACCCGGCTGTGCCACCGCCTGCGCACCCACCGAGCGGGCAAAGGCAACCGTCGCAGCATGGGCGAGCGGGACTTCATCGCGCTGGTCGACGGCGTCCACCAACTCGTCAAGGCGCCGCTCGTGCTGGTGTGGGACCGTCTGAACACCCACGTCTCCCACGCCATGCGCGAGCTGATCGCCGAGCGTGAGTGGCTGACGGTGTTCCTGCTGCCCGCGTACTCACCCGACCTCAACCCCGTCGAGTGGGTATGGGCGCACGTCAAACGTAGCCTGGCCAACCTCGCCGTCGTCGCCCTCGACCGACTCGAAGCACTCGTACGCAACCGGCTCAAACGCCTTCAGTACCGGCCAGACACCCTCGACGGCTTCATAACGGGCACCGGCCTGACCCTCGACGAACCAGCATCACCTTGACGAGCCGAAGTCAGTAATGACAGCGCGCCTTCGGCGTCATGTAGCACGGCAACCAGGCTCACTGTCAGAGGGTGTTGTTACTCAGGTTGAACTCGCGGAGTCCGGCGGTCTGATCGCGCCGTCGTCCATGGTCAGACCGGTGGGCGGGAGGCAGCCGTCGACCAGATGAGGCC
>NZ_JBIWKB010000156.1:0-1647 GCF_044765425.1 Streptomyces sp. NPDC102462 | reverse complement strand
GGTGAATCTGCCCGCGTCACCAGCCTCCAGCTCACTGACCTGCACCTTCAGCCCGGTAGGGACTCCAGAACCCCCGAATTGCGCGGAACGCAGGGAAGACGGTCGTAGGCGGTGAACGCCGGTTCCAGCGTGTCGAGTTCGTCGACCAGAGCATGCAGCCGAGTAGACCAGCCCGCTGAACCGGCATCCGGCTCGTTCGCCGCGGCACCGATCGCGGCCGTCAGGTAATCCTTGCGCTGAATGGTGGCCGGCGTCACCGAGTGCAGACACACGTATTGTCCGTTGAGATACGCATTCCACTCCGCCTTCCCGGTGATCGGGTCGGCCCAGTGAGCGGTGAACCACGCTTCGAGCAAGTCTACGCCGCCGGCCCCGTCGGCGAGAGCGAACAGGTCGGCCGGCACCATCTCAGCACCGTCGGAGCGCAGATATCCCGGAAGCGGCAGACGCTGCCCCAGCATCAGCCGACGGACCGCATCGACATCGCGACCATGGACGGCGCACAGTTCCTCCAGGACAACGAACTGCGCGCTGACATATACGTCATCGGCATCGGTCATCGGATGATCACCGTTGACCTCACGGAACCGCTCGACGAGTTGCTGCTTCAGGTCCGTCTCCGGCACAGGGGGCCTCCGGCGTCATCAGCGCGGGCATCTCCCGCACAGGACCCCGCACGCTACAGGCCAGACGGTTCGCCACTCACCGAACTATCGATGGAATCACGAAGAACGAAGGCACTTACACCCTCACCTCCGCCCTGACCACGAAGAGGAAGCCGAACAAGGCGAAGAACATCCCACTGAGCACTGCGGCCGCAGCCGTGAACGGTCGATTGCGCAACAACCCGGCGGGAAACAGGGGTACTTGGGTGCGCCTTTGCTGGTCCAGCCGCGTGCAGGTCCTTCGATAATTGCCCACACCAGCACGCTCAAGCCCGCCGTGGCGGCGGACATCGCCGCAGGATGAGCCGGGCTGGGGCGTGGGCTGCGCTGTTCGGGCAGCGTCCACCACGCCCCGATCAGTGCGGCGGCGACGACGGGCAGGTTGATCCAGAATCCGGCCCGCCAGGAGAAGCACTCCATCAGATGCCCCCCACCACTGGCCCGGCCAAGCCGCCGAGACCAGCTACGCCGGTCCACACAGCGATGGCGCGGCGGCGCTCTGGCCCAGGTACCTACTCACTGGTAGTGGCCGGCGCGCCGTAGAGGGATGCTGCACCGCACACGGCCAGCCCGTACGTGTAAGCACGGCGCCGACCGTAGCGGTCCCCCCATGCCCCTGCGGCTAGCACGCCTCCGGCCAGTGGTTCAGTACCGTCATATCCAACCCGATCAGAAAACCCCCGTACACAGGGAAGCCAGGAAGAGCCAGGACTGCTGTTTCCCTCAGCGTGCCTGAAGCGTAGGCGTCAGATCCTTGCGGTGCCCGGGGGCGCCCTGCCTGGCGCTTGGCAGGAGGCACTCCGGTATCGGGATCCGGCGAACAGGCCTGGCCATGAATCGAGTTGAAGCGGGGGCCG
This sequence comes from Streptomyces sp. NPDC102462, assembly GCF_044765425.1. Taxonomy (NCBI): domain Bacteria; kingdom Bacillati; phylum Actinomycetota; class Actinomycetes; order Kitasatosporales; family Streptomycetaceae; genus Streptomyces; species Streptomyces sp. NPDC102462. Next base: position 125 of record NZ_JBIWKB010000156.1, on the reverse strand, counting down.
CCAGGCTACTGGCCGAGCGACGCGGTAGATCTAGTGTCTCGTGACCCTGATTGAGTTACTTCGAGTTGTTATTGACGAGTTTCTTCACGCTGGTCTGGACGAGTCGGACCTTGGCGAGGATCTCG
>NZ_JBIWKB010000155.1:0-1827 GCF_044765425.1 Streptomyces sp. NPDC102462 | reverse complement strand
CGCAGTTCTGCCATCTGTTCAGAGGAGAGATCCATACCTGACTCAACGATCACAGAAGCCTCAGGTTCCATGAACAGGATCACGAGACACTAGGGGGTCGATCAACCCCTACGTGAACTGGTCCGATGTTGCCAAATATGAATTCCGACTGCCTCAATTGGGTGAGCAGCAGCGAATTGCTGGCCTCATGTGGGCATTTGAGGAGACGGTGCTGGCTAAGACATCGGCGCTGGAGGCCGCACAGAAAGCAGAGCTTTCGGCACTGATCGAGTTGTATGATGAGCCAGCGTGGCCAATGCGACGTGTGGACGAGGCCGGGGAGGTCCAGCTCGGCCTCACGCTTTCATCCAAAGTGCGTTCCGGAGAGAGCATGCGTCCATATCTCAGGGTGGCGAACGTCGGAGATGACGAGCTTTTCCTGGATGACGTATTGGAGATGAATTTCGATGAAAGCGCCTACGTCAAATTTCAGCTGAGAAATAATGATATTCTTTTGGTTGAAGGAAACGGCAACCGTATGCATGTAGGCCGCTCTGCTGTCTATCATGAAGAAGTCGTTGGCTGTTGTTTCCAGAATTCTTTGCTGCGGTTCCGTAGTGGCGATGAAGTCCTGCCAGATTTTGCGCACGGCTGGTTTCGGCGCTGCCACCATCGAGGGGACTTCGCCCGGCTTGCAACGGGCACGAACATCGCCCATCTTCCCGCCAGTCTGCTGTCCGCGCAGCGGATGCCTGTCCCTCCAAGGGCAGAACAGGTGAGTGTCGTAGAGCGGCTTGCCGCCGCTCGTGAGCTGCGGCAAACCTTGGAGCAGGGGTTGGAGGAAACCCGTACCCTCATGTCACGGACACTGAACACGGTGCTGAACGGCTGACGGTGCTGGACGGCTGAGGGAACAGGGGACGGGGAGCAGCGGATGTTCGACGAGCGGACCACGGTTCAGGCTTTCGTGACCGATGCCCTGTCCGAATTGTCTGATAGCTCCCCAGGTCAACTTGCATGGTCTCACGTCACCGGATCTGCGCTCGACAGGGTTGAGACGGACGTCTTGGTCGAGTCTGAGGTTCGCGACGCCCTGATCCGGCTCAACCCGGATATTGCTGCTGATGCCGATCATGCCGACGAGGTGATCTACCGGCTCACTGGGCTCGTCCTCTCTGCCCGCAGCACAGGAGTTGTGAAGGCCAATGCGGACTTCCGCTCATGGCTACTCGGTGAGCGCTCCATGCCGTTCGGAACGAATCACGAGCACGTCACAGTGCAGCTGGTCGACTTCAATGACCTGACGCGCAACACCTACAGAGTTGCCACAGAGGTGACCTTCCGCCGTGGCGGCGTCGAGGTCCGATTCGACCATGTTCTGTGGGTTAACGGGCTACCTTTGGTGGTGGGTGAAGCGAAGTCAGCTACCCGACGGGGTGTCACCTGGGCTGACGGCGCACTTCAGATAGACGTGTACCAGCAGGACGTACCCGAGTTTTTTGTCCCCAACGCCTTCTGTTTCGCTACGGATGGTAGGGACCTCCGCTATGGAGCTGTGCGGACGCCACTCCAGAAGTGGGGGCCTTGGCGTGCCGGCTGGGGCGCGGACGACCCCAGAACGCGGCAGGCCAGTGCCGATCATGTCGATCAGGGATCCGGTTCCCTCGACGAATCTGAGGGCGCTCCGTCACTCTTCTCTGCCAATGACACGGAATCCTTTTCGAACGAGCACAGTTCGTCGGGCGCCGGTCCCCTAGTGTCTCGTGACCCTGATTGAGTTACTTCGAGTTGTTATTGACGAGTTTCTTCACGCTGGTTTGGACGAGTCGGACCTTGGCGAGGATCTCG
>NZ_JBIWKB010000154.1:0-1840 GCF_044765425.1 Streptomyces sp. NPDC102462 | reverse complement strand
CGGCTTCAACTACCTGGGCCGGTTCACCGGCGGCGGACGGACCGGCACCGTGGAAGCCTGGCAACTGGCCGGCGACACCGCGATCGGCGGTGCCGCACCTGCCCGCATGCCGGCCCTGCACGCCCTGGACGCGGCCGCGGTCGTGCAGGACGGACCCGAAGGACCCGAGCTGAGGCTCACGCTGAGCCGGCCGGCGGCCGTCCTGGACGAGACGGACGTCGAGGAACTGGGCCGGCTGTGGCTGGCCCAGCTCGCCGGACTCGTCACCCACACCACCAGTCCCACGGCGGGCGGTCACACGGCCTCCGACTTCCCGCTCATCGACCTCGCCCAGGACGAAGTGGACGAACTCGAATCCGGTTTCACCGACGGCACCTTCTGACCGGACGCCACTCCGCCCCTGCCCCGTGCTCGGGGCGCGACATCCGTGCCACGCCGGTTTCGTTCCCGCCGCCACCCGACACACCTCGCCGCAAGTCGCCTTGAGGAGAGAAGCGATGACCCGATCCGCAGTCGAGGACGTGTGGCCCCTGTCGCCGCTCCAGCAGGGCTTGCTGTTCCACGCGGCCCTGGACGACCAGGGACCCGACGTCTACCAGGGGCAGCGGCTGCTCGACCTGACCGGACCGCTGGACGCGGACCGGCTGCGGCGGGCCTGGGAGACGCTCCTCGCCCGGCACCCGGCGCTGCGGGCGGGCTTCAGGCGACGCAGGTCCGGCGAGGCGATGCAGGTGATCGCCCGGGATGTCGCGCTGCCGTGGCGCGAGGCCGACCTCACCGGGCTCCCCGAGTCCGAAGTGGCGCCCGCGTCGAACAAGTTGGCCCGGGCGGAGCGGGCGGAGCGGTTCGACCTCGCCGTACCCCCGCTGCTGCGGCTGCTGCTGATCAGGCTCGGCGAGACCCGGCACCGGCTCGTCCTCACCAGCCACCACGTCCTGCTGGACGGCTGGTCCCTGCCGGTCCTGCTGCGGGAGCTGAAGACCGTGTACGCCGCCGACGGCGACGCCGGGGTCCTGCCCGCGCCCGTCTCGTACCGGGACTACCTGGTGTGGCTGGGCCGCCAGGACAAGGAGGCCGCGCGCGCCGCCTGGCGGGCGGAACTGGACGGGGCCGAAGAACCCACCCTGGTCGCGCCGGCCGCCACGGGCGTGGCCCCGGTTGCCCCGGAGATCCTCACCCGTGACGTTCCTGGCCGACTCGCCGAGGAGGTGACCGCGTTCGCCCGTCGGCACGGCCTGACGGTGAACACGGTGGTGCAGGGCGCGTGGGCGCTGGTGCTGGCCCGGCTGACCGGCCGTACGGACGTGGTGTTCGGCGCGACCGTGTCCGGCCGCCCGGCCGAGCTGCCGGACGTGGAATCGATGGTGGGCCTGTTCATCAACACGGTGCCCGTGCGGGTGCGCCTCGACGGCGCCCAGTCGGTCGTGGGCATGCTCACGGAACTCCAGCAGCGACAGCGGAACCTGCTGGCCCACCACCACATGGGACTGTCCGAGGTCCAGCAACTCGCGGGCCCGGGAGCGGCCTTCGACACACTCCTCGTGTACGAGAACTACCCGCGCACGCCTGCCCCGGCAGCGGCCCCGGACACCTTCGACCTCCGGGTCGTCGCGGGTGAGGAGACGGCGCACTACCCGTTCACGCTCGTCGTGGCCCCCGGCACTCCGATGCGCTGCAAGCTCGACTACCGGCCCGACCTGTTCGACCGCGCCACCGCCGAATCGGTGTTCACCAGGCTGTTCGAGGTCCTGGGGCAGTTGCTGCGGGACCCGTCGGCGCCGGTGGGCCGGGTGGGCGTGCTGGGGGCGGTGGAGCGTGCGGCCGTGCTCGACGGGTCCAT
>NZ_JBIWKB010000153.1:0-1929 GCF_044765425.1 Streptomyces sp. NPDC102462 | reverse complement strand
ACACCTCGAAGCGTGAAGAACGGCCGTCCTGCTGTCTCAGGAACAAACCAAGATCAGCAGGTCGGGTGACGGGCGAGGTTAAAGATCAAGCTCAGGGCGAGCACCGTCTCTCGCACGCTCGGGTGGTAGCGGGTCTGCTGCGGGGCGATACGCCGGGCCTGGTGCAGGCAGTCCAGCGCCTGCTCCGGGTGGCCTGACCAGGCATGGGCGCGGCCGAGGTCCATCCAGTGGTGCCCGGCCCGGGAACGGGTCCAGCCGCGCGGGATGCGCACATCCTCGGCGAGTTCGATCGCACGCCCGAAGTCGTCCATCTCGGCGGCGATGGCCACCGCGTGCACACCGACATTGGTCGGCCCCCAGGTGACGCCGAAGTCGGGCAGTTCACCCGTGACCCGGGCGAGGGCCCGGGCTTCGGCCAGGCGCGCGTCCGCGTGGTCCCGATCCTTCATCCGACCCGCGATTACCGCAGCCCGCAACTGCATCACGCCCCGCACCGCCTCAACGCCTGCCGGGCGGCGCGCCTCCTGTCCAGCGAGGTCGCGCAGGGCCCGGTCGATCACCCGGATGCCCACGTCATAGCGGCCGGAAGACATCGTGGTCTGCGCGCGCAGGTAGGCGTGCATCGCAGCCAGGCCCGGATCATCGGCCCGCGGGGCGGTCCACGCCAGACGGTCCAGAGCGACGGTCGCCAGATCGATGTAGCCGAAGTTCCACGCCACGGTGAACACACACCGGAACGTCCCCGCCAGACACTCGTAGGCCAGCCGCTGCTCTTCCCCGGTACTGGTGTGCACGGCATGCACCGACTCCTCGATCAGTGCTGGCAGGTCGCGCACCATGTCCGTGTACTGCGCCTGCCGGCGCTGCACCAAGGCGCGCTGCACGTCGTTCCGGATCAAGGCAGCCGGACGGGGAACCGTCTCCCAGTCCAGAGCGATGTCCCAGTTCTCCAGCCCCTCACGGATCGGCTGGATCAGCGCGTCCATCCGGTCCCGGCGCAGTTCCTCGGCGTACGGCTGCCCCAACAACTCGGACGTGGAAACACCCAGCGCACGGGCACAGGCAGCGACAAGAGCGGGGGAGGCGGGCTTCTGCCCGCATTCCACCTTCGACAACAGCGACTTCGACACATGCGCCCGCATCGCCAGCCCCTGCTGCGTCAGGCCGCGCTGCTTCCGGATACGGGCGATCCGAGCGCCGGTGTGCTCCTCGATGCTCTGCGACACGGCCAACTCCGTTCTGCGGCAACACTCCGACGGTACCCCCACCACACCGCCCGGGATCAGCCGAACAACGATCACCCGGACGGCCACCTACGCCGCATCTGCCAGCCCGAGCACCCGACCGTACCCCAGCCGAACGACCAGCCGCCGGCCACGGCGTACCACCAAAGCGGGATGCGTCCAAACTTTCTCTACATCTTCAAGGCGACCCGCTGACGCGGGTCGCGCGCGGCACGGCCGCCCACCCGGCCCGCTCTCGGCTCCGCCACCGCGGGCCGGCCAGCGACCAGGCCGCGCAGACACACCACAGCGGACCACCAGAAGCGCGGAAAGCCGGACGCGCCCGCACGGCGAACGCCAGGCCGAAGGCGAGGCCACGCCGGGGAGTTGGCCGGGGCGAAGGCCAGGCGGTGGGGCCGGTCGGCTCCGTGGGCTTTACCCACCTCCCCGGGCCGGGGCCCGCGTCGGGCAAGGCCAGGGGGCCACTCGTTCAAATTCCGGGCAGGATCACGACCTGCCCGAGTTGCCGGGCCAGCGTACGGCCCCCTGACCATGCCCGACCCCAACCCGGGCAGGACACCGGCCAAAGCCCACTCCACCGCCCTTACGCACGTACTCAGGTTGAACTCGCGGAGTCCGGCGGTCTGATCGCGCCGTCGTCCATGGTCAGACCGGTGGGCGGGAGGCAGCCGTCGACCAGGTGAGG
>NZ_JBIWKB010000152.1:0-1998 GCF_044765425.1 Streptomyces sp. NPDC102462 | reverse complement strand
CCTGCGTTCCGCGTAATTCAGCGTCCTAGAGTCACGAATCTGGGGTCTGACCTGCGCGGACATGGGTGAGGGCGCCTGAGAGGCGTTTCTCTAGGCGCTGGCGTTCGTGCTGGTCAGCGGGGTGCGGGTTCGAGCGCGATGATCTGCTTCGGTGCAGGGATGTTGAGCTTGGCCAGCAGGTCTCTCTGGGGCTTGGTGAGGGCAGTGACCTGGCGGAACAGGCCGGTAGGGCCGGTGAACGTACCGAGGTGGAGCCGGTCGAGCTCGCGGCGGGCGGTCGTCCAGGTCGCGTCGGCGGTGGTCTCGATGATGCGGATCAGCAGGAGGGCGAGCCAGCAGAGGACGACGTGTGCGCGTATGCGTTCCTCGAGCCGGTGATAGACGGGCCGCAGGTCGATGATCTGTTTCATGTCCCGCCAGCCCCGCTCGACTTCGAGGAGTTGCTTGTAGCCGAGGGCGATGTCCTCGGCGGACAGGTCCGGGTCGGAGCATCGCAGCAGGTACTTGCCGTCGAGGTTCTCCTCGGTCTTGATCTTCGCGGTGTCGATGCGGAGCTTGCCGGACGGGGTGGTGCGGAGGTAGCGGTTGAGGCCGGGCTTGTCGACGATCTTGCCGCGGAGTTCGCCACGTTTGAAGTCGCTGAGCTTGTCGGAGTCTTCGATCAGGGTCGTGAGCTGGGAGACGAGCTGTTCGCGTATGTGCTGGTCACGGGTGGCGGCTTCGGGGTTGTGGCAGATCACGAACCGTTCGGTGTCGGAGATCCGCACCTCCTTGACGCGCATGTTCTGGGCGATCTCGCCGTAGCGGCCCTGGCGGGACAGGGCGGCCTTCACCTCCGGGCTGCCTGAGCGGAGTTTCTCGCCGACGATGTAGGCGTTGTCGCCCTGACGGAGGTAGCGCCGGTTGCGTTCGCTGGAGAATCCCCGGTCGGTGACCCACACGATCTTGCTCAGGGTCCAGTCCCGCATGTCGTCCTTGACCTGCCGGATCAGCTTCTGGTCACCGGTGTTGCCGGGCCAGGACCAGACGCGGACCGGGATCCCGTCCCTCGTGACGGCCATCCCGATCACGATCTGCGGCAGGTCGTCGCGGGAGTCCTTCGACTTGCCGAAGGTACGGAACCCGGCCTGATCCGCGTTCTCGCCGTCCTCTTCAGCGGGTGGGCGGTCGTCCGTCAGGAGGCGGCCCTTGTCGTCGCGGGCGACGGGTTCGTCGGCCTCCTCCAGTTCGAAGTAGGTGCTGGTGGTGTCGAAGAACAGCAGGTCGACCTCGAGGTTGAGGAGGTTCGCGACCTCGTCGAACACCCGCTTCTCCAGGTCGTCGGTCACCTCGTGGAGCCAGTCCATCGCCCGGTAGCAGGCGTCGTCGTCGATGGCCGGCAGGCCCTCGACATGCACGTCGTGCGTGACCCAGTCCGCGGCGGCCAGCTTGGACGACGGGGCCAGGGCCCGGTTCGCAACCAGGGAGAACAGCACCCGCTCGGTCATCGACATGTCCCGGCGCCGGCCCCGTTTGGGCTGCCCGACCTGCCCGACGATCCTGTCGATCCTCAGCCGCCGCCAGAGATGATCGAGGACATAGGTGCCGCCGAACGGGACCGACGAGACGAACTCCAGGTCACCCGCCGCCGTCGACGCCAGTGCCTCACCCGGCTCCAGCAGCCTCGATAGAGACGCGACCAGGCGCCTCACCGCGTCCCGGTCGAGGTCGTCCTCACGGCCGAACGTGAACAGGACCTTCGGGACCGCCCGGCCCTTCACCGGATCCCACTCGTTGTGGGCCAGGTGCAGGTACCGGACCGTGCCGGACTTGTTCTCCCGCTTCGTCGTCTTCACATACACGACTCCAGACCCTACGGAGCAACTCCAGGTCAGCGCAGGCGAATCCGCAGAATCGCGTCTCTAGGTGAATCTGCCCGCGTCACCAGCCTCCAGCTCACTGACCTGCACCTTCAGCCCGGTAGGGACTCCAGAACCCCCGAATTGCGCGGAACGCAGG
>NZ_JBIWKB010000151.1:0-2030 GCF_044765425.1 Streptomyces sp. NPDC102462 | reverse complement strand
GCCTCATCTGGTCGACGGCTGCCTCCCGCCCACCGGTCTGACCATGGACGACGGCGCGATCAGACCGCCGGACTCCGCGAGTTCAACCTGAGTACCCGCACCCGTCCTGGTCGGCCGTCCGGCGAGGCGCCGATGCACTGGGCGCCGGGTCTCCCCAGGGCAGGGTGCCCGCCGCCCTGCCGGCCGTCGAGAACACCTCCCCGGCCGCCCCCGCGTCAGGACGGGTCGGCGCGCAGGGCGTACGCGCCGACGTCGTGCCCCCAGACCCACGCCTGCCACGCGCGGTCGTCGTTGGTGGGCCGGTGGCTGGTGACGACAGAGCGGCCCGGCCCGCGTTGTTCCCAAGGTGTCGGCCGCCGAACCTGCGCGCTCAACTTCCCCCAAGGCCGTTCGGCACGCGGGATCCCGCCGTTGGCCGTCCTGGAATTTGCGAACCCGCGCGCCTTCATCTGCGGCAGGGGGAAGCGGTGCCCAGTGTCGTGCTGCTGCCGGCCGGGAAGGCGTTGACCGGCCGGGCGGCGGCGGACATCTTCTTCGGCTCGCTCGGCAACCACGGGATCGGGGTCGGCAGGACGGCCGAGCGGATCGGTGAGGCACGGCCGCCGGCGGCGATGGCGGGCTGCGAGACCCGGTCTGCGTGAAGAGGACCGTCGACCAGTTGATCGCCCCCCGAGTGCACCTGCGGAACAAGACGCTGCGGTGGATGCCGTACAAGACCTCCGCCCGCGCGGACATCGAGGAACTGGACTTCGACGGGCGCCGCCGCCTGGTAAAGGCCACGCTCGGGGCGGCTGTCGATGGCCGGGCTGATCGCTGTGCGGGCCGGCTCCCGCACCCGGCTGTGCCACCGCCCCGCGCACCCACCGCCCCGCGCACCCACCGAGCGGACGGGAACACACCCCGCAGCACGGGCGTCCCGAATCCGGCCGGGGGCTCGGTGGTGGCCGGGACAGGGCGCGGGCGCGCAGCGCACTCTATGCACCGTACGGCGGATACCCGATGGCCGTGATGGTGTCGCCCAACTGGTCCAACGTCATCTCCGGGTTCACGGCAGACACCACCGCCGGAGTGAGCGGCCGCAGCCGATAGACGTGGCGTACTGCCGCGAGATCCACCGGGACCCCGAAGTAGCCTTCGGCCCAGTCCTGGTATTTCTCGGGGGAGCCGACGACAAGGAGATCGAAGAGCCATTCGGCCCCGTCCGGAACGAATTCGCTTCCGTCGTAGTCCACTTCGCCTGCCCGCCATCGCTCGTCGCCGGCCTCGCGCCACAAGCAGGCGGTCACTTTCGGTGTCCCGTCGAGCCCGAACGCCGGCTCCTCGACAAGAGACCTGAAGACCTCGGGTACATCGTCGATCACCCCGGGCCAGGGCTCACCGCCCACCTGATCGAACGGACTCATCGGCGACTCGTGGTCGAACCCCCGGATGTACACACCGGCTTCGGAGAAGACAATGGAGTACTCGTCTCCTCCCCCGTTCTCCATCGAGGCCAGTTCCTGCCGCGCGGACCAGTGGGCGTCGAAGTGATGGTGACGCCGGCGTGCATCGGGTTCGCAGATGGCATCCAGCATCGCCATCGACTGGCAAAGACTCCGCAGCGTGGGAACGTCCGGTAGCCGGCCGGCGACAGACCAAGCAGTCATGTGGACATCTCACCACGCAAGCCTGACAGCTCGACGCGGAGGGCCGTCAGGGACTTCGCGGCTCACAGGCGTGCTTCGTGGCTGCCGCCGGCGTGGTCCAGGTCCGCGCGGGTCCGCAGGAACGTGAGGTACTTGGGGTCGTCCTCTTCGAAAATGTCGGGCCCGCCACCCATGCAGGCCCTGATCAGCTCATCCGCAGCCTGATCGTGGTCGCCCAGCTCGAAGGTGGCCGAATTGCACGGTCGTCCCTGTGATGGCTCCGGGCTTTCTGCGGCGGACTCCGGTGAAGCCTAGTGTCTCGTGACCCTGATTGAGTTACTTCGAGTTGTTATTGACGAGTTTCTTCACGCTGGTTTGGACGAGTCGGACCTTGGCGAGGATCTC
>NZ_JBIWKB010000149.1:0-2332 GCF_044765425.1 Streptomyces sp. NPDC102462 | reverse complement strand
GAACACTTCGGAGCCTCCGCCGACGGCAAGACCCTCTTCCGCACCTACGGCTTCACCCCCGACAACATCGCCGCCAAGGCCCGGGAATCCCTCGCGGAGGTCACCCGAACCGGCCGCTGAACTCGCCGGGAGCGGCGGGCAGGGGGCAATTGCCGCGATCCTCACGAGGCCGATTAACTGCGTCTTAAAGACGGCTTAAGCGCTCCCCTGCCCTCGGCTGCTCCCAAGTAGCCGCAGGTCAGGGGGGTTTGACGGGGCGTGGCAGCGGTTGGCGGGTGCCGTCGTGCTGCGTAGCATCGGGGTCCGGCCGCACTCAAGAGAGCGCTCTCGCCCGCCCGTCGGCGGCGCTCCGAGCCGCCCCGTACCAGGAGGACCCCCCACATGACCGCTCGTCACCAGCGCAGTCTCACCCGCCGCAGGCTTCTGTACGCCCTCGGCGGCGCGGCGGTGGCCGCACCCGCCGTCGCCGCCCTCGGCCCCCACGCCCTCGCGGGGACGGACACCCTCGCCGGGACCGGCGCCGCAAAGGCCGCGGGCGCGCTGCCGCTGACCGTCGTCAACGAAAGCGGCGACTTCGACAACCCCTCCGTGCACGTCTATGTCGTCGGCAACCAGGACGGGAAGCAGGTCCGGGTCACGCCCGACGGCACCCTCGCGCCCGTCTCCCTGTCGGACAACGGCGCCGACGGGTTCACCGACTACGCGATCCCGCTCGCCGCGAGCGGCGAGACCCGGCTCTCGCTGCCGTACATGTCGGGCCGGATCTATGTGTCGCTCGGCGAGAAGCTGAGGTTCAAGGCGGTCACGGACGGCAACGGCGCACCGGCGCTGCAGTACCCGGCGGGCTGGGTGACGTCCGACCCCAACTACCCGGTGCTGCACGATTGCTGCGAGTTCACGTACAACGCGGCCGGAATGTTCTGCAACACGACCATGGTCGACATGTTCAGCGTGCCCATGGCCATCCGGCTGACCGGGGCGCAGGACCGGACGACGGGCACGCTGGTCGACGGCGGCAGGGCCGCCGTGTTCGCCGCGGTCCGCGACACCGAGGGGTTCGCGCGGCTCGCGGTGGACGACACCCGTGTCATCGCGCCCGGTCACGGCCTGGACGCGGGACTGTTCGCCGCGGACTACTTCGACCCGTACATCGACGAGGTGTGGAGCACGTACACCGGCAAGGACCTCACGGTCGGCACGGACGCCGGCACCTTCACCGGCCGGGTGCGCGGCGGGAAACTGACCTTCGACGGGCCCGCGCCGGTCGCCTTCGACCGGCCCTCCACCCGGGACGTGCTGTTCTGCGACGGCGCCCTCGCCGCGCCCAACGACGGCACGACCGGCCCTGTGGCCGCCGTCCTCGGCGCCGGGTTCAACCGGTCGACGCTCGTAGCAGCGGCCGCACAGCCGACCACCGACGCGTCGGCGTTCTACCGGACCGGCGTCACCAACCACTACGCGAGGGCGCTGCACGCGGCGACCCGGGACGGCAGGGCGTACGGCTTCGCCTTCGACGACGTGGCCGGCTTCGCCTCGTACATCGAGGACCCGGCGCCGACGGGAATCCGGTTGACCCTCACCCCGTTCTAGAACGCCCGGCCCGGGCGGGACGGCACGGGGCTGTGCCGGCGCCCCACACGGGGCGCGGGGCACTGCGCGCCCGGCAGGAAGCGCGATGCGCCGAGCGGGTCGGGGCCCGCCGGTGGCGGACGGGTACCGCGGAGCGCATCATGCCGTTATGACCGGTGGACCCGAGCCGATCGGCGCCGAAGCCCGTCGGGCGCTGGAGCGGGAGCTGGCCGACCTGCGCTCCGAACGGGAGGCGGTCGCATCGTCGCTGCACAGCGACGGCGGGACGGGGGACACCGCCGACCAGGCCGACGAGTTGCAGCGGGCCACCGAACTCGCCCGGCTCGACGACCGGATCTCCCGGATCGGCGAACGGTTGCGCACCGCGGCCGTCGCGGGCCCGCCGCCGCCCGGGGTGGTGGGCGTGGGCAGCACCGTCACGGTGCGGTTCGCGGACGGCACGGCGCAGACCCTGCGGATCGGCGAGGTGGCCGCGCCCTCCGACCAGCGGCTGGTCACCGCGGACAGCCCGCTCGGCCGGGCCCTGCTGGGGCACCGCGCCGGGGACACCGTCGACTACAGCACGCCGGACGGTCCGCTCAGCGCCGTCGTGCTGGCCCTCAAGGCGCCCGACGACACGGCGGCAGGAGCGGACGAGCGGCCCGGAGCCTAGGCCCAATGCCGGTGACTTAAGTGGCTGTGGCTCGTTGTCCTTCGTATGGCGAGGGTGGGGCAGGTCAAGGCGCCTGCGGGTGAGCGGTTG
>NZ_JBIWKB010000148.1:1990-2511 GCF_044765425.1 Streptomyces sp. NPDC102462 | reverse complement strand
CGCCGGGCCGGGATCTCCGCCAAGGGCCGCTGGCGGGCGGGCGGCACCCTCGTCGCCCGCGGCGAGTTCTCCATCGTCATCGCCGGACTCGCCGTGACCGCCGGGATCGAGCCCTCGCTCGGCCCGCTCGCCACGGCGTATGTGCTGATCCTCGTCGTCCTCGGTCCGCTCAGCGCGCGCTGGACCGAGCCGCTGGCCCTGGGGCTGGTGCGGCGGTTCGGCAAGCCGGCGGTCGCGGGGGAAGCGCCGGCCGAGGCCGCTGTCGGGGGGCCGCGGGATGCGGCGGAGGATCAGGACGCGGTGGGCCGCGCTTGACCTCCGGTCCGGTTGGCGGTCGACCACGGCCGTCGACCGGCTGCGGCGCCGTCGTGGTTGCTCGCGCCGTTCCCCGCCTACACGGCACCCTCCGCCTTGCGACCTCGGCTACCGCGCCGTCGTGGTTGCTCGCGCCGTTCCCCGCGCCCCTTTCAGGGCGCCTGCCCCCACCGCGGAACTACACGGCACCCTCCGCCTTGCAACCT
>NZ_JBIWKB010000148.1:0-1891 GCF_044765425.1 Streptomyces sp. NPDC102462 | reverse complement strand
TCGGCTACCGCGCCGTCGTGGTTGCTCGCGCCGTTCCCCGCGCCCCTTTCAGGGCGCCTGCCCCCACCGCGGACTACACGGCACCCTCCGCCTTGCAACCTCGGCTACCGCGCCGTCGTGGTTGCTCGCGCCGTTCCCCGCGCCCCTTTCAGGGCGCCTGCCCCCACCGCGGACTACACGGCACCCTCCGCCTTGCGACCTCGGCTGCCGCGCCGTCGTGGTTGCTCGCGCCGTTCCCCGCGTCCCTTCAGGGCGCCTGCCCGCACCGCGGACTGCACGGCAGCCGCGCCGTTCCCCGCGCTCCTTTGGTTACAGGGGGCGGGTTGGCCAGGCCAGTAGGCGGGCGCCTATTACCGCGGTCTGGAGGGTGTAGCGGTCGCCGGGGTCGGTGGGGTCGGTGCCGGTCAGGGCGTGGATCCGGGCCAGCCGGTAGGTCAGCGCGCGGACGCTGAGCGACAGTTCACGGGCCGCCACGGTGGCCACGCAGCCGCTGTCGAAGTACGCCGTGAGGGTGTCGATCAGCGGCTGCGCTCCGCCGCGGGCCCCTTCCAGCGGGCCCAGGGTGTGCCGGACCAGGTCGACCAGCGCCGGCCGGTCCCGGGCCAGGACGGGGAAGACGAGCAGATCGGCGGCGCGCAGCAGCGGATCGTCGAAACCCATCCGCTGGGCGACGTCGAGGGCGTTGAGCGCCTCCTCGTAGCTGTGTCCGATGCCGACCGCGCCCGGCCGGGACCGCCCGACGGCGACCTGGCTCCCCTCGACCCGGGCGTGCACGAGCTTGCCGAACCAGGTCAGCACGTCGTCCTGGTCGCCGGGGGCGATGCACACCATCCGCCCGTCCTTGGTGGTGAACAGGATGCGGCGGTTCTCGAAGCGGGCGAACAACTCGTCGGCGACCTGCCGGGGTACGGGGTCGGACTCGTCGTAGCCCTCCGGCCCGCCGGCCACCGCGACGGAGTGGGTGCGGGACAGGCGCAGCCCGAACCGTTCGCAGCGGGAGGCGAGTTGGCCCGGGTCGCCGCGGCCGTGCAGCAGGTCGTCGATGAACTCGCGGCGGGCGGCTTCCTCCCTGCGTACGACGTGCCGTTGGGCCCGCTCGTACCCGTCGGCGAACGCGTCGACCGCCTGCTCCACGACGGCGAGGACGCTGTCCGCGTCGGCCCCGGCGGGCCGGCCGGCCCGTCCCGCCGCGAGGTGCGCGCGCACCAGGGCCCGCCAGCCGTGTCCGGCCTCCGCCGCGCGGGCGCCGAGGTGACGCCGGGACTCGATCTCGTCGCGGGTCAGCCGGCGGCCGGTGACCGCGGCGTCCGCCAGGATCTCCCGGAACCCGTCGAGGAACGCCTCGGTGGTCGCCTCCGCCGCGGACGCGGGCCGCGTCCGCGGCGTGTTCGGGTACGTCTCCTCGATCATCCGGAAGCCGCCCACAGTCACCGTTTCCCCCGTCCCCGTACGCCCACCGGGGCCCCCGGGCCCCGCCTGCTTCCCATACTCCCCGGAACCACCGCCTCCGACCCGGCCCCCGCGCCGGCCAAGGCCCACGGGCCCGACAGACCGCGTCCCGTACTCGCCGTACGCGGTGTCCTCGCCGTACGCGTGGATGCCTCGGCCACCCCGCTCACCCCTTCGCACGGGCCACCTCCACCTGGTCGGCCGCGGCCACATCGGGCACCGTGCGCCATGGGCGACGGGTCAGGCGGCGGGTCAGGGGTTCGGTCCAGCGGGCGGTGAGCGGGCCCAGGATCACCAGGAGCAGCACGTAGGCGGTCGCGAGGGGGCCGATGCGCGGTTCGACGCCGACGGCGAGTCCGGCGATGACGATGGAGAACTCGCCGCGGGCGACGAGGGTGCCGCCCGCCCGCCAGCGGCCCTTGGCGGAGATCCCGGCCCGGCG
>NZ_JBIWKB010000147.1:0-2513 GCF_044765425.1 Streptomyces sp. NPDC102462 | reverse complement strand
CTCAAGCGACACCTGGCCGACTTCGCCGCCGCCGACCTCACGCACCTCACACGCGTGATCAAGCGGAAACTGAAGAAGATCCAGTACCGGCCTCATCTGGTCGACGGCTGCCTCCCGCCCACCGGTCTGACCATGGACGACGGCGCGATCAGACCGCCGGACTCCGCGAGTTCAACCTGAGTACAGCCTGGGCAGAGCAGGGCTCATGTGCAGGGGCCTGGCCGCCTCGCCTGAGCCAGGCCCGTCCGTTGAGGCCTCAGCACGGTGCGTGGTCAGGTCCGTCCCTGCCGTAGATGGCGGGAAGCGGCGAGGCAGGAGGACAGCCATGTCGCCTCCTCGCGGTTGATGATCAGGTCCGCAACGGTGATCATCCCGTCCATCAGGCCGTCGAGCCGAATCGAGTGGTCACCGACGAGGAACATCTTCCAGTCCGCGTCGCTGTGCCAGAGCCGAGCGGTTTTCTCGCCCCGACGCTGGGCGAACACTAGTTCCTCTCCGTACTCGTTCATGAAGTACCCGACGTAGTCCTTGTCTGTGATCTCACCGCCGCACAAGCGGGCCAGGAGCGGTTCGATCGCGGGTGGTGTGTCGGTCATGCAGCGGACTCCTCGTCCGGGTCGGGGTCTGCGTCCTGCCGTGCCGATGACAGAGCCAGCATGCGGGAGGCTGAATCCAGCAGGGTCTCGTATGTGATCACTTCTATGCGCGCCTGGTGTGTGTTGTAGGTTCGCAGCGTCTCCGCGATCTCCTGGGAGGTGACGTCCCCGGTCACGTACTGCGGGTGTCCGATCACGACCGTCGCCGACGCCCGGCGGGTGTCGACTCCGTGCTCGGTCAGGATGCTCGGGCGGTTCTCGTCCATGGCCCGGAGGTAGTTCTGCGCCTGGGAGACCGCGCGGTGCGCCGGGGCACCCAACATGAGGTGGCCGGAGCGTCGTATGACCAGGTCCTTGATGTTGGCGCGCTTGAGCTCCACCACGTGCAGGGAGCCGTCGCCGCGCAGGAGCGGGATGTCGAGGATGGCGTCCGGGGTGTACTGCCGGCGTGCCAGCTCGGCCACGTAGGCCCCGCCGAAGATCCATTCCTGGTTCTTCAGACAGCCATGGAGGGCACTCTCGGAGCTGTCCGGGTCCTCCACCGCGGTACGCAGGGCCGCCAGGCCGACCTGCCTGGCCCGCAGTTCGAGCAACTGGGCCAGCATGCCGGCGTCGACATCGGCCAGGACGTCGCTCATCATCCGGGCAGCCTCGGCGGAGGCGGGCCGGGGCAGGTTGCGGAGGACCATCTCCATGTGTCCGTATTCCTGGAGTTGCCTCGCCTCCTTGGTGGAGAGCCGGATCCCGCCCTCGCCGTCCCCGAGGCCCAGGTAGTCGACGGACTGGGCTATGCCGCGAAAGAGGTCACGGGCGTCGGCGGCGCTTGCACCGGGCTTGTCGCGGCACAGGACGTCAAGGGCGGCGACCGCCCTGTCCGCACCCAGTGCGGCCAGCCTGCGCATGTGTTTCTCGCTGCGCTGTCGGGCCTTGTCATCGTAGTAGTTCTCAAGGATGTCAAGGAACAGTTCGCCTCCGGCATAGGCGGCGAAGCGCTGAAAGCGCTGGGCGAATGCGAAGTCGCCCTGGAGGATGGCCTCTTGGGCCACGTCCTCCAAGGCGTTCACCAGCGGCCTGCCCTTGCCGTACGTCCCACCGAGGCCACCCATGATGTGCAACACCGCGTCGACGCGCTCCCGGACGCGCGCGTCCTCAGTCAGTTCCCGTGCCGTCTGGACCAGTTGCCAGAGCGTGAAGCCGGATCGAAATGTCGTCACGCGGGCACACTAAGGCCGGCCACTGACAACCACGCGGCAGCAGTCTCTGTGCACGCGAAAAGCGTTCCCCGACTGGACGTCCGACCGAGTCCGGCTCGACACCGTGCCCGTCCGAGAGCGCACTCTGCCCACCAGTCTTCGCGCCCCGTGCCCGTAAGAGCGGACAACCACGGTCAACAGCGGCGCGATCTGGCCCGCACGACCGCCGAGCAAATTTCATCTGCGCAGGTCAAAGACGTAGGGACCAGTCGAGCGCCGTCGCTTCCTAATCTGAGGGCTCAGGCATCGTCATCGCGGGCCGGTCGTCGTGGCGTGCACTGGTCGACGGCATGGCAGCGTGGCTGAGGACGGCGGGGGTGCGGTGAGGCACACGTGTGCATGATCGGTCGGCGCGCCCGCCAGCTTGGCTGACTGTCGTCGGCTGATGTTCAGACGAGCCGTATCGAGCGTGCCGGCCGTCAGTCGACAGCGGCAAAGCTGGGCCGTCCCTGGGCCGCAGCTCACCAAGATCCCCGGCAAGGCCCAGGGCAAGAAGAAGTAAGGGGCCGCCTTCTGGGCCCCCGGGCTGTGAGTTCTTTGCGGGCGGGGCTTTTTGGTGGGGGCTGGGTCCTGCGTTCCGCGTAATTCAGCGTCCTAGAGTCACGAATCTGGGGTCTGACCTGCGCGGACATGGGTGAGGGCGCCTGAGAGGCGTTTCTCTAGG
>NZ_JBIWKB010000146.1:0-2557 GCF_044765425.1 Streptomyces sp. NPDC102462 | reverse complement strand
CTCAGCGTCGACCCCATCCTCGACACAACCGACCCACAAAGCCTCAACGGCTACACCTACGCCGACAACAACCCCACCACCCACAGCGACCCCACCGGCCTGTGGCTCGACGACGGCACCGGCCACAGCGAACCCCACCCCAAAAACCGTTCCGGAACCCACCGCAGCAACGTCGGAGTCCCCACAGGTGGCACCGGACGTGGCGGCTGCTATTACACCTGCCCGGACGCGCTCAACGCGGCCTCTATTTACGCGTACCACGCCACCGTTGCCGCAGCCGAAAAGGGAGCTCCGTACGTTCGAACTGCGCAAACGGTGGATCGCGGCGACTTCCACAAGGCGATGATGAAGTACCAGGGAAGCCTCGATGGCGCTCTGAACGACTCCCAGTGGATGATGTGGCTCTATGGCTGGTCCGAAGAAGTCATTGACAATTTCGGCCCGTGCTTGATTTTCGACTGCACCAAGCCGATCACTTCAGATGATATAAACGACCTTCCACTAAACCGCCCAGGCTGGGCGGAAACGATCGGTCGGGCATTCGCCGATGGTAAGGCCCACGGGGAAGCGCTGACAGCAGCTCGCGCAGGTAAAGGAATTATTGGTAGCTGCAATCACAGCTTTGTCCTCGGAACTGAAGTACTTCTCGACAACGGACGAACAAAGGACATCGAAGATGTCAAGGTCGGCGATAAAGTAACTGCCACTGACCCAGTAAGCGGCAAGACCACCACACGGACAGTAATTGACACCATTGTCACAAAGGATGACAAAGACTTCGTTGACCTCATGGTGTCCTCACCCGGCCACAGCGGGACGGATGAGTCCGTGATCGCCACGACCACCCACCCCTTCTGGTCCCCTTCAGAAGCCGCATGGGTGGAGGCTGGCCACCTGCGCGCCGGCATGACCCTGCGCACAGCAAGCGGCCAGATCGCCAAGGTCTCTGCCGCCCGCCACTTCACCAAGCGCCAGATTACCCACGACCTGACCATCGAGGGCGTCCACACGTACTATGTACTCGCTGGTCAGACGCCGGTCTTGGTTCACAACAGCAACTGCCCCAATGGGAAGCTGTCGGACCCCCTACCCAGGGGGATGAATAACAAGATCGCTTCAGCCTACGACGACGTGAAGGCAGGACGGATTCCTTCGCACGACACGTACGGGGGACGTGAACACCCGTGGTGGGCAGGTTCCAAGGAGTACCGCGTGCCTGGCAGGCCGGAAACTGACAGAATCCTGGAAAAGGAGCTGCCGAACGGCGTCAAGGTATACGGCTGGACGTCCACGCATTACACGAAGATCCAACGTTTCAGTGCATCCCATTTCCCTGACTCGGGGTGGAATTAGTAGCTCTATTGGTTAACTGGTGCAGCGACTTGATTGTCGCTGCACCAGTTCCGGTTTGAGGATTAGGCATGGCTGGCGAACTGCCTGTAGCGGGCAAGGCGGATTTTCCGCTGTACGTGGTATCGGATGAAGAGTCAGGGAGGGTGCTTGTTGCCGCTGAAGGAGTAGAGGGATTTTTTGTCGACCCGGAAGAAGAGTCGTCGGAAGTGGCCTTCCTGAGGGCCCATGAGGTCGAGAAGGGGAGGCGGAGGGTCGAAGATGCAGTGATGGCGGTCATGAATCGCCAACGGGAGAAGATTGGTGAGTACGTCATTGGTCGGGTTGTGCTCGGCGATACGGACGTAGAGGAGCCAGGCGGAAATATTTCGAGAGTCGCTTACCGGTTCTTCGGTAATCGCTGCGAGTATCCCGAAGCTGAAAGAATTTGGCCGCGTTGGGCATCAGGGATCGCCCTGGAGAAGGGTGAATGGGTTCGGTGGCCGGCGAACTATCAGAGTGCATGGCTGCACGTCGTTCAGAATTCCTGGTTCGCTTCGAACCGTAGGGCTGCTCGCTATGGAGTGGGAGAGGTTGTCCACTTGGACGGTGGGCAAATTTCCACGAAGTCGGGATTCTACTGTGCATTGGGTGAGGCGGTCAACGGGCCGGGTGGGTACTTTGGATCGAATCTCGACGCTCTCGCGGACTGTATTTCTTCGAGTTTCGGCGAGGGCCCCCCGGCGAGGATTATTTGGCGGAACTTTCAGGCGTCGCAAGAATCTCTTGATCACGCCTTCCTGGATTCGATCGTGGACCTAATGCGCGAATTCCGCGTAGATCTCGCCACTTGCTGACTTTGGAGGCGTGCATGCGAGCAAATATGACGCCCCGCCAGGTGGCATCTGGCGGGGCGTCTGGGTGGGGTGACGGCAGTAGTTGACGGCAACGTCAGCGGACGGCGGCTCCGACGAGGGGTGGTTCGTCGCCGTCGTCGGGCCCGCTGGTGAGCTCCCCGGGGTTGCGGAGGGCGTGGCCGAGGAGGTCGATGGCGTCGCGTTGGAGGCGGAGGCGGACGTGGGCGTAGACGGTGGCGGTGACGCCGATGTGGGCGTGGCCCAACAGCTCCTTGATACTCAGGTTGAACTCGCGGAGTCCGGCGGTCTGATCGCGCCGTCGTCCATGGTCAGACCGGTGGGCGGGAGGCAGCCGTCGACCAGATGAGGCC
>NZ_JBIWKB010000145.1:0-2679 GCF_044765425.1 Streptomyces sp. NPDC102462 | reverse complement strand
GCCGCCGCAGCCCTCGTCCTGCTCCAGCTCGAATACGACCGCACCATCTAAACGATCACACACAGCTATGACCGTTTACCGGGAAAGGCTCATTGCCCTGTCCTCGCGGCGCTGCCAGGGGGATGGCCGTGTCGTCGGTAGGGCATCTCGTTCGGGGTGGAGCCGGATGCGGGTCTGCCGCCAGGCGGTGTCGAACGAGATGTCGTTCTGGCTGGTTCGGACCAAGCGCCAGGCGTGCCAGCTCGTCCGGGGGCGAGCAGCCAGCGCCAGATCGCCGGGTTCACCAGGGACACCGTTACTCTTGGGCTGTGCGAGTCCAGGCCCGTTCATGCGCCGTCCGCCTGCGTGTGGGTTCCGTTGAGGAGCGCTTCTGCTCTGGCTGCGCGCTCGGGGCGTTTCGCATGGCGCATGCCTGCGGCGAGGACCTCGCCCACACCTGCATCAAGCCCCGCACGCCACGCCCGAACGGCACGGTCGAACGCTCCCACCGCATCGATGCCGAGGAGTTCTACCGGCTCCTCGACGGCGTCATCGTCGACGACGCCGAGGTCTTCAACGACAAGCTGCGCGAGTGGAAGGACTACCACAACGACCATCACCCTCACGGTGGTCTGGGCGGCCAGCCCCCCACGCACCGTGGATGCGACAGATGACGGCGCTGCGATAGATCGATTCGAACAGGCCATCGATAGCGGTTATTTTCGCCAATCTTATTGTTGGCGGGCGTATTCGCGCTCAGACGGTGATTGAGTCAGCTGCGATCGTCGAGCCAACAATTGATGAGCTCTACACACAAGTGACCGACTAGCGAATTGGGGGGCGAGGCGTGAGTGGATACGCCCATATCGAACGGCAGAAAGCGCCGCCCAGCTAACCCCAGATCTCCGCACTTTCCATCCATTGTTTCTCACGAGAATGTCCGTTGAGTTGACCGTTGGAAAATTCTGGCGCTTCGCTACGGCACTGTTTGGCGCGATATCGGGCTTGAAGACGCTTGTTCCGCTGCCGTTCATCGTTGGTTGGGCGGACTGTCGGCTGCGCGCTCTGTTTCTCTTCGGGCATGAGGCCAAGGAGGGGCGTGAGTGATGACGCGGATGAGGCGGCACCCTGGCTCAGGCGTCGTGAACGGCGCACTCGACCAGTTGCGAGCCAGGCGTAGACGACGCCTTTTGCGGCATGAAACCGAGCGCCTGGTGGCCTCCATGCCGATCCCGCGGCCCTTCGATTTCGATCGGTTCGTGGCGAATATCGAGCAGGCCCGCGGCCGACGTATCGTCCTGAAGCCGATGCCGGCCCACCTCGCCAACCTCACTGGCTTCTGCGGCCTCTGGATCAAACACGACGTCCGGCCGCTCGACCTGATCCTGCATCTCGAGGGCGGTTCGCCGGCGCATGAGCGGCAGATCAAAGTGCACGAGCTCGTCCACCTCTGGGCCGAGGATGCTACTGGTGTCATCGGCACCGACGAGGTCCTGCGCGATCTCACACCGGCACGAGTCGAGCAACTGGTAGCTGCCGGCCAAGCCGCCGGGCGGCGCCGCTACGACACCTCCATCGAGCAGCGCACCGAGGACGCGGCCACCCTCATCAGTCACTTGACCGCCGTCCCCGACCTCATCGAAGACTCCGTAGCCCGGCGCCTCGCCGAAGACTTCGCCAACCCGTTCAGTAGCAATACCGGCCTGTAGGGGGAAGCCATGACTATGACCGACGCGTTCGCTTACGCGATCGCAGGCCTTCTGATCATCCAGGCCGTCCTGAGGACCAAGTCCGCCTGGAAAGGGCGTCGTCGCGAGCGCTCGCTGTGGGGTGCTTTCGCCGCACTTGCGGTGAGCTGGTTGTGCCGGACATCGACCGTCAACGATCTCCTGGACGCGACAGGCATCCCCGATCTCGGCTTCCTGGTCAAGCACGCCACGGCGATCGTCGGAATCTGCGTGTTGCTCCGCTATGTCACCGCGGTCTACGCGGACGCGGACGCCGATGTGCGACGCAGCGCGCGCCTGTCCGCCGTCGTCCACCGGATCGCTGCGCGCGCGTCGGTCGGCACGATCGCCGTCATGGCGGCCGCCTTCTTCTTCCTGCTGGACCCGCCGGACACCAGCACCCTGTTCTTCCTGGAGCGCCACGAAGGAGATCTGGGTCTGCCGATCTACATGGGCCTGTTCTACCTCTACATGGGTGCGGCCGCCGCGGTCTGCGCCGTCCAATGGGGCGGCGCAGCCCGAGCGACCCCGGTTCGGTCGGTCCGTATCGGGATGCTCCTCATGTCTTGCGCGATGGTCCTGGCCGTGCTGTACGTGCTGCTGCGCACCGCCTTTGTGGTGACGATCACTGTGACTACAGTGTCCGACAGCACCAGTCAGACCCAGGAGGCGCTCACGGACTCCCTGTTGTACCTGTTCTCGCTGCTCTGGGGGATCGGCGCCATGGCGCCTGTCAGCCGAGCGGGCTCCGAACGGTACCGGGCGGTCCGCAGTCTCCTCTCGCTGCACTGGCTCTGGAGGGAGCTGGCCATGGCAGCACCTGACGTCGTCCGCTACAGGCCCAGCCGGCTCTTCGCGCGTCTGCCGTTCGTCGGCCAGCCTGCGTTCCGCGTAATTCAGCGTCCTAGAGTCACGAATCTGGGGTCTGACCTGCGCGGACATGGGTGAGGGCGCCTGAGAGGCGTTTCTCTAG
>NZ_JBIWKB010000144.1:0-2728 GCF_044765425.1 Streptomyces sp. NPDC102462 | reverse complement strand
GGCGGTCGGCGCGTAGAAGCCGGTGACCTGGTAGCCCCAGGAGCCGCCGAAGGGATGCTCGGTGACCGGCATCAGCTCCACATGCGTGAAGCCCAACTCCTTGACATACGACGGGAGTTCATCGGCCAGGTGACGGTACGTCAGTCCCGGTCGCCAGGACGGCAGATGCACCTCGTACACGGAGAACGGCGCCTCGTGCACCGGGATGTCCGCGCGGTGCGCCAGCCACCCCTCGTCGCCCCACTCGTAGCGCGAGGACGTCACCACGGACGCCGTCGCGGGCGGCACCTCCGTGCGGCGCGCCATCGGGTCCGCCTTGAGGAACCGGTCGCCGTGGCGCGAGGTGATCTCGAACTTGTACCGGACGCCCTCGCCGACGCCCGGCACGAACAGCTCCCACACACCCGAGGAGCCGAGCGAACGCATCGGGTACTGCGTGCCGTCCCAGCCGGTGAAGTCGCCGGTGACCCGCACGCCCCGGGCGTTCGGCGCCCACACGGTGAAGCGGGTGCCCTCCACTCCCTGGTGCGTCATGGGTTCGGCGCCCAGCGCCCGCCACAACTGCTCGTGCCGGCCCTCGCCGATCAGATGCAGGTCCAGCTCGCCGAGGGCGGGCAGGAAGCAGTAGGGGTCTGCCGTCTCATGGACGGTGTCCTCATACGCGACCAGGAGCGTGTACGCCGGGATCGTCGCGTGCGGCAGCACGGCCGAGAAGAGCCCGTCGCCCTCGTGGACCAGGGCGCTGCGCATCCCGTCGACCAGCACGCTCACCGCGCGGGCGAAGGGACGCAGCGCCCGGAAGAGGGTGCCGCCCGGCACCGGGTGGGCGCCCAGCAGGGCGTGCGGGTCGTGGTGGGCGCCCGTGAGCAGCCGCTCGCGGTCGGTGGGGTCCAGCGGGAGCGCCGCCGTCGTCGCGGGGCCCGACGGCTCGGGGAGCGAGGTGTCGCGCAGTGCCATGGTGTCAGCCTTCCCTGACGGCGAGCCGCTCGATCGCGGCCATGGGAACGGGCAGC
The DNA here is from genome assembly GCF_044765425.1 of Streptomyces sp. NPDC102462. Classification (NCBI taxonomy): domain Bacteria; kingdom Bacillati; phylum Actinomycetota; class Actinomycetes; order Kitasatosporales; family Streptomycetaceae; genus Streptomyces; species Streptomyces sp. NPDC102462. The sequence goes on along the minus strand of NZ_JBIWKB010000144.1, from coordinate 1,715 downwards.
CAGTCGGGACGGTGCCGGGCCTCGTACACGGCCTCGTACACCGCCCGGTCGGTCTCGTGGGCACGCAGCAGCGCGTGCCCACGACGCGGGTCCCACCCGGCCCGGGCCGCATAGCCCGCGCAGTAGGCCTCCCGGCAGCGGTCGGCCCACTCGGGGCGCCAGGGGCGCCGCTGCCGGGCCGCGTAGTCGAAGGAGCGCAGCATGCCGGCGACGTCCCGCACCGGGGACTGCGCGCTGCGCCGCTCGGAGAGCGGGCGCGAGGGCTCGCCCTCGAAGTCGATGACGAACCAGTTCCGCCCGGCCCGCAGCACCTGCCCGAGGTGCAGGTCGCCGTGGATGCGCTGGGCGGGCGGCGCGGCGTCGTCGCCGTCCAGCGCCCCGAACGCGGTGCGCAGTCCCGGCACGAACGGCGCGAGGGCCGGCACACAGTGCGCGGCGGCCTCAAGACGTGCGGTCATCGCGGCCACCGTATGGCCGTTCTCGCCGTCGCCCGCGGACGGGAAGGCGGTGGCGAGCGCCACATGCACATCGGCCGTGGCCTGCCCCAACTCGTAGGCTTCGGTGGTGAAGTCGTCCCCCGCGGCGAGTGCGCGCAGCGCCAGCGTCCAGCCGTCGGCGGCGTCCGGCAGGAACGGCTGGAGCACCCCGAGCGTCGCCGGCCGCGGCTCGGTCGTCCGGAACCAGGCGACCGGCGCGGGCACCCGTGTGCAGCCCTGCGCGGCCAGCGCCCCCGGCACCTCCAGGTCCGGGTTGATGCCGGGCTCCACCCGGCGGAACACCTTCAGGATGTACGCGTCGCCGTACACCAGCGAGGAGTTGGACTGCTCCGCGTCCAGCAGACGCGGCGCGAGCCCGCCGGGCACCCGCACGGCCGGGTCCGCCTCGAAGCGCAGCGGGCCCGCCGTGCCCGGCTGCCGCAGCCGCTCCAGGAGCAGTGCGGCCGAGCGCGGATCGTGCAGTGCGTCGTAGAGCGCGGTGCCCGCGAGCGGGCCTTCCCGCACCCGGCCTATGAACGCCCGTTCCAGGTGCGGCGCCGGCTGCGTGCGCATGCCGAGCAGCAACTGGTAGCAGGCGCCGGCCGGGGGCGGGCCGCCGGGCGCCGGGACGCCGCCCTGCCCGGTGTGCACCAGCAGATGCAGACAGCCCGGGAACAGTTCCGTCATCGACAGCAGGGCGAGGTCCGTGACGGGGCGGTCCCGGCCCGCGAACCAGCGCTGCCTGGGCAGCCATTCGCTGAGCAGCCCGGCGAGCAGGGCCGTCGGCCGGTCGGGACCGGCCGCGCCGCGCGGCCTGGGCGATACGGTCTTCGGCATGGTGAGGCGTCCTTTCCTCGGCGCCGCGCGCTCAGCGTCGTCGGCCGATGCGGGATGCGACTCGGGAGAGCCGGAACCAGTAGAAGCCGTGGCCCGCGAGGGTGAGGAGATAGGGGAGTTCACCGATGGCGGGGAAGCGTACTCCGCCGACGAGTTCGACGGGATGCCGTCCGTCGTAGGCCCGCAGGTCGAGTTCGGTCGGCTGGGCGAAGCGGGAGAAGTTGTGGACGCACAGGACGAGGTCGTCCTCGTGTTCGCGCAGGAAGGCGATGACGGCGGGGTTGGAGGAGGGGAGTTCGGTGTAGGTGCCGAGTCCGAAGGCGGGGTTCTGCTTGCGGATCTCGATCATGCGGCGGGTCCAGTGGAGCAGGGAGGAGGGGGAGGACATGGCGGCTTCGACGT
>NZ_JBIWKB010000143.1:0-2798 GCF_044765425.1 Streptomyces sp. NPDC102462 | reverse complement strand
GGCGGTCGGCGCGTAGAAGCCGGTGACCTGGTAGCCCCAGGAGCCGCCGAAGGGATGCTCGGTGACCGGCATCAGCTCCACATGCGTGAAGCCCAGGTCCCTGGCGTACGCGGGCAACTGCTCGGCCAGTTGACGGTACGTCAGTCCCGGGCGCCAGGACGGCAGGTGCACCTCGTACACGGACAACGGCGCCTGGTGCACCGGGATGTCCGCGCGGTGCGCCAGCCACTCCTCGTCGCCCCACACATGGTGCGAGGCGTGCACGATCGAGGAGGTGGCGGGCGGAGCCTCGGTCCGGCGGGCCAGCGGGTCGGCGCGCAGCGTGCGGGAGCCGTCGGGCCGGGTGATCTCGAACTTGTACAGCTCGCCCTCGCCGACGCCGGGCACGAACAGCTCCCAGACGCCCGAGGAGCCGAGCGAGCGCATCGGGTACCCGGTGCCGTCCCAGAAGGTGAAGTCGCCGGTGACCCGCACGCCCCGGGCGTTCGGCGCCCACACGGTGAAGCGGGTGCCCTCCACTCCCTGGTGCGTCATGGGTTCGGCGCCCAGCGCCCGCCACAACTGCTCGTGCCGGCCCTCGCCGATCAGATGCAGGTCCAGCTCGCCGAGGGCGGGCAGGAAGCAGTAGGCGTCCTCTGTCTCGTGGACGGCGCTCTCGTAGGTCACGCGCAGCCGGTACGCGGGGACGTCACGCAGCGGCAGCAGGGCCGAGAAGAAACCGCCGCCGTCGTCGTGGAGTCGGGCCCGCAGGTCGCCGGTGACGACGGCGACCGACAGGGCGTACGGCCTGAAGGCCCGGAACACCACACCGCCGGCCACCGGATGCGCCCCGAGCACGGAGTGCGGATCATGGTGCGTCCCCGCCAGCAACCGCTCCCGGTCCCCCGCGCCGAGAGCCGGAACGACCATGCCCTCGACCTCCCCGGCCCGGGGTGATCGTTCGGCGGCGGGTGCGTGGGGGTGCCGGTCGTGCGGTTCCGGGGCGCTGGACGCGGGGCGCGGGGTCACGGATGGGCCTCCTCGGCGCGGGGCGGATCAGGGCTGGTCGGATGCGGCGAGACGGTGGATCGCCGCCAGGGGCACGGGCAGCCAGTCGGGGCGGTGGCGGGCCTCGTACACGGCCTCGTAGACCGCCTTGTCGGTCTCGTACGCCCGCAGCAGCACGGGATCGGTGCGCGGATCACGCCCGGTGACCTCGGCGTACCCGGTGCAGTACGCCGCCCGGCACACCGCGGCCCAGCCGGGTGCCGGCGGGCTCGCCGACCGCGCCGCGTAGTCGAAGGAGCGCAGCATTCCCGCGACGTCCCGCAGCGCGGGCTGCGGCATGCGCCGCTCGGCAAGCGGCCGGGCCGGCTCGCCCTCGAAGTCGATCAGCGACCACGGCCCGGACGGCGCGCGCAGACACTGCCCGAGGTGCAGATCGCCATGGATGCGCTGCGCGGTCCAGGTGCGCCCCTCGGCGGCCAGACCGGCCAGCGCGGTGAAGGCGGACCGCAGCCCGGGCGCGTGGGGGCGCAGGGCCGGCACCGCGAGGACGGCCGCCTCCAGCCGCTCGATCATGCCGTCGACCAGCGGTTCCAGCCCGCCGCGGCCCAGGGTGACCGTGGGCAGCGCATGCGCCAGCGCGGTGTGCACCTCGGCGGTGGCCCGGCCGAGCTCCCGCGCCTCGGCGCCGAAGTCCTCACCCTTGGCCAGCCGGCGCAGCGCCAGCTCCCAGCCGTCCGTGGCGCCCCGCACAAAGGGCTGGAGCACGGCCAGCACCGCGGGCTCGCCGGCCGCCTCCGTGATCTCCGCCCGCAGCCAGGCGGTCGGCGCGGGCACCCGGGCGCAGCCCTCGCCGGCCAGCGCCAGCGGTATCTCCAGATCGGGGTTGACGCCGGGCACGACCCGGCGCAACAGCTTCAGAATGAACGTATCTCCGTAGACGACCGAGGAGTTGGACTGCTCGGCGGTCAGCAGCCGGGCCACAAGACCGTCGCGTATCCGCTGCTCCTGGTCCCGCTCGAAGCGCAGCACCCCGATACGGGCCCGGGCGCGCAGCGCCTCCAGCAGCATCTCGGCGGGCCGGGGGTCGTACAGGGCGTCGTACACCGTGCGTCCGGTGAGCGGCCCCCGGTCCACATGTCCGATCAGCGCGGGCGCCAGCCGGGGCGGCAGCGCCTCGCGCGCGCCCACGAGCAGCTGGTAGCAGTCGCCGGGCTGCGGGCGGGCGCCCGGTGCGGGCGGCTGGTGGGCGCGGACCAGCAGGTGGTACAGGCCGAGGCGGCCGGGGGGCAGCAACTCGGTGACCGCCACCGGTGAGAACCCGGTGACCGGGCGTCCCTTCCCCGCGAACCAGCGCTGCCTCGGCAGCCACTCGCGCAGCAGGGGATCGAGAGAGGCGAGGATATGAGCCGGACTCGTCGTGCCGGACGGGGTGACCGTTTCCGCCATGGCGTCACGTCCTTTCCCCATTCTTCGGTACGCCTCCTGGGCGTCCGAGCCGGTGGGGTGTTACTGATGCGTGCCCCGGGCGGGGCGGTGGAAACCGCCCCGCGGCCCCTTCCAGGCGGCTGCTACACGCTGTCCCCGCGCAAGCGGAACCAGTAGAAGCCGTGGCCCGCGAGGGTGAGGAGATAGGGGAGTTCACCGATGGCGGGGAAGCGCACCCCGCCGAACAGCTCTACGGGATGCCGGCCGCCGAACCGCCCCAGGTCCAGCTCCGTCGGCTGGGCGAAGCGGGAGAAGTTGTGGACGCACAGGACGAGGTCGTCCTCGTGTTCGCGCAGGAAGGCGATGACGGCGGGGTTGGAGGAGGG
>NZ_JBIWKB010000142.1:0-2968 GCF_044765425.1 Streptomyces sp. NPDC102462 | reverse complement strand
GTCCCGCCGACGTACAGCTCACCCGGCACACCCACCGGCACCGGATGCATCGCCGAATCCAGCACGTACGTCCGCATGTTCGGCAGCGGACGCCCGATCGGGACCACCTCGCGGCCGGCCGGCTCCGTCACCGGGAAGACCGTGGAACCGACGGATGCCTCGGTCGGACCGTACTCGTTGATCAGGCGACCGGGGCCGAGGATGTCCAGTGACCGGTCCGCCGTGGTGCCGGGCAGCGCCTCGCCCGCCACCACCACGACCGCCGCCAGCTCTTCCGCCTGCTCGGTGGTGAGCTGCTCCGCGAGCAGGTCCAGGTGGCCCGGGGTCAGCTTGACGAAGCTGTACGGCGCCCCGGCCAGCAGCGCGGGGCCGAGTTGCCCCGGCTCGGTGTCCTGCGGCACCGCGAACACCCGCTGCCCGGTGACCAGCGGCGCCCACAGGTTGGGGACGACCAGGTCGAAGGCGACCGAGGAGAACAGCGGGGCGCCCCCGGTGCCGCGCACGGCGAGTTCACGGGCCGCCCAGGCCACATGGTTGACCAAGCCCCGGTGGGTGACTTCGACACCCTTGGGCGTGCCGGTGGAACCGGAGGTGAAGATGACATAGGCCAGCCGGTCCAGATCGTCCACCCGCACCGGCGCGGTGGCCGGCAGCCCGGCGACGTCCGCGTCGGCGAGCAGCACCTCGACGGAGCCGAACCGGCCGGCGAACGCCTCGGAGGTGAGCGCCACCCGGGCGCCGGAGGTCGCCATGATGGAGGCGACGCGCTCCGCCGGGTAGGACGGGTCGATCGGCACATACGTGCCGCCCGCCTTCCACACCGCAAGCAGCGCCGCGATCAGGGAGGGCCCCCGGTCCATCTGGACCGCGACGCGCGCTTCGGCGTCGACGCCGCGCTCCCGCAGGGCGTGCGCCAGCCGATTCGCCTGCGCATCCAGTCCGGCGTACGTCACCGTCTCCGTCCCGAGGGTCACCGCCCAAGCGTCGGGGACGCGGGCGGCCTGCGCCTCGAACATCTGCAGCACGGAGGCGGTCTCCGCCTCGTGCGCGGTGTCGTTCCAGGTCACGAGCTGCCGCTCCAGCTCCTCGGACGGCAGCGGCACCAGGCGGGCGTCGCCGGTCGGATCGGCGGCCATGGCGGCCAGAACCGACGCGTACAGCGCGGTGAGCCGGTCGGCGTTCTCGCGGGACAGCACGTGGGTGTGCGTGGCCATGAGCAGGTAGCCGGAGACCGCCGAAACCGCCAGGTCGAACTCGGTCGCGCCCTCACCGGAGCTCTCGGCCAGGTCGACGCGCTCGGTGTCGACGTGGTCGAAGTCCTGGTAGCTGAAACGGACGTCGAGCAGGCGCTCCACCCCCGCGTCGCGCTGGATCGCCGGCATCGGGTGCCGGCGGTGCTCCCACATGCCCGCCTCGTGCGTGAAGACCTCGCGGACCAGCTCCTCCCAGGTGCGGTCGCGGTCTGCGTCGAAGGCGAACGGCAGGGTGTTGAGGTACATGCCGTACACCCGGTCGGCGCCCGGCGCCTCGGGGCGGGCGCTGAACACCAGGCCCGAGTGGAACCGGCGCTCCTCGGTGAGCAGGCTGAGCACCTTCAGGTGCGCGGCCAGCAGCACGCTCTTGACCGAGACGCGTACCCGGGCGGCCAGCGCGCGCAGCCCGGACTCGTACGGGCCGAGCTCCACGGCGACGCGGTAGCGCTCCCGTTCGGCGGTGAGGCCGCCGCCCCAGGCCGTCGGAAGGGAGAAGCGCGCGTAGCCGCTCGTGACCTGCCGCCAGTACGCCCGGTCCTGCTCCGACTCCAGCGAGCGCAGTTCGGCGGCGACGAAATCGGCGTAGCGCACGGGCGGCGCGGGCACCTCGGAAGGCTCCCCGCCGTCGCGCACCCGACGGTACTCGTCGAGCAGCTCCATCAGCAGTGCCCGGTGGCTCCAGCCCTCGGTGATGGCGTGGCAGACGGTCAGGCCGAGCCGCCAGCCGTCGTCCTCGACATGGGCGGTCATCCGCAGCAGCGGCGCCCGTTCCAGGTCGAACAGGTCGGCGCGCTCGCGGGTGAGGAACTCCCTTACGGCTGCGCGTCGTTGAGTCTCGTCCAGCTCCCTCAGGTCGTGCACGGCCACCGGGAGGGCGGCCTCGGCGCGCACCACCTGGAGCGGCTGTGAGTAGCCGTCGAGGTGGAAGGAGGTGCGCAGCATCTCGTGGCGGGCCGCGACCACGTCGGCGGCGACCCGCAGCGCCCGCTCCGAGAACGGCTCCGGCTCGCTGATCCGGAACGAGGAGACGTTGTGGTAGGCGTGCCCGGTGTCGTCCGCCAGCATCTCCAGGACCATCCCGAGCTGCACCTGCGTCAGCGGGTAGGCGTCCACGGCGTCGCCCGGGAGCGCCTGCCGGTCCTCGGCGCCGATCAGCGCGAACCGCTCGACGGGCACATCCACCTCGGTGCGCGCGGGGCGGCCGGTGAGGAACTCGCTCAGCATGGCGACCGTGCGCTGCTCGAAGACGTCCCTGATCCCGATGTCGAATCCGGCCGAGCGGAGCGCGCCGACGAGTGCGACGGCACGGATGGAGTGGCCGCCGATCTCGAAGAAACCGTCCTCGACACCGACCCGTTCCCGGCCCAGCACCTCGGCCCATATGCCGGCGATCCGCTCCTCGGTCGCCGTGCGCGGCGCGACATATCCGTCGTCCACGGCCGCGGCGGCGTCCGGGGCGGGCAGGGCGTGCCGGTCGACCTTGCCGTTGGCGTTCAGCGGCAGGGCGTCCAAGGCGACCAGGGCCGCGGGCAGCATGTACTCGGGCAGCCGGTCGGCCAGATGGGCCCGTACGGAGTCCGCGGCCGCGTCGGCAGGCGCGTAGTACGCCGTCAGCGCGTCCTCGTGGACGGTGACGAACGCCTCGCGGACCGCGGGGTGTCCGGTGAGAACGCTCTGGACCTCGCCGAGTTCGACACGGTAGCCGCGGATCTTGA
>NZ_JBIWKB010000141.1:0-3282 GCF_044765425.1 Streptomyces sp. NPDC102462 | reverse complement strand
AGATCCTCGCCAAGGTCCGACTCGTCCAGACCAGCGTGAAGAAACTCGTCAATAACAACTCGAAGTAACTCAATCAGGGTCACGAGACACTAGGCCAGGGTCCTCGGAGGGGTGGAGCATGCCGTCCGCGAAGGTGACGCCGCTGCGGAAGACCTCGGCGGCCTCCTCCGGGTGGCCCATGTACTCCTGGATGCCGAAGTTCGGCACGGCCAGGTCGAGGTGCACGGCCGCGGCCATGCTGACCGGGGAGAGGTCGGTGGCGCCGTGCGAGCCCGTCCGGACCTGGTGGAGGGCGGCGAGGTCGAAGATGCGCCGCAGGTGGGTGATGCCGCCGGCGTGCACCACGGTGGTGCGTACGTAGTCGATGAGCTGCTCGGTGATCAGGTGCTGCACGTCCCAGATGGAGGTGAGCACCTCGCCGACGGCGATCGGTGTCGTGGTGTGCTGCCGGATGAGCCGGAAGGCCTCCTGGTTCTCCGCCGGGGTGGGATCCTCCATCCAGAACAGGCGGCAGTCCTCGACGCTCTTGCCGAACCGGGCGGCCTCAAGCGGGGTCAGCCGGTGGTGCACGTCGTGCAGCAGGTGGAAGCCGAAGCCGAAGCGTTCCCGCACTGCCTGGAGGTACGTGGGCGCGAAGCCGAGGTAGGCCTCGGTGTCCCAGGGCTGTTCGTCGGGCAGGTCGGTGGCCGCGGGCTCGTACAGCTTGCCCTTGCGCACGCCGTAGGTGCCGCCGACGTCGGGCACCGCCGCCTGGGCGCGTACGGCCTTGTAGCCCAGCTCCAGATGGCGTCCGACGTCGTCGAGCAGGGACGGTACGTCGGTGCCGCTGGCGTGCGAGTAGACCAGGACGCCGTCCCGGGAGCGCCCGCCGAGGAGCTGGTAGACGGGCAGCCCGGCGGTCTTGCCCTTGATGTCCCACAGCGCGGTGTCGACGGCCGCGATGGCCGTCATGGTGACCGGTCCGCGCCGCCAGTAGGCGCCGCGGTAGAGGTACTGCCAGATGTCCTCGATCCTGGCCGGGTCCCTGCCGATCAGGAGCGGCGCGAGGTGGTCGCGGAGGTAGCTCGCCACGGCCAGTTCCCGTCCGTTGAGCGTGGCGTCGCCGAGGCCGGTGACGCCGTCCGTGGTGGTGACGCGCAACGTGACGAACGTACGCCCGGGGGAGGCGACGAACACCTCGACGTGTTCGATCTTGCTCACTGGGACTCCTCACAGCAGGGGCCTTTGCCGCACCGGCCCGCCGGGGTCCGGGCGTCCCTCGCCCCGCCACCTGTCGGCCAGCACTGGTATACAAGCACTTGTCGACCAGTTTGGGCAATGCCTGCGCCCTCGGGGCCAGCGAGAACCCGGCGCACGGGATGGTCATGATCCCGGCGATACGATGGGCGGCATGGCCTCACCCAAACGGCAGCAGACGAACCGGCGCGCGATCTACAGCACGCTGCGCCAGATGGTTCTCACGCTCCAACTCCAGCCGGGGGCCGCGCTGTCGGAGAACGAACTGGCCGCGCAGCTCGGCGTCAGCCGCACGCCGGTGCGGGAGAGCCTGATCCTGCTGGCGCAGGAGGGCCTGGTGCAGGTCTTCCCGCAAATCGGGTCGTTCGTCTCCCGGGTGGATCCGGCCCAGGTCGCCGACGCGCAGTTCCTCCGGGAGGCGGTCGAACTGGCCTCACTGGAGGATCTGCCGACGGACATCGACCCCGCACTGCTCGGGGAACTGCGGGACAACCTTGAGCGGCAGCAGCGGGACGACCTCGGCCTGGAGGAGTTCTTCGCGCTGGACGAGGCCTTCCATCAGGGCCTGCTGCGACTGAGCGGACACGCCAACGCCTGGACGACCGTCGCCGCGGCCAAGGGGCACCTGGACCGCGCCCGCCGTCTCGGTCTGTACGAGAACGCGTCGCCCGCGGTGTTCGTGGCCCAGCACCGCGAGATCTTCGACGCCGTGGTCCGGGGGGACGTACCACTGGCGCGCACGGCGATGCGCGCACATCTGCGGGCCGTCTTCAGCGACATCGAGCGCATCCGGGCCCACTCGCCGGAGCTGTTCGCCACCGACTCCTCCGCGGTGCCGGTCCGCCGCAACGTCGTGGTCTGGGAACGGCCGCACGCCTGAGCGCCGCCGGACACGGACACCGTTCCGTCCGCACCCGAACGTACTGCTGGTACTCCTGGTGCTGCGCCGGGAGCGGTCTAGTAGTGCTTGGTCAGGTTGGTATGGGTTCTGGCATGTTGCGGTGACAGGTGGGGCAGGCGCGCCGGTCCAGAGTGCGAGGAGTGTCTGCAGTTCGCGGGTGGCCCGATACGTGCTCAGGCCGGCGCCGTTCCTTTTGGGGACCGGGTGATGCGCTGGAGGGTGCAGAAGGCGTGTGCGACGGAGACGAGGGTGACGTGGTGGTGCCAGCCTCTCCAGGTGCGGCCTTCGAAGTGGGCCAGGCCACCAGGGTCTGCTTCGTCTCGCGGTAGTCGTGCTCGATCCTCCAGCGCAGCTTCGCGGTGCGCACGAGGGCGGCCAGCGCCGTGTCGGCGGGCAGGTTGGACAGCCAGAACTGCACGGGTTCGGGCTGGTTGGCGGGCCCATTCGGCCAGCAGCCAGCGCACCGGCAGCTCCGGGCCGGCGGTGTTCTTGCGGATCTCGCGTCCGGCGGGCCGGATCCGCAGGGCCACGAACCGTGAGTACATGCGCCTCAGGCCGCTGCGGCCGTTGCCGGGCCGTGAGCCTTCCCGCCACTGCACCGGCTTCGCTGCCCGCTTGCCGGCTTTGATGACCAGGTCCTTCACCGGCTGCGCATCGGGGCTGACACGCCGAGCTACAAGTACGAGTACCACCTGTCCAAGGAGACCGCGTAGCTTCTCTACCAGTACGACATCCTCGGCCGTAGGACCGACCTGTGGCAGTCCGACACCACGGACGCCGACAAACTCGCGCACTGGGACTACGACCAGGTCGTCAAGGGCCGGCAGGACACCGCCATCCGCTACGTCGGCGGAGCCACCGGCGGCGCCTACGTCCAGCAGGTCACCAAGTTCGACAGCCGCTACAACGCCGTCAACAGCCAGCTGACCCTCCCGGCCACCGACGATTTCGCGCAGGCCATGGGGAAGACGACACTGAAGTTCGACGCCTCGTACAACGCGGCGAACCTGCTCTCGGGCTTCGATGAACCGGCTGTGGCCGGCCTGCCCATCGAAGGCATCACCCCCACCTACGACAACCTCGGCAACCCCAAAACCCTGGGTGGCACCACCGGCTACGTCCTCGGCGCGGCCTACTCCGAACTC
>NZ_JBIWKB010000140.1:0-3511 GCF_044765425.1 Streptomyces sp. NPDC102462 | reverse complement strand
AGTGGGTATTGAAGCAGATGAAGAAGTAATTAAAGAGAATGTGAATCGTTCATTAATGCTCGTTACAGCATTAAACCCGCATATCGGATATGAAAATGCAGCGAAAATTGCGAAGCATGCTCATAAAGAGGGGTTAACGTTAAAAGAGGCAGCATTGCAATCTGGACTACTAACAGAAGAACAATTTGATGAAATTGTCGATCCGAAAAAAATGATTGCTCCGAAAGAGTAATAAAAAAGCCAAGATTCTCTTAGTTTAGAATCTTGGCTTTTTTGATATATATTTGTATGTTTTCTGTTTGTATTACTGCAATTGCCAAAATATATTATTTGTTAGCGGGACTATTCAATACTTTCATTTGTGGACAGTTTGCTTTTAAGAGTTCAATGAATTTTTTTTCTTCTTGAGGTACGAAAGTTGTCACAGAGTCAAATAAATTGTAATGGATTTCTAATTGCTGCCTAGTCCACTTTTCAGAGTGAAGTGTTTTGCCAGAGAATTTAACGTGACGAATATCTTCAAATGGAATTTCAGTATGAAATACAAAACCATGTTTTACAACAAGGGATGCTTCCGTTACGTTGTAGTGAGAGAAATAGAAAGAAGAAAGGTTCACGATATTTAAAAGCATCATGAGAGTAAAAAAAATAGAACTTTCATTTTGGAAGAATAGTGAAACGAGAAAAATACTGATAAATAATGTAATGAAAATGACGTGAAATGGATTTTTTTTCGCTTTAAATTTCAAGTTAGTCACCTCGGTATACGTGTACTCTAACTAAATTAAATCACAACATCGTAATAAAACGTGTGAATATGCAGAATTGCATATTCACACGTTTTATTATTCATGTAAAATTTCTTGATGGGATAAATTCAAGGGAAGTTTTTTAATAGTGGAGTGACATGAAGTGACTTACAAGAATAGAAAGTTAGTATTAGTTATAATTAGTTGTATGATGATTATGGGTAGTTGTGCTAATAAATTTGTTGAGGGTGGAAACCGAAAGCATATATTCGTACAGGTAAGTAAAGCTTTAGTCGAGGTTGTAAATAGAATATATAATGGATAAAAGGTATTTCCGTATACGGAAATACCTTTTTTCAGAGTGTCGGGAAACCCTTTAGGGTTTCCGACGCTCTGAAATCTTTTTGATTTTAGCGAATGAAAACAACATAAAATAATAGAATTTAGAAAAATAGCCCTCCACTAGACCCTTTTTGGTCAGATGGAGGGCTATTTTTTTCATGTTTTGGCAAGCTGCGGTGAGATAAGCCTGCATTTGGACAGACTTCAGCCCCCGAAACCGAGCATATCGATATCCATGTAGTTCTTTGGCGTCCGCAAAGCTTCGCTCTATAGTTGAACAGCGTACTTTATACAACTTTTTTCCTGTAGCTGTTAGCTTGTTTTTTCTAGCAATATCCTTATATTTCTCCCATATATGATGAGTGATAACTTTTTGTTTTTGTTTCTTTGAAAAGCACACCTCTCGTAACGGACAAACAGCACAGTCTTCTGGATTCGATTTGTATTGACGGTATCCTTCACGATCAGTTGTTACATATTCTAAAATACATCCCATCGGACAAGCGAAAACATTCATTTCTTCTACATATTTAAATTGGCTTTTCGGTACTTCTTTATTTCGTTTTCCAAATCGGCGATACCCCATCACCATAAATATATTTCGTTCTGATAATTTCTTACAGATATAACCTGAAAAATAGCCCGCATCAAGAGCGACAGCTTCTACTTTGAATTCGAATTTATCAATCTGAGCTTGGAGGCGCGCTAAATATGGCTCGGAATCTGCCATATTTCCAGCCGTTACATAGGTATCTGTAATAATATTGTACTTCGCATCAGTCGTACGATGGTCTAAGAAATGAAAACCGTTCGGTTTTCCATCTCTCATTAAAAATCCACTATCTGGATCCGTAGTACTTATGCGAGTTTTTTTAGTAGGGGTATCACTTTCCTTTCTGGGTTTTAATTCTTTTTTCCGTGTACCTCACGATCTTCGATTACCGCAGCTTCTAGTTCATCTATATAAAACTTTGCCTTTTCTTTTTTATATTTATGTACAAACTTATTTTTATTAGCATTGGCCTTAATGTGCGTAGAATCTGTCATCAATGCACGTCCTCCCACCATCCGGTGCTCCGTCGCTTGCCGCACAATCTCATCAAAAATTTCTTCGAAAATATTTGTATGAATAAAGCGGGTACGTCGATTCCAACTAATTGTAGAATGATCTGGAATAGTATCTGATAGAGAAAACCCTAAAAACCAACGGTAGGCGATATTCGTTTTAATCTCCTTTTCCAATTGACGCTCAGAACGAATACCGTAAAAATATCCAATAAACATCATTTTAAATAAAACGATAGGATGGATTGACGGACGTCCATTGTTTTCACAATAATAAGGGCGTAATTTTTCCTCAATAAAATCAAAACTAATTGTCGCTTCAATCGCACGAAGGAAATGATCTTGTGGAACCAACTCTTCTACAGAAACAGATACACGTTCATCACGATGATTTTTTAAAGCACCCATCATAAAAAACCTCTCCTTTTCCTCTTTTTTATCAGTGTTGACACATAAAAAGAGGTTCAGACACAAAAACAGGCTGTGGAGAAGACTTTCTCCACAGCCTGGCAGGTGATGTTTCACCTGCCTTTTTTCTTTATTCATTTAATAAGTAATGCTTTCCTTTTACTAAATAAAAAACATTCTCAGCAATATTTGTAATATGATCTGCTACACGCTCGATATATCTCGCCACAAAGGATAATTGTGTAATTTGTGTAATCGCTTCTGGCTGTTCTGGAACTGAAGATATAAATTCACGAATCGCTTTCCCATATATTTCATCAACTGAATCATCCATTTCGGCAATTTGTTTCGCAAAAGTTAAATTTTCTTGCTCATATGCTTCCAACGCTAACTGTAACATCTTATCTGCAATTGCAAACATTTCATCAAGATTGTGCAAACTAACAACCACTTCTTTTTCCCCAAGACGAATTGTTGATTTCGCAATATTAACAGCATGATCTGCAATACGCTCTAAATCTGTCGCTGTTTTAATTGAAATGAAAATCCTTCTTAAATCACTTGCTACAGGTTGCTGCTTCGTAATAAGCATAAGCGCAAGATCATTTATTTCCTCTTCTAAATTATCCATACGATAATCACCATCTATTACCTCTAACGCTTTCTCTACATCCCTTTTATGAAGACCTTCCATAGCAAGCAATAAAGCCTCCCTCGCTAGCTCTCCAAGCTCAATCACCTTTTGCTGTAACGTTTTTAAATCACACTGAAACTGTTCTCTTACCATCGTTTCTTCCCCCTCAATATTATGTGCCATTATATATATAAATCTCCTATTTTAAGGCCTCTTCTCTCTGTAATCAGCCTTAAAATAGGAGAAGTACTCCTTCTCAGCAAAATAAGAAATACCCTCTGTTAAGAGGGTATTTGCTCTTAGCCTTGCAACG
>NZ_JBIWKB010000139.1:0-3546 GCF_044765425.1 Streptomyces sp. NPDC102462 | reverse complement strand
GGCCTCACCTGGTCGACGGCTGCCTCCCGCCCACCGGTCTGACCATGGACGACGGCGCGATCAGACCGCCGGACTCCGCGAGTTCAACCTGAGTATGCCGACCAACACCGCTTCGACATCCCCCACGATCATATGTGGCACAAGGTTGTGGAAGTAAAGGATGAGGCGCTCGGACAAGCGCTGAACACGGCACTCCGAGAGATTGAAAAGGCGAATCCGGATACCCTCGCTGGGATCTTCGGCGACACACCATGGACGAATAAGGACCGGCTGCCCGCCAAGGTTCTACGTCAACTGCTCGACCACTTCTCAGGCCGCCGCCTTGGCAACTCCGTCGTCGAAGCCGATCTGCTGGGACAGGCGTACGAGTACCTGATCAAGAAATTCGCCGACCTATCGAATAAAAAGGCAGGCGAATTTTATACCCCTCGTGAGGTGGTGCGCCTCCTCGTCGACATCCTTGATCCACAGAAGGGTGAGAGCGTCTACGACCCGGCCTGCGGAACTGGCGGCATGCTGATCGAGGTTGTTCACCACTTCGTCCGGCGTAAGGAAGATCCAAAATACCTGAGGGCGAAGATGTTTGGTCAGGAGAAGAACCTGACCACCTCCGGTATCGCGAGGATGAATCTCTTTCTGCACGGCGTCGAGGACTTCTATATCGAACGCGGCGACACTCTGCGCGACCCTAGGTTCCTCGACCAGGACGCGCTACGCCAGTTCAACTGCGTAATCGCCAATCCGCCCTTCTCTTTGCAGGCTTGGGGAGAGAAGGATTGGGCCAACGACTTGTTCCAGCGCGGCCTTACAGGCGTTCCCCCGCGACGCTCGGCCGACTTCGCCTGGGTTCAGCACATGATCGCCTCGATGTCCCGGCATAACGGTAGAGCGGCAGTCGTACTACCTCAGGGCGCGCTGTTCCGCGGCGGGGCTGAGGGAAAGATCCGCGACAAGATCGTGGAATCCGACGTAATCGAAGCAGTCATCGGCCTGGGTACTAATCTCTTTTATGGCACTGGCCTCGCGGCGTGCATTTTGGTACTGCGGCACGACAAGCCTGCCGATCGAAAGCATCAGGTTCTCTTCGTAAATGCAGCGGACCAGTTCCGCAAGGGGCGCAACCAGAACGTCTTGGAAGACCAGCATGTGTCCCGCATCTACGGCTGGTACCGATCCTTCTCCAATATTGCTGGCCGTAGTCGCCTTGTTGACCTGGCGGAGATTCATGATAACGGCGGAAGTCTCAATATTCCGCTGTATGTCGCAGCGGACACTCGCGCAAACTTCGCGCCCCTCGTTGAGGCAGTCACCTCGTTGGAGGGGGCGTTGGCCGATGTAGCCATGGCCGAGGATGCTCTACGTAGGCAGCTCAAGGAATGGGAACTGCTCGGATGAATCGCCAAGAGACCACCGCCGTTCCTCGTCAGGTTCAGCCGGGCAACGCGAATCACAAGAGCGGGGTAAAGGACACTGGCGCCGATATCCTGCCGGGACTTGAATCGCGAGAACCGCAGCACCTGGAACAGCGTGAACTGGAAAGCTATCTTTGGGGCGCCG
The DNA here is from genome assembly GCF_044765425.1 of Streptomyces sp. NPDC102462. NCBI lineage: Bacteria > Bacillati > Actinomycetota > Actinomycetes > Kitasatosporales > Streptomycetaceae > Streptomyces > Streptomyces sp. NPDC102462. The sequence goes on along the minus strand of NZ_JBIWKB010000139.1, from coordinate 1,989 downwards.
CGACCCTACTGCGTGGGCTGATCGATGCTGGCGACTACAAGCAGTTCATCTTCCCGCTGCTATTTTTCAAGCGCATCAGTGATGTGTATGACGAGGAGCGCGAAGAAGCGATTGCGGCCTACGGCGATCACGACCCGGAGACTGTAGCCAGGGGAGAGAACTACCGATTTCAGATCCCGGATGAAGCGCACTGGGAAGACGTACGATCCGCGAGTGCGGATCTGGGGCAAGCGCTCAGGAAAGCCATGCGCGAGATCGAGTCTGCCAATCCTGACCAGCTGACTGGCGTCTTCGGTGACGCGCAGTGGACCAACAAAGAGCGTCTTTCGGACGAGACTCTACGGAACCTGCTGGAGCACTTCTCGACGCAAGTGCTGTCACTGTCCCGGGTGCCGGAGGACGAACTGGGTCGGGCCTACGAGTTTCTGGTCAAGAAGTTTGCCGACGACTCTGGACATACGGCTCAGGAGTTCTACACCAACCGCACGCTCGTCCGCCTGATGGCGCGTATGCTCCGGCCGCAGCCGGGCGAGAGCGTGTACGACCCGACCTGCGGTACGGGCGGAATGCTGGTTACCGCGGCAGCGGAAGTCAAGGATCAAGGCGAGGATCATCGACGGCTGGGTTTGTTCGGCCAGGAACTCAACGTCATGACCTCATCGATTGCGCGCATGAACCTGTATCTCCACGGAATCGAAGACTTCAGGATCGAGCGCGGCGATACGCTGGCCGATCCTGCGTTCTTCGAAGGCGATGCTTTGCGCCGATTCGATGTCATCCTGGCTAACCCTCCGTACTCCATCAAGCAGTGGAACCGGGACCTTTTCGCCGAGGATCCTTTTAAGCGCAACACCTGGGGAGTCCCGCCGCAGGGGCGTGCGGACTACGCCTTCCTCCAGCACATTGCAGCGTCCCTTAACCCGGAAACAGGACGGTGTGCAATCCTCCTCCCGCACGGTGTGCTATTCCGTGCGGACGAGCGCGCGATGCGGCAGAAACTCATTGAGTCCGATCTGCTTGAGTGTGTTCTGGGCCTAGGGCCGGGCTTGTTTTATAACTCTCCGATGGAGGCGTGCGTCGTCATCTGTCGCACGCAGAAGCCGACAGAACGCCAAGAGAAGGTCCTATTCATTGATGCGGCGCACCTGATCGAGCGCACTCAGGGGCAGTCTTTCCTGAGCGAAGAACACATCACGGAGATCCTCGCGGCATACGAGGGCTTTGCCGACCTTCCGGGCTTGTCAGCAGTAGTGGGCTTGGAATCTCTTGTCGCGGCTAAGGCTGACCTTGCTATCGGCCGACACGTCAAAAAAATCCCTACTTTGGAAATGGCCGGCGGCGCTAGCATTCCGCTACCGGAGGCCGTGTCACAGTGGGATAATTCAATGCGTGACAATATGCAGGCCGTGAAGCGGGCCATCGCTAGAATTCGGGGAGGCGGGGCATGAGTACAAGCCCTGGCGTTTGTCCTACGGTCACGTTCGGCTCGGTAGCCCGGCAGATCCGAGACGTAGTGGATCCTGTTGCGGATGACGTGGAGCGTTTCGTGGCAGGCGAACACATGGAGTCGGGCCAGCTCACCATAAGGAAGTGGGGGCTGGTTAAGGAGACTGACCTGGGCCCCGCTTTCTATCGCGGATTCCAACCCGGGAATGTTCTCTACGGCTCGCGGCGACCGTACCTGCGTAAGGTGGCACGCGCGGACTTCGCAGGTGTTTGCGCCGATAAGACATTCGTCTTGGAGAGCGCAAATCCGAGGGAGCTATTGCCCGAATTCCTGCCTTTGGTGATGATGGCCGAGACATTTCACGCCCACTCGATCAGCTGGTCTAGTGTCTCGTGACCCTGATTGAGTTACTTCGAGTTGTTATTGACGAGTTTCTTCACGCTGGTTTGGACGAGTCGGACCTTGGCGAGGATCTCGTCGGCCGTGGCGGTCCAGGTGAAGGGTTTCGCGTTCTTGTTCCAGGAGTCGATGTAGTCGCGGAT
>NZ_JBIWKB010000138.1:0-3625 GCF_044765425.1 Streptomyces sp. NPDC102462 | reverse complement strand
CCAACCCCGAAGGCACCCCCACCACCGCCCACTGAGCGAACTCCGCCTCCACCGCATGCCCACCCAACACCCGCATCACCGGCGTCCACGGCACCTCGCCGGCGCCCGTGTCCGCTCCGACCGGGAGGGTGTCCTCGCTCGCCGCCTCCGCCACCGCCGCGAGCCCCGCGGGGGTCGCCCGGGCGAACACGTCCTGCACCTTGAGGACCAGGCCCGCCCGCCGGGCCCGCGCCACCAGCTGCATCGAGGTGATGGAGTCGCCGCCCAGCTCGAAGAAGCTGTCGTCGACCCCGACCCGCTCAAGGCCCAGCAGTTCGGCGATCAGCCGGCACAGCAGGGCCTCCGTCGCTGTCTCCGGCTCGCGTCCGACGGCCTTCCCGGCGAGGTCGGGTGCGGGCAGGGCCGCGCGGTCGAGCTTGCCGTTCCGGGTCACGGGGAAGGCGTCGAGCGCGTGGACCGCGGTGGGCACCATGTAGTCGGGCAGCCGTGTGGCCACGTGAGCGCGGACGTGCCTGGGGTCGACACCGTCCGGGTGCTCCGGGACGACGTAACCGGTCAGTCGGAGTTCTCCCGTGTGATCGGTCCGAGCGGTGACCACGGCCTGGGCCACGTCCGGGTGTGCGGCGAGGGCCGCCTCCACCTCGCCCAGCTCCACCCGGAAACCACGGATCTTCACCTGGGCGTCCGCACGCCCCACGAACACCAGCTCACCGTCCTCGGACCAGCGCACCAGATCACCCGTCCGGTACATCCGCCCACCCGGCACGAACGGACACGCCACGAACCGCTCGGCCGACAGCCCCGGCTGCCCCCAGTACCCCGACGCCAACCCGGCACCGGCCGCGTAGAGTTCGCCGGTCGCTCCGGGGGGCAGCGGCTGGAGGAACGCGTCCAGCACATACGTACGGCGGCCGGGCATCGGTCCGCCGATGGGCAGCACCGGACCGACCCGGTCGTGGCGGCCGACCTGGTGCCAGGTGACGCACATGGTCACCTCGGTCGGTCCGTAGCAGTTGCGGAACGCCACGTCCGGGCAGGCCTCCCGGACCCGGGCGACCGAGGCAGCGGGCACCACGTCGCCACCGCTCAGCACCTCGCGCAGGCCCGCGAAGCACTCCGGTGCCTCTTCGGCGAGCGCCCGGAACAGTCCCGCGGTGACGAAGGCGGCGGTCACACCCTCGGCCACGTAGCCGCGCATCCGCTGGGCGTCGAGGACTCCGGGCTCGGCGATCACGACCCGCGCGCCCGTCGCCAGCGGCACCCACAGCTCGTACAGGGACGCGTCGAAGGCGTGCGGCGCGTACATGAGCACCGTGTCCTCGGGGCCCACGTGCCACTCGCGCTCGCCGATGAGGGCCGCGGCGCTGCCGTGCGGCACCGCCACCCCCTTCGGCACCCCGGTCGACCCCGACGTGTACATCACGTACGCCACATCACCCGGGGCCACCGGCGCAGGGCAGCCGCTGTCGCAGCCGGCCAGCTCGGCCGCCGTCGCCGGGTCGTCCACCACCACGACCCGGACATACACACCCTCCGGCAGGACCGGGCGGGTCGCCGCGGAACACACGACCACTGCCGGGGCGCAATCCTCCACCACATAGCCCAGCCGTTCGGCCGGGGATGCCGCGTCCACGGGCACATACGCGGCCCCCGCCCGCCAGATGCCGAGCAGCACCACCACGACCTCGACGGAGCGCTCCATCACCACCGCGACCCGATCGCCGCGCCGCACCCCGGCACCCGCGAGATACGCCGCGACCCGGCCCGACGCCGCCCACAACTCCTCGTAGGTCATCGACAGGTCGCCCTCGGACAGCGCCACCGCACCCGGCGACACCCGCACCCGCCCCGCCACCAGCTCCGGCACCAGCCCGTCCGGCGGCTCGGCCGCCTCGCCGATGGACCCGTCGAGCACGGCCGCACGCTCCACCGCCCCCAGCACGCCCACCCGGCCCACCGGCGCCGACGGGTCCCGCAGCAACTGCCCCAGGACGCTCACGACGCGCCGGGCGATCAGGTCCGCCCGTTCCCGGTCGAACAGGTCGGGCCGGTACGTCACCACGACGCGGAGCCGGTCGGTGGGGACGATCCCCACCGCCAGGGGGTAGTGGGTGCCGGCCACGGTGTGCAGCCGGGTGATCGTCACGTCGGCGGAGGACCGGTCGGGTCCGGAGAGGGCGACCGAGCCGCGCGGGTAGTTCTCGAACATCAGCATGGTGTCGAAGGTCGCCCCCGGACCAGCGAGTTGCTGGATGCCGGGCAGGCCGAGGTGCTGATGGGAGATCAGTGCCGCCTGATGTTCCTGGAGTTCGGCGAGCATCCGCGCCAGGGGCTGCTCGGCGTCCAGGCGCACCCGCACGGGGAGGGTGTTGATGAACAGGCCCACCATGGACTCGACGTCCGGCAGCTCGGGCGGGCGGCCGGCCACCGTGCCGCCGAACACCACGTCCGTGCGCCCCGCCAGCCGGGCCAGCACGAGGGCCCACGCGCCCTGCACCACCGTGTTCACCGTCAGGCCCTGTGCGCGCGCCCATGCGGTCAGCTGCCCCGTCTGCTCCAGGGACAGCTCGGCCGTGACGACGTCGGAGGTCACGGGCGAGCCGCCCGGGTCGGCGGGAGCCACCAGGGTGGGTCCTTCGACGCCGTCCAGTTCGGCCCGCCAGGCGGCGCGCGCGGCCTCCTTGTCCTGGCGGCCGAGCCACGCGAGGTAGTCCCGGTAGGAGACCGCACGCTTGAGGGCCGGGGCTTCCCGTCGGCCCGCGTAGAAGAGGGAGACCTCGTCGAGGACGATCGGCATCGACCAGCCGTCCAGCAGGATGTGGTGGCACGTGATGGCGAGCCGGTGCCGGCCGGCGCCCAGGCGGATCAGCAGCAGCCGCAGCAGCGGTGGCTTCGTCAGGTCGAATCGCCTGGTCAGCTCGGTCTCGGCCAGCCGATCGGCCTCGGCAACCGCCTCGGCGTCCGGCAGTCCGGTCACGTCGGCCTCGCGCCAGGGGAGTTCCACATGCCGGGAGACGACCTGGACGGCCGCACCGGACTCCTGCTGGTGGAAGCTCGCGCGCAGCGCGGGGTGCCGGTCCAGCACCGCTTCCCATGCCGCGCGCAGCCGGGTCGCGTCGAGCGGGCCGTCGAGGGCCAGCAGGCGCTGGGTCTGGTAGACGTCCGGTCCTTCCTCGTCGAACGCCGCGTGGAAGAGCATGCCCTCGTGCAACGGCGACAGCGGCCAGACGTCCGCGGGGTCGGGTATCCGGGCTTCCAGCTCCTCCAAGCCGCGCTGGGTGAGGTGGACGAGAGGGAAGTCGGACGGGGTGTGGCCGCCGGCCGCGGGGCGGGTGGTGTGCGCGGCCAGGGACGCCAGCAGGTGTGTCCAGGCCTCGCCCAGCTCCTCCGCCGCCGTCTCGTCCAGGACGGCGCTGGGCCAGCTGAGTGTGACGGTCAGTTCGGGTCCTTCGGGCGTGTCCCGGACGGCCGCGTTGGCTTCCAGGGTGTGCTGGGCCGGCATGCCGGGGGCGACGGCACCGCCGATCGCCGTGTCGCCGGCCAGTTGCCAGGCTTCCACGGTGCCGGTCCGTCCGCCGCCGGTGAACCGGCCCAGGTAGTTGAAGCCGATCTGCGCGGCGGGCAG
>NZ_JBIWKB010000137.1:0-3656 GCF_044765425.1 Streptomyces sp. NPDC102462 | reverse complement strand
GAGGCCGATGGTGTGCGCACCTGGCGCATCCCGGTCGACTACGCCTCCCACTCCCGGCACGTCGACGAGATCCGTGACCAGGTGCTGGATCTGCTGGCGACGATCAAACCGCAAGCCGGCGACCTGTGCTTCTACTCCACCGTCACCGGGCAGCAGATAGACACCGCTGAACTCGACGCGGATTACTGGTTCCGTAATCTCCGGGGGACCGTCGAGTTCGAGGCCGTCGTCCGGTTGTTGTTGGCGGACGGTTTCGACACGTTCATCGAGTGCAGTGCGCACCCGGTTCTGGCCGCCGGTCTGCAGGAGACCATCGACAGCACGCACACCCCTGCCCGGAGTATCGGGACGCTGCGTCGTCACCACGGCGGCCTGGGTTACTTTCTGCGGTCGGTCGGGGAGGCCTTCACCGAGGGGGCTGTTGACCGCTGGAACCTGGCGGACCAGGGCTTTGGCCGTCATGTCACTCTGCCGACCTATCCCTTCCAGCGGACGCGGTACTGGCTGGCTGCGGACCGTGGGCGTCGGGATGTCGGTGCGGTCGGGCTGACCGCGGCGGGACATCCGCTGCTGGGTGCTGTTGTCGAGGGAGCGGCCAGTACGGTCTTCACCGGCCGGGTGTCGTCGGCCACTCATCCCTGGCTGGCTGATCACCAGGTCGCCGGCACCGTCGTGTTCCCCGGTGCCGCGTTCGTGGAGCTGGCGGTGCATGCCGCCGACCGGGTCGGCTGCGGCAGCATCCGTGAGCTGACCGTGCAGACCCCCCTCGTCCTGCCCGAGCACGGTGCCCTACGGCTGCGGGTGGAGGTGAGCGAGCCCACCACCGAAGACCGTGCGCGTCCGATTCGTATCGACGCACGCCCCGACACGGGTACGGGAGCCTCCTGGACCTGTCACGCCACGGGTGTCCTGGACGTCGATGAGTCTTCCCCGGACTGGGATCTCACCGCCTGGCCCCCTGCCGGGGCGCGGCCGGTTGTCGTCTCCTACGAGGCCCTGGCCAGCCACGGGTACCACTACGGCCACGTGTTCCAGGGGCTGCAGCGGATGTGGCGACACAACGACCACGTCTACGCCGAGGTCGCTCTCCCCACCGACCCGGACACCTACACCATCCACCCCGCCCTCCTCGACGCCACCCTCCACGCCGCGCTGATGGGCCAGGTCCTGCCGGACGACGGCCGGGTGAGACTGCCGTACGCCTGGGAAGGCGTGACATTGCACGCCTCCGGTGCCTCCACGCTGCGGGTGGCGGTGACGACCGCGGGCGACAACGCGATACGGCTCCGCGCGGCGGACGGTGCCGGCCTGCCGGTGGCCGAGGTGGCATCGCTGGCCATGCTTCCGGCCGACCTCACCGACCTCGGCGCTCAGGCCGTGAACCGTGACTCCCTGCTGCGCCTGGCATGGGCACCCGCGCCTTCGGCGGACGCGGTACCGGCCACCGGGCTCTCGCTGCTCGGCGACGACCCGTTCGGCCTGCGCTCGGCGACGACCCGGACCGGCGTCCACTGGCGAGAGTTCACCGAGCTGTCCGCCGTACCCGACGATTCGTCCGATGTGGTCGTGTGCCTCGAAGGGGACGACACGCCGGACCTCCCCGCGGCCGCACGCGCCACGCTGTATCGTGCGCTCGATCTGCTCCGGGCGTGGGCGTCGGACGACCGCTTCGCGGAGGCACGTCTGGTCGTGGTGACCCGACGTGCGGTGATGACCGACCACGGCGACCACGTACCGGACCTCGCCGCCGCGCCGCTGTGGGGGCTGCTCCGCTGCGCGCAGGACGAGAACCCCGGCCGGCTGGTCCTGGTCGACGTCGATGACGATGACCGCTCGCTAGCCGCGCTGCCCTCCGCGCTGGCCGGTGACGCCACCCAGTTCGCGCTGCGCGCGGGACATGTCCTGGTCCCGAGACTGGCGCGGTCGGTGGCCGGGGGCGGGAGCGGCCCGGAGCCGCTGTCACGGTGGGACACCGGCGGCACCGTGCTGATCACCGGCGGTACGGGAACACTCGGCAGGCTGTTCGCCCGCCACCTGGTCACGAAGCACGGGGTGCGGCACCTGCTGCTGGTCTCCCGGCGCGGACCGGCCTCTCCTGGCGCCGCGGACCTGGTCGCCGAGGTGTCCGGGCTGGGCGCCGAGGTGACGGTCGCCGCGTGCGACGTGGCCGACCGGGCCGCGCTCGCCGCACTGCTCGCGAAGATCCCGCCGAACCGGCCGCTCACCGGCGTGGTGCACACCGCAGGGACCCTGGACGACGGACTGATCTCCGGCATGACGCCGGAAAGGCTCGACGCCGTGCTGGCGCCGAAGCTGGACGCGGCGTGGCACCTGCACGACCTGACCCGGGACCTGGGCCTGTCCGCGTTCGTACTGTTCTCCTCGATCATGGGCACGATCGGCAACGCGGGCCAGGGAAACTACGCCGCCGCCAACGTGTTCCTCGACGCGCTCGCCCAGCACCGCCGTGCCAACGGACTGCCGGCGACCTCACTCGCGTGGGGCTTCTGGAACGAGCGCAGCGAACTGACCGGGCACCTGGGGGACGCCGACATCGCTCGGATCCAGCGCACCGGGCTGAAACCGCTGTCGTCGGACGAAGGCGTCGCACTGTTCGACGCGGCCCTCGCCGGTGGTGAGGCCACCGTGACACCGGCCGCGCTCGACCTGGACCGGCTGCGGGCGCGAGCCACGCAGGCGAGCCTGCCGGAAGTGCTGCGTGGGCTGGTCCGGGCGCGGCGCGCGGCGACCGAGGGCTCGGCGACCGGCTCGACGTTCGCCGACCGGCTGGCCGGCCGCCCGGCCGAGGACATCGACCGCGAGCTGCTCGACCTGGTGCGCTCCCACACCGCCACCGTGCTCGGCCATGCCGACGCCGGCTCCGTGCAGCCGACTGCCGCGTTCAGGGAACTCGGCCTCGACTCACTGTCCGCGGTGGAGCTCCGCAAGCGGCTCAACGAAGTCACCGGACTGCGGCTGTCGGCCACCGTGGTGTTCGACCACCCGACCCCGTCCACACTGGCCGCGCTCCTGCGTGAGGAGCTCCTGGGCGGAAGCACCCAGGTCGTCGCGCAGGCGGCCGTGGAGCCCGTGTCGGCAGGGGAGGACGAGCCGGTCGCCATCGTCGGCATGGGCTGCCGGTACCCCGGGGAGGTCCGTTCGCCGGAGGGTTTGTGGGACCTCGTGCTGTCGGGACGGGACGTCCTTGGCGGACTGCCGCGCGACCGCGGCTGGGACCTGGACGACCTCTTCGACACGGACCCGGGACGGACCGGCAAGAGTTACGTCGACAAGGGCTACTTCCTCGACGGAGCGGGGGAGTTCGACGCCGGGTTCTTCGGCATCTCGCCGCGTGAGGCGCTGGCGATGCATCCGCAGCAGCGGCTGCTGCTGGAGACCGCGTGGCAGACGCTGGAGGACGCCGGGATCGAGCCCGGTTCGCTGCGCGGCAGCGACACGGGCGTGTTCGTCGGCGCGATGTACCAGGACTACGGGCCGCCGATGCACGAGGGTTCGGCGGAGGCTGACGGGCTGTTGCTGACCGGTGCCAGTGGGAGTGTGACGTCGGGTCGGCTGGCGTATTTCCTTGGTCTTCAGGGGCCGGCGGTGACGGTGGATACGGCGTGTTCGTCGTCGTTGGTGGCGTTGCATCAGGC
>NZ_JBIWKB010000136.1:0-3669 GCF_044765425.1 Streptomyces sp. NPDC102462 | reverse complement strand
AGATCCTCGCCAAGGTCCGACTCGTCCAGACCAGCGTGAAGAAACTCGTCAATAACAACTCGAAGTAACTCAATCAGGGTCACGAGACACTAGCCGCAGGCGTGTTCGGCGTGCTACTTTTTGGTCTTTTCCCGGCTGACCGTCGAGGATGTGATCGACCTGGGCGAGCGGATCTGAGTGCGGGCGAGGACGCCCGAGTGCTCGGTCGCGTGCCAGACTGCGAGGCCGAGACCGCACGGGTTCACGGCTACCACGAGCCCGGGTGTTCAAAGGAATCCTGAACACAAGACCTTTCGCCCCGCTCTTATGAGCGCCGGGGCCATTGAGGATGGCTGCGGAAACTGGCTCCCCGCCGGGACGACTCGCACGGTTCCGAGATGAAAACGGAACACCGACCCGTTGAAGCCTCAACGCAGAACATCAAGAGTGAATTCACTCAGCCAGGCCGATGGCTGAGCGGGACCGCTCATCCCAGACGGGCTCGACAGCAGCGAACGTCGGGCCATGCCCGCGGCGGTAGACCATCAGCGTCCGCTCGAATGTGATGACGATGACGCCCGACTGGTTGTATCCGATAGTTCGGACGGTGACGATCCCTACCTCGGGATGACTCTTCGAGTCCCGGACGCCGAGGACCTCCGACTGGGAGTAAATGGTGTCGCCCTCGAACACCGGATTGGGCAGGCGAACACGGTCCCAGCCAAGGTTGGCCATCACATGCTGGGAGATGTCGGTCACGCTCTGGCCGGTCACAAGGGCCAGGGTGAACGTGGAGTCCACCAAGGGCCTGCCCCAGGCCGTGCCGGCCGAATAGTGCCGGTCAAAGTGGAGTGGAGCGGTGTTCTGGGTGAGCAAGGTCAGCCAGGAGTTGTCCGTCTCAAGGACTGTACGGCCCAGAGGGTGCCGGTAGACGTCTCCGACGGTGAAATCCTCGAAGTACCGACCGGTCCACCCCGTGACCGGCTGCGGCGCGGAGGAATCTTCTGTTCGGCTCAGGGTCATGGTCTCACTATCGGGGGCCCTCGATCGTTCTGTGAAATAGCGAACTTTCACCGAGGCTATGCGTCTGCTGCATGATGGGTGGAGCAGACGTAGTCGAGGAACCGCTGGACCACTGGCGAGCGGACACCCGACGCAGGTGTGATGACCCCCACCGTGCGGGTGGCCCCGAGATCGCTCAGGAGAACGTCGACGGCCTGGCCTTGCCGGCCCCCCGGGCTGCCGGTGCTGGGTACCACAGCCACGCCCAAGCCAGCTGACACCAATGAACGCAGCGTGCTCAGTTCGGTGCTTTCCAAGGCGACATGAGGTGTGAAGCCTGCGGCGGCGCAGAGGCGGTCCGTGATCTGGCGCAACCCGAAGACTGGTTGCAGAGCGACGAACGCCTCCTCGGCCAGCTCGGCCAGCTTGACCGAGCGGCGCCTGGCCAGGCGATGGCCGGCAGGCACAAGAAGACACAACGGCTCCTCCCGAAGGGGCACCCACTCCAGGTCGTCCCCCACGGGTCGCGGGCTGGTCAGGCCGAGGTCAAGACGCCCGCGCCGGACGCCGTCAACGACCGAATCGGCAGCATCGCCGCGCAACTCGAACGCGGTACGTGGAGCGTGGGAGCGGTATCCCGCGAGGAGTTCGGGCACCAGCCACGTTCCATAGGAGTGCAGGAAGCCGAGGGCCACTGTGCCGGCGTCCGGGTCGATCAGCGCGGCGATGCGCTGTTCCGCGGTGTCGATCTCGGCGATGGCACGCAGGGCATGAGCCCGGAAGACTTCGCCGTACTTGTTCAGGCGCAGCCTGTTTTGGTGCCGGTCGAACAGTGGCACGCCGACTCGGGCTTCCAGCCGTCTGATGGCGCGGGACAACGTCGGTTGCGAGATGTTCATCCGCTCCGAGACGAGTGTGACGTGCTCGTGCTCCGCCAGTGCGGCGAACCACTGCAGCTCTCGTATCTCCATGCTCGGACTATACGCCGAGCGTATGGAGTGGGTAGCGATTCGTCATTTCACAAAGCTCGGGCACGGCCGGAAAGTGTCCCCACATCCAATCAAGACTCCATGGGAGGGACCCCATGTCTGAGCCGCATTCCCTCAAGGGCGATCTCGCCCCCGGCCACGCCACCGGGCCCCTGAGTGGGCTGGTCGTCGTGTCTCTTGAGCAGGCCGTCGCCGCCCCCTTCGCAACCCGGCAACTCGCCGACCTGGGTGCGAGAGTCATCAAGATCGAGAGGCCGGGCAGCGGTGACCTGGCACGCGGTTATGACCGCACCGTACGGGGCATGTCCAGTCACTTCGTCTGGCTCAACCGCGGCAAGGAAAGCGTGCAGCTCGATGTGCGTTCGCCGGAGGGCAACCGGCATCTGCGCGCGCTGATCGACCGGGCCGACGTCCTGGTCCAGAACCTGGCACCCGGTGCTGCCGCCCGGCTGGGGATCGGGCACCATGTTCTGGCCGTCAGCCATCCCCGGCTGATCATCTGCGACATCTCCGGCTACGGCAGCAGCGGCAGTTACCGCGACCGCAAGGCCTACGACCTCCTGGTACAGAGTGAAGCCGGGCTGCTGTCCATCACCGGCACCCCCGACACCCCTTCCAAGGTCGGGCTGTCCATCGCCGACATATGCGCCGGCATGTACGCCTACTCCGGCATCCTTACCGCTCTGCTGAAGCTGACCCGTACCGGGCGGGGATCACAGATCGAGGTCTCCATGCTGGAGGCGCTGGGCGAATGGATGGGATACGCCGAGTACTACACCCGCTACGGGGGGACGGCACCGGCGCGAACCGGTGCCAGCCACGCCACGATCGCCCCCTACGGTCCCTTCACCACCCGGGACGGGCAGACGATCCTGCTCGGTCTGCAGAACGAGCGGGAGTGGGCCTCGTTCTGCGAACTCGTCCTGCGGCGCAGGAATCTGGTCGGCGACAGCCGTTTCGCAGGGAACGCGGACCGGGTGGCCCATCGCGCCGTTCTCGACGAGCTGGTGCGTGAGGTGACGGGCAAGCTGTCCGCCAGGGAACTGGTGAACCGCCTGGAGGAGGCCCGAATCGCCTACGCGTGTCAGCGCAGCGTGCAGGAGTTCAGCGACCACCCTCAGCTTCGGGAGCGAGACCGCTGGGCGACCTTCGACGGTCCTGTCGGACCGCTGACGGGACTGATACCCCCGGTCACGTTCCGCGACGAAGCAGACGGCCCCCAGCGTCTGAGGACCGTTCCGGCATTGGGTGAACACACCGATGCCGTTCTCGCCTGGCTCGACGCCTCCAAGGACGACACACATGACGGAGGTGCGGCATGTCCACAGAGCTGATCGGTGTGCTCGTGCTCGCAGCCGTCTTCGCGGTGTCGAGCCTGCGCGGGCTGAACATGGGCGTGCTTGCCCTGGTGGCGACCTTTCTTGTCGGATGCGTCTGGCTGGACCACACCCCCCAGCAGGTGCTGGAAGGCTTTCCTGCCGAGATGTTCGTCGTGCTCGTCGCGGTGACGTTCCTGTTCGGGATCGCCCGGGTCAACGGGACCGTCGAGTGGCTGGTGCACGCCGCCGTCCGAGTGTCCGGGCAGCGGCTTGGCGCCATGCCATGGGGGACCTGTCCCCGAGTGGTGGACACCTCTGAGCCCGGCCCCGGCAGGGGCCGGGCAGGAGGGATCTCTTATGGTGATGAAGGTCTACTCGCC
>NZ_JBIWKB010000135.1:0-3802 GCF_044765425.1 Streptomyces sp. NPDC102462 | reverse complement strand
ACGAGCGAACCGCTCGGCCGTCTCAAGACGCAGCCGCTCCCGCTTCTCCTGCTCCCTGGGCGACAGGCCGCCCCCATGCGCGTACCGCATGACGACGTCATACCGCAACGATCAAGAAGCGTCACGGGCCACCGGACTCCACGAGTTCAACCTGAGTACCGGCCGGTTTGGGTGAACAGGCCGGGTTCGGCCTCGGTGAGGATGCCCCGGCTGACCAGGCGCTAGAAATACTCGCCCCCGAACCCGCATTCTGGACCCGGCACTGGGCTGCCGTACTTCGGGGGTTCACCGACGCGCATGTGGCAACCGGCCATGACGACCGACTCGCGCAGGCGCGAGAGACCGCGACCAGACCACAGCTAGCGAAGAGAGCAAAAGACAACATGGGCATGCATGACAATCAGGTGGAAGTGACGACGGAGACCGTCGTCACATTGATCCAGGAGCAGTTCCCGCAGTGGAGCGGCAAGGCGATCCAGTTCCTGAAGTCCTCCGGGACAGTCAACGCGATCTTCCGCATCGGCAATGACCTGTCGGCACGTTTCCCCCTGCGCCTCGTCGACGCCGCCGAGCAGCGGGCAATCCTCCAGCGGGAGGCCGAAGCGAGCGCGGAGTTGGCGCAGGTGTCTCCGTTCCCCGCCCCGCAGCCCGTGGCCCTGGGAGAGCCTGGCGCGGGCTATCCCATGCCGTGGTCGGTGCAGACGTGGCTGCCGGGAACCGTCGCGTGGGACGCCGACCCGAGCGGGTCGCACGCCTTCGCCCAGGACCTCGCGGACTTCATCGAAGCCCTCCGGAAGGCCGATACGCGAGGGCGGCGCTTCAACGGCCAGGGGCGTGGCGGGGTTCTCAGCGACCATGACGCGTTCATGGAGAAGTCCTTCACAGAGAGCGAGGGACTGCTGGTGGTGCCGCGGGTGCGCCGGATGTGGGGCCGCTTTCGGGAGCTACCGCGCGAAAGCGATGACGTGATGAGCCACGGCGACCTGATTCCGGGCAATGTGCTTGTCTCCGGCGACCGGCTCAGTGGCGTACTGGACGGCGGAAGCTTCGGCCCAGCCGACCCCGCACTGGATCTGGTCGCCGCGTGGCACCTGCTTCAAGAGGGACCGCGTGACGTGCTCCGACAGGCCCTGGGCTGTGACGACCTGGAGTGGGAGCGTGGGAAGGCATGGGCTTTCGCACAGGCGATGGGGCTCGTGTGGTACTACGTTGAGAGCAATCCGACGATGAGTAGGACGGGGAAGCAGACGCTCGACCGCATCCTGGAGTCGACGCCGTGACGTCCTCTCAGAGGTGGTGTAGACGGCAGCCGCATGCGTGACTCACGACCGGAGTTCCGGGTAGACCCCGCTGGGCCCATCACGCCAGCAGGACTCGCTTTCGCAGGAGGGCGAAGCCTGCGCGGCCGAACATCTGGCGTTTGAGCATCTTGATGCGGTTGACGTGGCCTTCGACGACGCCGGAGTTCCAGGGCAGGGTGAGGCCGGCGATGACGGCGTCGCGGTCTCGGTCGATGCCGGCGGCGAGGGTGCGGAGGCTGGGTAGGTCGTCCTGTCGGACGGCGTCGAGCCAGTCCGGCAGGCATTCGCCTTGGCGCTCGGTGAGCATGGCCGCGAAGGAGCGGACATGTCGGGTGAGGGCGTCCAGTTCGGGGCAGTGGGCCCGGACGTTCTTGAGCTGGAGCTGTTCGGACTCGGTGAGGGTTTCCGGGTGGCGAAGGATCCATCCGGCGACGGCCCGGGCGGGGGGTCACCGGTCGTGGTGAGGTGCGCTTGTCGTGCAGGTAGGCGCGAACGCGCTGGTAGCTGCCCTGGTAGCCAAAAAACTCGGTTCTGGCACAGATCTTGGGGAGCGGTCGCGGAGGGTGACCGAAGCGTTCGATTGCGATACACCAATCGAGTGTGAGACCGCGTACGCCGTGATGCCGAACAACCGATAGTGACGCTCCGTCAGGTGCTGTAGTTGGCCGTCGTTCAGGGCTGTGGCCGGTGACGGTGCTGGGCATGCAGGCCGACGTATCGTTCTGGGACTCGCTGGTGTTCGACGGGATCGGCGACTTGGTCGTCGAAGCGGTTGCGGCCGCCTTCGGCACGGTTGACGTGGCGGCAAGGTGTCGGGCGGCCGGGGCGGCCTGCCCGGGCTGCAGGCGCTTCTCGGACCGGGTGCATGACTCTTACCAGCGCAGACTCAGAGATCTCCTGTTCGGTGAGTTCCGCGTCGTGATCCTGTTGACGGTCCGGCGTTTCATCTGTGGCTCGGCGGACTGCCCACGCGGGACGTTCGCCGAGCCGTTTGCACAGTTGGCCACCGCGTACGCGCGCTTCACCAGCCGGTTCAACCGCGCCTTGGAGCGCATCGGGTTGGCACTGGCCGGACGGGCCGGCTCTCGGCTGGCTGCCCAACTGGGCTTTGGCGCAGGGAGGATGACCTTGCTGAGCCGGGTCATGGCGTTGCCCGATCCGCAGTCCAGCCCGCCGCGGGTGCTGGGGGTTGACGATTTCGCCACGCGGCGCGGACAGTCGTACGTCACTGTGATCACGGACGGTGAACGCCACCACCCGATCGATGTCCTGCCCGGACGTGCAGCGGCGCCGCTCGCCGCGTGGCTCACCGCGCACCCCGGCGTGGAGATCATCTGCCGGGACCGGGCAGGCGCCTACGCTGAAGGGGCCCGGCTCGGTGCCCCTGACGCTCTCCGGGTAGCTGACCGGTTCCACCTGTGGCAGGGCCTCGGCCGGTCGGTGGAGACCTGCGTCGCCGCCCGCCGTGACTTCTTGCGGGCCCCGCCAATGGAGCCCAAGCCGTCGTTGGCCGACACGCTGTGGGAACGGCGCGTTGGGGCACCGCCCTGCCACAGAACGACTCGGACTGCGGTGTCCCAGAGCCTTCCGGGCCGCGGGCCCAGCGCAAGAAGGCCGCCCATGCGCAGGTCCACGAGTTGCTCGCGCAGGGCCACTCGCGCCGGGCGATCGCCCGATATCTGGGCTGGGGCCTCAACACCGTGCCGCGCCACGGACCTGGCGCGGATGGGCTGGGAAGTGCATGCCATCGCCTCGTTCGCCGGGCACAGGGACACCGACTCCACGTTGCAGTACATCCACCTGGAACGAGTTGCACTTTCTGCGCGGCGAAGCCGGGGCTGTCCGTTCATCAACTCCATCGCCGAGCTGCCCGATCGCTCCCATCCCGCACGGCAGGTGATCGAGCAGTACAAGGCCAGCCAGACCCGCCGGCTGGTCGGCATGTGCGCAGCGGCCGGGCTGCCCGGCCCCGAGCAGGCCGAGGGCGAGATCACCTTCGTACTTCGAAGGCGCGCAGGTCAGCACGTAGAACGGAAGCATCGATCAGGCGGGGGGCCGCGTGATGAGGATCGTCGAGGGGATCGTGGACCGGCACCGCTCCGTCCTCGGCGCATCCCGGGCGCCCGCCGGCTGACCGCTCCGCACCCGCGCCCCCCACCGGGAACCGGCCCTCGTCCGCTACGACGACCAGGCACCAGCGGCTGGAACCTGTGCCTGTTCGGGTGAGTTACGCCTCCGTACGGTCCCGTGCCGGTTGTCGTGCGCCAGCTTGGGCGTCTGGCGCGGCGGGTGTTCGTCGGCAACGAGAAGGGCCCCGCAGCAGCCTGCGGGGCCCTGATTCGTCAACCTGGGTGAATTATCCGGGGTTGTTCCACGCGAGGTGGACCGGTCTGTCAGTCGGTGAGTCGCTCGCCCGTGGAGGTCGAGAACACGTGGGTCTCGCCCGGCCGCGGCACGACGTGCACCTTCGCGCCCTTCTCGGGGACGGAGCGGCTGTTGAC
>NZ_JBIWKB010000134.1:0-3981 GCF_044765425.1 Streptomyces sp. NPDC102462 | reverse complement strand
CAGGACCCTAGACAAGTCCCATCGTTGCAGGTCAGGAGCACTCTCCGTTTATTTGATCAAGACGTGGACGAGCACGCCATGAAAGCGCGAGGTTAACGGCAAGGGTCGCCTCCCGTCGGCCCGACTTCGTGGCGGCGCTCGGTGCCGGGGGTTGGCGTCCCTGATCGAGGGCATGATCCATGGCTTGCTAGTCTTCGGCCATGTTGCGCTTGGATCAGGCGTCGCGCGCCCGCGTCGTAGTGGCGGGGATGGGCGATGCCGGACTTTTGGCCGCCATCAACCTGGTCCGGCATCGACGCCTCGTCGACGTGGTGGGTGTCTCCAGCAAGCCGGGCCTGGTCAGTGGACAGAGTCTGGGGTGGCGACTGGCCCGGCCCGAAGAGTGGGTGACCCGGTTCAACATCTCCTACGACCGCTTTCGGGTCCTGGACCGCGCGCGCTTGGTGCATGGCTCGCTGACCGGCCTTGATACGGACGCCCGTACGGTCACCGTGAGGTCGGCTGACGGCACAACGACACGCGAACCGTACGACGCGCTTGTGCTCGCCACAGGCGTGAGTAATGGGTTCTGGCGTCAGCCCGAGCTGCAGGACCAGAGTGAGATCGACAAGGGGCTGCGCGACATGCACGCCCGGTTCGCCGCCGCTGATTCCATCGCTGTCGTCGGTGGGGGGGCGACAGCGGTGGGCAGCGCCGCGCAGCTCGCCGAGGCGTTTCCCGCCGCACGGATCGACCTGTATTTCCCCGGAGATCGTGCCCTCACCAGCCATCATCCCGACGTCTGGAACGCGGTGAGGGCGCGGCTCGAACGGCTCCGCGTTCATCTGTACCCAGGTCACCGTGCACAGCTACCGGCCGATCTGTCACCGGCGGCGGGGCCCGTTACCTTCATCACCGGCCAGCCCCCCGCCGAGGCAGGACTCGTCCTCTGGGCAGTCGGCCGGGCCCGCCCGAACACCGCATGGCTGCCCGAGGACCTGCTCGACCCGCACGGATACGTCCGCGTGGGCGCAGACCTGCGAACGCCCGATCACGACCGCATCTGGGCCGTGGGCGACGTAGCAGCCAGCGATTCCCTGCGTGGTTCGGCCCGCAACGGAGGCCCCGCACTGGTCGCGCGCAACGTCGTGGCCGCACTGCGTGGAAAACCCGGCCGTGACTTGCAGATCCGGAGGCACGCACAAGGGACCGTTCTCGGGCCCCTGCAGGACGGTCTTGAGGTCTTCTCCTACGCCGGCCGCCGCTTCCGCATACCTCGTCGACCCTATTTCGCCTTGGAGCGTTATCTGGAGGGCCCGTTCGTTTACGGCGGGATTCGCCCGGCTTCTTCGCAGGTAGCGGACTCCATGAAGCAATAGCTTCTCTGACCTGACGGTCGGTGGGGTCTGCCCTCTCATGGTGGGTTTACGCGGGGCTCTGTGAAGTACGCTTTTACTGAGCTTGAACTCATGATTGGCGTTGAGGGACACCAGCGGAGTTCACCAAACAGACCGCCCTTCGCTCGACTATTGCCGTACGCCCCAGCTGTGATGCGCCCGCCACCCTGCCGATCACGCCGTCCGCGGCCGCCCCTTCCGGGCAGCCCTCGCCCGGCGCAAGCCGGCGCCTCGGTGGCCGCGGCAGTCGCTGCAGCGATTCGACGATGTGTGTGGCGGGACTTGGTGGCGGGAGTACTTCGCCGACGCGGTGGCTGCCCGTGACAAGGACGGTGCGGCTGAGCACTGCCAGAACCAGCATCGACCACTTGTTCGCGATCTGGTCGAGGACGGTGCGGCTCGGGCAGTCGGCACTGTAGACGACGTCGTGAGTCATGTCGGTATCCCTGAGTATCCCTAGGATGACGAAAGTGCGTAGTTGACGTTCCCTGGCTGACCAGCTCAACCTAGGTATACATCAGGAATCTACGGGCCGGGATTGTCTTCGACGACCCGGTGCGGAATTGGAGAGTTGGCGTGTCCGGAGAATTCTCTACGGCAAAGGAGTACCCGACCCTGCGGGTGTTGCTGGATCAGGGAGTGGCGAACGTCGTCATCGACAACCCGCCGGTGAATGTACTCGACGTCCAGCTCATGACTGACGTACTGCACTTCCTCAAGACGGTTCGCGACGATTCCTCTGTCAGGGTCATCGTCTTTAGCAGCGCTGATCCGGATTTCTTCATACCCCATGTCGACATGACGCTGATCGACGAGCCCACAGCCTTTGACGAACTGGCTTTGGAGGCGCCGGAGGGGCTGAACGTATTCCAGGCATTCGGGGAGGCCGTGCGGCACCAGCCACAGGTCACGATCGTGAAGCTGGCCGGCATCGCACGCGGCGGTGGGGCCGAGTTCGTGACAGCTGCCGACATGACTTTCGCGGCCATGGGAAAAGCGAGGCTCGCTCAGGTCGAATCGCTGATGGGTATCACACCCGGCGGCGGCGCCACGCAGTACCTCGGGCAGCGTCTTGGCCGCAATCGCGCACTCGAGGTGCTGCTCGGCGGCGACCCGATCGACGCGGAGACAGCCGAACGCTACGGCTGGGTCAACCGCGCACTGCCGGCCGACGAGCTTGACGCTTTCGTCGACCGGCTCGCTCGGAACATAGCAGCGCTGCCTGATGGCGTCATCAGGGCCGCCAAGGCGGCCGTGCCAGCGGTGGACCTCGCCGGGGGATTCACGCGCGAGCACGAGGCGTGGGCCGGCCTGTTCGCCCTGCCCGCCGCCGAGAAGCTCATCCGAGGCGGCCTCGAACGCGGCGCCCACACACGAGAAGGTGAACTCCGACTTGAGGACCTGCTCCGTGACCTGTGGGAAGAGCTGAAGGGGCAACCGAACCGCTGACGCACGCAGAGACCGCAGCGGCCCCCTCTCAGAGGTGGCCGCTGCGCTGATCGACGTAGGCCGTTGTGCGTACCGTACCCGTAGTCCTCCAGCGGAACGGCCTGCCTGGAGCGCCTGACCCGGTACCGCACCCGGCGTTCCACGACCGGCAGCGGCGGAGCAGACCGCTCCCACAACTCATCCTCGCCCCCACGGCCTCCGCTGCGCCATGCCCAACGCCCCCACCACACACCAGAGATGCGCATAACACTGACTGACGGCGCGTCATTCCTAGTCGTCACGGCTCATTCTGTTAAAAGTCCTGGGCAACGACGCCGCAGGCATCACGTGATGCTACGGACCGCTGCTTTGCTCCCCCTTGCAGGGCTTTCCACACTGGGCTTCGACCCCGGGCGTTTCCCCCCGACGCCGCCAGTCTGCTACCGGGCCTCCTGGCAGCTACCCGGACCGGACTTTCACCGGCAGGCGACAGCAAGCTTACGACTCGAGATCAACTACACACGAAGACCTCCGAGTCTGCTGGGCGCGCGAAAGCGCGAGGCTACGGAGGCCTACGCGGTGCGGCCGAGCCGTGTACCCAGGTCCCCGGCAGCCCCTGGTGAGAATTCCCGCGAAGCTCACATGCTCCGGGGTAATGACAGACGGGGAAACGCCAGGTACTGTCCAGATCCGATTCACTCGTGTGGACTACACCATCCACCTTCCTACTCGGATCGTCCGGCACGTTCCTGCCGGTAGAAGGGGGCCTGCTCACCATGGCCACTGTCTCGTTCGACAACGCGACCCGGATCTACCCGGGTTCCGAAAAGCCCGCCGTCGACTCGCTCGAGATCGCGATCGAGGACGGCGAGTTCCTCGTCCTGGTCGGCCCGTCGGGTTCCGGAAAGTCCACCGCGCTCCGGATGCTCGCGGGGCTCGAAGACGTCAACGCCGGCGCCATCCGCATCGGCGACCGCGACGTCACCCACCTGCCGCCGAAGGACCGGGACATCGCCATGGTGTTCCAGAACTACGCGCTCTACCCGCACATGTCGGTCGCCGACAACATGGGCTTCGCGCTCAAGATCGCCGGCGTCAACAAGGCGGAGATCCGGCAGAAGGTCGAGGAGGCCGCGAAGATCCTCGACCTCACCGAGTACCTGGACCGCAAGCCGAA
>NZ_JBIWKB010000133.1:0-4041 GCF_044765425.1 Streptomyces sp. NPDC102462 | reverse complement strand
GTACTTACGTGGTGCTGGCACTGCTCGTGGTTCTCCTTCGCGCGCCAGGATCATAAGCCTGGCTTCAGGGACTCCACGAAACCGGGGTCAGCTCATAGGTGTAGTGATCCAGGTCGGCTTCGGTAGAGATGTGGAAGTCACGCTCCACCCAGTAGGCCATTCGGTCGGCCATGGCAGAGACGGCGTCCCACAGTTGAGGGGCAATGTTGGTGGGCGGTACGCGGGTCATCCATCGGCCAAGCTGAACAGTGACAGGTTCCAGGTGCTCGTGGTGCGCTTGGAAGATCGGATCGAAGGATGTTTCGTCGAAGCGAGTCTGAAGGGTCCGACCTACGGCGCGCAGAAGTTCGACCTTCGCTCCTGGCTTCAGGGTGGGGTGGTCCTCGATCTGATCGATGGCCCGGGTGGAGAGGTAGTAGGCGGCGATTGCGTCACGCAGGTCACCGTCGAGCTGCATGATTGGCAGCACGAAGGTTCTGCTGGTGGCTTCTAGTGTCCAAAACGCTTCGGCATCTGCAGGCATTGAAAACCACCTCACGTCACGGATGGGGCGAAGGGGGGAAGGCCCAATTCTTAAGGAATTGGTGAGTCCTTGAGTGCTACCGAGCGTCGCGCGTGAGCCCTGGAGCACCAAGAACCGGACCGACGCGCAGGGAGTCACGTGCCGTAGGAGGATCCGCGCCTGGTGCGTCACGGCGGTCCGCCTACGACTCCGCCCAATGCTCCCTTGCTGTGTTCAGAACTCACTTTCAAAGCACACGAATTCGTTGTCCAGGGCCAACCTTGGCCGCATGCGTGAACACGTTGAACGGCACTGCCAGGTTGGCTGACCTCCACCGGGCCGACTGCCCCTGGTGGGAGTGGACCGCCACTGGCCAGAATTCGGGGCCGTCTGGGACTCTCCGTCGTTGAAGACGCGACAGGTGGGGTGGCGGGAGAGGCAAGCCAAGGGCCGTGCGGTGCATGGGAAGTCAAGAACTGTGCTCGATCCAGGCGGAGCGGGTGGTCAGGCGCGGGTGGATACGGGCCCAGGCCATCGCGCGGGTGGTGCCGTATCGGTCGGTGACCTGCGTCGTGGCCGCGTCCGGCTCACCCCAGGTGTCCGGCTTGGCGAAGCGGAACTCCTTGCCGTGCTTCGGCGGTCGCCCGCCCTGGGGACAGGCCAGGGCGTACTCCCTGAGCGAGGGCGTCGGCCGTCGCATGACGCGGTCGGAACGCATCCGTCCCAGCACCTCGACCGGGAGGCCGTCGAGGAGGTGGGCCATCCGTGGAGCGTCGTAGCCGACGTCGAAGACGATGTCGGCCAGCCGGGGATGAACTGGTCCGAGGAGCGTCCGCTGCGGCCGTGGACGTGGCAGCACAGACGATCCGCGCTGGTCGGCCCCTCAGCGCGGAGCCAGTTGCTGACATCGACCGCCAGGACCAGGCGCGTCAGTCAGGCAGCGCCACAGTGAGATCCACCTCGACGAGCTGTCCCGGAAAGCCCAGTTGGGCGACGCCCAAGAGCGTGCTGGCGGTGGTGAACGCCGGACCCAGGGCAGACTCGGTGAGCCGACGCCATGCGACTCCGAGAATGTCCCTCTCATCGCTCCGCACGTAGATCACTGACCGCACCACATGTTCAGGCTGGGCACTCACCGCTGCCAGGGCAGCGAGCGCGTTCGCGACAACCTGGTCGACCTGCGTCTCGAGGGAACCGGAACCGACGAGGTCACCATTCCGATCAAGCGGGCACTGCCCCGCCAGATAGGCGGTACGGCCTGCCTCCACCACGGTGATGTGGTGGTAGCCGGGTGTCTCATGCAGCTGCTCGGGGTTGATGCGGGTGATCTTCTCAGTCATGTCAGCGAGTCTGACCAGCGTGGTGGCAGCACGCACTGCATTTTCTGCATCGGCAAGCATTCCGCAGCGACGTGAGGTCGAAGAACAAGCTCAGTGCCTGTTTCCGGACCCCGTATCGGCAGGTCAACAGGCTGAGCGGTGGTGAACGCTCAATGCGCTCGGGTCGCACCGACTTCGGGATCACGACGATCTCGCGCTGGACGAGCTGGCGCAGGGCGATCTGGGCGACGCATGCTGGACGCCGTACTGGCGCATCGGGGCCTGGTCGGCGGTGCGCTGGAAGTGACCGCTTCGAGGATGGCGTCGCTGTGGACGAGGCCCCCCGGCCGGGAAAGGCAGTAGAGGCACCCCGCGCCGTTTCGAACGCTTGGTGGCTCACTGGTAGCGCTGAGCGGGCACCTCGCGCGCATGCCGGCGCGGATACGTGATGTTCAGGCTTCCGGGATCTCGAGGCCCCACGTGGACGGGTCCACGTCATCGGGGCTGGGCCCGAGTCGGACATCGGTGTTGAGCGCGTCGATGCCGGCGATCTCGTCGTCGCTGAACGTGAAGCCGAACACGTCGAAGTTCTGCGCGATCCGGCCAGGGTCGACGGACTTCGGAATGGCGGACCGGCCCTGCTGGATGTGCCAGCGCAGCATCACCTGGGCCGGCGACTTGTCGTGCGCGGAGGCGATGGCCTTGATCGTCTCCTCCTGCATGACGCTGCGGCGCTCGTCACCGAAGCCGGGATAGAAGGTGATGCCGCCGATCGGGGACCATGCCTGGGTGAGGATGCCGTGTTCGGCGTTCGAGGCCTGCACGTCCGGCTGGGTGAAGTACGGGTGCAGCTCGACCTGGTTCACCGCCGGGACGACCGTGGTCTCCTTCAGCAGGTTCGCGAGGTGGTGGGGCATGAAGTTGCTGACGCCGATGGCACGCACCCGCCCGTCGGCCAGGAGTTGTTCGAGGGCCTTGTAGGCGCCGATGGTCCGCACGAAGTGCTGCGGCATCGGCTGGTGCAGGATCAGCAGGTCGATGACGTCGACGCCGAGCTTCCCGGCGCTCTTGTCGAACGCGTGCAGGGTCTCGTCATAGCCGTAGTCGGCGACCCAGACCTTTGTCTCGATGAAGACCTCGGAGCGATCAACACCGGAACGACGGATGCCTTCACCGACCTGGCGCTCATTGAGGTAGCAGGCGGCGGTGTCGATGTGACGGTAGCCAGTGCGGAGCGCGGCGTCGACGGCGGCGGCGGTCTCTTCAGGCGGGCTCTGGAAGACGCCGAGACCGATGGCTGGCATGGTGACGCCATTGTTGAGAGTGATGGTTTCGTGCGTGGCATTCATGCTGGTACTCCGTATGCGCTGAGGAACATTCCGGTGGGCCTGCTCTGCCCGGACGGTCATGTCGCGGGCAGGGCCGAGCGCGGCCGTCCCGTATGGAAGCGTGTCGCACCGAGCCACTTGACGCCTTCCGGGTCGCGGTGGTCGAAGACGTGGCTGCGGCCAGTGTCGAGGGCGGTGATACGCGCGATCTCGTCGCCGGTGAGGGCGAAGTCGAACACCTCGAGGTTCTGTGCCATGCGTTCGGGCCGCAGGGACTTGGGGATGACGACGATGTCCTGCTGGATCAGCCAACGCAGCGCGATCTGGGCGACGGACTTGCCGTGCGCGTGGGCGATATCGACGAGCACGGGGTTGTCGAAGAAGCCCTGGCCGCCTTGTGCGAGGGGGCCCCAGGCTTCGTGCTGGATGCCGTGCTCCCCCATGAGCCTGTGGTCGTCGGTGCGCTGGAAGAAGACGTGGGTCTCGATCTGGTTGACCGCAGGCACGGTTTCGTTGTGGGTGAGGAGGTCGGCGAGCCGGTCGGGGTGGAAGTTGCTGACGCCGATGGCGCGGCTGCGGCCCTCTCGGTGCAGCTTCTCCATGGCCCGCCACGATCCGTAGTAGTCGCCGAAGGGCTGGTGGATGAGGTAGAGGTCGAGGTGGTCGAGGCCGAGCCGGTCGAGCGAGCGGTCGAAGGCCCGAAGGGCGCTCGCCTCTCCCTGGTCCTGGATCCACAGCTTGGTGGTGATGAACAGCTGGTCCCGGGGGATGCCGCTGGCGGCGACGGCCCGGCCCACGGGCCTTGGCCCCGAATCCTGGACACGGGTTATGCGGCTGGTGCCAGCGTAGTTGATGTTGTTTCGGACGCTGCCTCGTAAGCGATCGGGCTGCG
>NZ_JBIWKB010000132.1:0-4147 GCF_044765425.1 Streptomyces sp. NPDC102462 | reverse complement strand
GGGCGAGTAGACCTTCATCACCATAAGAGATCCCTCCTGCCCGGCCCCTGCCGGGGCCGGGCTCAGAGGTGTCCACCACTCGGGGACAGGTCCCCTTCAAGAGCCTGTCCGAGCTGCTCGGCCCCGGTAGCGTGCGCAACGTCTACGACGTCCTCGTGCGCCTCATGACCGCGGCCGTCGAGGACAAGGTCATCGCCTCCAGCCCGTGCCGCCGGATCACCCTTCCGCCTATGCCGGACGAGGAAGTCACCCCGCCCACGGTTGCGCAGGTCGAGGCCATGGCCCGCGCGATGCCGCCGTACATCCGCGCGGCGATCGTCACCCTTGCCGGATCAGGCTTGCGAATAGGCGAGTTGCTCGGCCTCAAGGTCTCGGACGTCGACTTCAAGGCCGGCACCCTCCGCGTCGAGCGGCAGCGCCTCCAGTCCGGGAAGATTGGCCCGCCGAAGACCGCCAAGTCCCGGCGTACCGTCCCGGTCGGTGAGGTGGTCACAGACGCCCTCCTCGCGCACCTCGCCGCACGCCCCTCCAAGGAGTGGCTGTTCACAATGGAGGAGGGTGAGCCTCTCAACTACCGCCGCTGGAAGACGGAGTGGAACTGCGTCCGCAGGACGCTCCAAGCTGCGGAGAACGAGGCAGCCGACCGCGAGGGCCGCAAGCCCGTCGAGCTGCCGCACATGGTGACCCACGACCTGCGGCACTTCTACGCCTCCGCGCTCATCGCCGGCGGAGCGAGCGTCAAGCAGGTTCAGCTGGTCCTCGGCCACGCGACCGCCGTCATCACACTGCGGATCTACGCACACCTGTGGCCGGGTGAAGAAGACCGCACCCGGACCGTCATGGACGCCGTTCTCGGCGGCCTGCGGACCGGGTGCGGACAGGTAGGCGATGCGACCTGCGTAACCGCAGGTCAGACGGCCTAGCCATAGATCAAGCCTTCTTGGTCTCCCAGAAGATCTTGTCGATCTGGGCGATGTAGTCGAGCGCCTTCTGGCCCGTCGCCGGGTCGGTGGACGCCTTGGCGGCCGAGAGCGCCTTCAGGGCGTCGTTGACCAGCTGGTGCAGCTCGGGGTACTTCTCGAAGTGCGGGGGCTTGAAGTAGTCGCTCCAGAGCACGGAGACGTGGTGCTTGGCCAGCTCGGCGCGCTGCTCCTTGATGACGGTGGCGCGCGACTGGAAGTGCGGGTCGTCGTTGCCGGCCATCTTCTCCTGGACGGCCTTCACCGACTCCGCCTCGATGCGGGCCTGGGCCGGGTCGTACACGCCGCAGGGCAGGTCGCAGTGCGCGCTGACCTTGACCTTGGGGGCAAACAGGCGGGAAAGCATGGAGCATTCCTTCCTCGTGATCGTCTTCTCAGGTGGGACATTACTCCCTGAGAAGCGGGATTTCGCGAGTGCCCCCTAGGGCTTAGGACAAAAGTCCAGGGTCAGACTGAGACTGGTGGAGGAACGGACCGGGGAGGTGCCGGCGATGCCGGAGCTGTCGCAGGAGACCGAGCGGGGGAGGGCGACGCCGCCCTTCGGGCTGGCCGAGGTGACGGGGCCGTCCATGGTGCCGACGCTGCATCACGGGGACCGGCTCGTGCTGCAGTACGGCGCCCGGATCAGGCCCGGGGACATCGTGGTCCTGCGCCATCCCTTCCAGCAGGACCTGCTCGTCGTCAAGCGCGCGGTGGAGCGCCGCGAGGGCGGCTGGTGGGTGCTGGGGGACAATCCGTACGCGGGCGGTGACAGCACCGACTACGGGGCCGTGCCGCAGGAGCTGATCCTCGGCCGGGTCCGGCTGCGGCTGCGGCCGCGCAGGGCGGATCAGCGCTCGCCGCTGGCCGTCGTGGGCTGGGCGCTCTCGGCCGTGCGGCCGGTGTTCCCGGACCGGTCGGCCTCCAGACGTTTGCGGGCCCGGTAGGCGGCCACGTTGGCCCGCGTGGCGCAGCGGTCGGAGCAGTAGCGCCGGGAGCGGTTGGTGGAGGTGTCCAGGTAGGCGTTGCGGCAGGGGCCCGCCTGGCACAGGCCCAGGCGGTCCACGCCGTACTCGGTCAGGTGGAAGGCCAGGCCCATGGCGGCGATCGCCGCGTAGCCCGCGGTGGCGTTCGACGGGTGGTCGGCGAGGTGCATGTGCCACAGCGGGCGGCCGTCGTCGTCCCGGTGGTCGTGCCCGGAGATCTGCGGGCTGACCGGGAACTCCAGCAGCAGTGAGTTCAGCAGGTCCACCGCCAGGGTCTCGTCGCCCTGGTCGGCGGCCTCGAAGACCGCGCGCAGCCGGGCGCGCACCGAGCGGAAACGGGTGACGTCGGCGTCGGCGGCGCGGCGGGCCGCCGACTGGTTGACGCCGAACAGGCCGCGGACGGCTTCGACCGTGGTGAGCGAGTCCTTGCCCCGGAGCGGTTCCTCGCTGTTGACGAGGCGCACGGCGTAATCCGAGTAATAGGCCAGTTCCACTTGTAGTCCTTACGGTGGTGCTCTATGGTCGTGGGCGCGATCGGGTAATGACCGATCGCGCTTCCAGGGTATTACGGGACCTTCGCGTGGGAGGGGTTGCGATGACGGACGCGAACACGGCCACGACCGGAGCCGACTGGCGGGCCTGGCAGGAGAGCTGGGACCGGCAGCAGGAGTGGTACATGCCCGACCGCGAGGAGCGGTTCACGATCATGCTCGACATGGTCGAGGCGCTCGTCGGCACCGCGCCGCGCGTGCTCGACCTCGCCTGCGGCACCGGCAGCATCACCGGCCGGCTGCTGAAGCGGTTCCCGCAGGCCGTCAGCACCGGCGTCGACCTCGACCCGGCGCTCCTGGCCATCGCCGAGGGCACCTTCGCGGGCGACGAACGGGTCACCTTCGTCACCGCCGACCTCAAGGACCCGCAGTGGCCCGCGCTGCTGCCGTACGACGCGTACGACGCGGTCCTGACCGCCACGGCCCTGCACTGGCTGCACAGCGACCCCCTCGCGGCCCTCTACGGTCAGGTCGCGGAACTCGTCCGCGACGGCGGTGTCTTCATGAACGCGGACCACATGATCGATGACAGCACGCCCCGGATCAATGCCGCCGAACGGGCCCAGCGGCACGCCCGCATGGATCAGGCCAAGCGCGCGGGTGCGCTCGACTGGGCGGAGTGGTGGCAACTCGCCGCGAAGGACCCGGTCCTGGCCGAGCCCACGGCCCGCCGCTTCGAGATCTACGGCGAGCATGCCGACGGGGACACGCCCCCCGTCGCCTGGCACGCGCGCGTGCTGCGCGAGAAGGGGTTCTCGGAGGCCCGGCCGGTGTGGTCCTCCCCGTCGGACACCCTCCTCCTCGCCCTCAAGTAACCAGCCCCCGCCAACGAGGGCGACGACGGCGACCCGAACCGACGGAACCGACCGATCCGCCGGAACCGGCTGTTCGGAGCGGCCCGGCTGATCCAGGTGGGGCCGCCTGATCCGGTGATCGGGCCTTTCGGGCGGTCCGGCCTGTGCCGGGTTCGCTGGGCGGTGGTGGTGGGCTGGCCGGGTTCGCTGTTCGGCCGGGTCGATGGCGATTCGGTCGAGCCGGGTGGTCGGGCTGATTCGGTGGCCCCCGCTGATCCGGTGATCGGGCTGACCCCGCCGATCCGGTGGGGTCGGTCGGTGCGATCGGCCGGCTGACCCCCTGGAGCCGCCCGATCGGGTGGATCCGGTTGCACCGGCCGGGCCGGCTGAATCGGCGGGACCGGCTGAACAGTCGGGAACGGCTGTACCGGTGAATCCGGCTGAAAGGGCGGGAGCGGTTGAACCGGGTGGGGTGGCTCAGGATGTTCGGGTGGCCCGGGGCGTCGGGGCGGCCCCGGTTGTCCGGGTGATCCGTATCCGGGCGGCCGGTGCCCAGGCGTCGTATCAGGGCGGCCGGTGCCCGGGCGTCGGGGCGACCCAGGGCGGTCTGGAAGATCCGGGGCGCCGGGGCAACCCGGGCGAATTGAGCGCCCCGGGGCGTCGGGGGCCTGGTGGCGGGTGGCGGGTGGCGGGTGGTGGGGTGTGCGGGCCGAGTGGCGGCGGCTGGACAGTGCCGGGCATCGGCTGGGCGCCGCGGTGGTCGTGTACGGCGGTGGGGGGGGGGGGGGGGGGGGGGGGGGGGGGGGGCGGGCGGGGGGGGGGGGGGGGGGGGGGGGGGGGGGGAGGCCGCCAGGGAA
>NZ_JBIWKB010000131.1:0-4537 GCF_044765425.1 Streptomyces sp. NPDC102462 | reverse complement strand
AGGGAGCGGTCGTCGCACTGTACGGCCACCGCGTCCGGTGATCTGCCCGCCTGCTCGGTGAACAGTTGGGGCAGCGACACCCCGCGCAGGGCACGCGAGGCCCCCTGCCAGTCCGACAGGACCCGTTTCCGTTCGCTCTTCTCCAGCACCTCCACCTCGGAGACCCGGCGATCCGGGTCCTGGGCAAGGGCGGTGAGTACGCGGACGAAGCGGTCGGCGATGGACTGTGCGGTCTCGCGGTCGAACAGGTCGGTGCTGTAGTCCAGCGCACCACCCAGCACGGCGGACTGGGTCTCTGCCGTGGGACGGCGTTCAGCGAGTCGGAAGGACAGGTCGAACTTGGCGGCACCGATTCCCACCGGCCGGCTGCTCACCTCCAGGCCGGGCAGGGAAGCGACGGCGGAGGCCGCGCCCTGTTCCGTGTTGTTCAGGGTGAGCATGGTCTGGAAGAGGGGGTGCCGGGACAGTGAGCGTTCCGGGTTGATCGCCTCCACCAGCCGCTCGAACGGCAGGTCCTGATGGGCGTAGGCGGCGAGGTCCGCCGCCCGCACCCGCTCCAGCAGCTCGGTGAAGGTGGGATCGCCGGATACGTCGGTGCGCAGCACCAGCGTGTTCACGAAGAAGCCGACCAGATCGTCCAGCGCGTCGTCGGTGCGGCCGGCGATCGGGGTGCCCAGCGGGATGTCCGTGCCCGCGCCCAGCCGGGACAGCAGGGTGGCGAGCGCGGTCTGGAGCACCATGAACAGGCTGGACCTGCCCTCACGGGCCACGCGCACCAGACCGCTGTAGACGTCCTCCGGCAGCTCGAAGGTGACCCGGTCGCCCACGTACGAGGCCACGGCCGGCCTCGGCCGATCGAACGGCAGCGGCAGCTCCGCCGGGAGATCCGCCAACGTCCGCGTCCAATAGGCGAGTTGGCGGCTGGCCTCGCTGTCCGGGTCGTCCTCGGAGCCGAGTACGTCGCGCTGCCAGAGGCTGTAGTCGGCGTACTGCACCGGCAGCGGCGCCCACTCCGGGGCCGCGCCCCGCACCCGGGCCGCGTACGCCGCCGTCAGGTCGTGGGCGAGGGGGCCCATCGACCAGGCGTCGCCCGCTATGTGGTGGACGACCGCGAGCAGGACGTACTCCTCGTCTCCGAGCTCGAACAGGAAGACGCGCAAGGGCGGTTCCTCGCTCAGCTCGAATGTCGCGCGGGAGGCACGGTCCAGTTCCTCGTGCAGGTGTTCCTCGTCCGTGGCGGTCACCGTGAGAGACACTTCGGTGGCGTCCCGCACGATCTGGTACGGACCCTCGGCGTCCTCGGCGAACACCGTGCGCAGGCTCTCGTGCCGGTCCACGACGTCCGCCAGCGCCTGCCGCAGCGCCAACTGGTCCAGCGCTCCCGTCATCCGGAGGGCGACGGGCAGGTTGTACGTGGCGCTGGGGCCCTCGAAGCGGTGCAGGAACCACAGCCGTTGCTGGGCGTGGGACAGCGGAACGCGCGCGGGCCGGGACGCGGCGGCCCGCAGCGGCTTTCGCGTGCCGGTCGCGGTGTCCAGTGCGGCGGCGAGTTCGGCGACGGTGGGGCTTTCGAAGAGCTGTCGGATGGCCAGCTCCGTGCCCAGGACGGTGCGGATGCGGCTGACGAGTTTGGTGGCGAGCAGGGAGTGGCCGCCCAGGGTGAAGAAGTCGTCGTCGATGGTGATGGTGTCGATGCCGAGTACTTCGGCGAAGAGGGTGCGGAGGATGTCTTCGCGGGGGGAGCGTGGTGCGCGGCCGTGGCCTGTCTGTGGTTCGTGGTCGGGTGCGGGCAGGGCGCGGCGGTCCAGCTTGCCGTTCGGGGTGAGCGGGAAGGCATCCAGGGTCACGAACGCCGAGGGGATCATGTAGCCCGGCAGACGGGCGGCAAGCCGCTGGCGCACATCTGCCGGCTCCACCAACTCCTCCGCCGCCGGGACGATGTAGGCGACGAGGCGCGGGTCTCCGGGGCGGTCTTCGCGGACGAGTACGGCGGCTTGTGCGATGTGTTCGTGTGTGGTGAGGACGGTTTCGATCTCGCCGGGTTCGATGCGGTGGCCGCGGAGTTTGATCTGGTCGTCGATGCGGGTGAGGTATTCGAGTTGTCCGTCGGGGGTCCAGCGGACGAGGTCGCCGGTGCGGTACATGCGGGTGCCGGTGGGGCCGTAGGGGTTGGCGACGAAGCGTTGTGAGGTGAGTCCTGGGCGGTGGTGGTAGCCGCGTGCCAGGCCGGTGCCGGCGATGTAGAGCTCGCCGGGTGTGCCGGGTGGGACGGGTCGGAGGGTGTTGTCGAGGACGTAGACCTGTGTGTTGGTGATGGGGCGGCCGATGCGTGGGCGGTGTGTGTCCTGGGTGGTGACGGACCATTGGGTGGACCAGATTGTTGTTTCGGTGGGTCCGTACAGGTTGGTGACTGATGTGGTGTGGTGGGTGAGTGCTTCGGCGAGGTCGGGGGGCAGTGCTTCGCCGCCGACGAGGACGCGGATTCCGGTCAGTGCCGATGTGTCCTGGGCGAGTACCGCTCGCCACAGGCTCGGCGTCGCCTGCATCACGGAAACATCCGCCGACCGCACCAGTCCGTACAGGGCGGCGGGGTCCCGGACGGTGTCCCGTGAGGCGATCACCACGGTGGCGCCGGAGAGCAGCGGCATGAACAGTTCGAGTCCGGCGATGTCGAATCCGACGGTGGTCACGGCCAGCAGACGGTCGCGGTCGGTCAGTTCGAAGTGTTCCTGCATCGCTGTCAGGAAGTTCACCAGTGCGCCCTGCGGGACGACCACACCCTTCGGGCGTCCCGTCGACCCCGACGTATAGATCACATAGGCCGGGTTCGTGAGAGCCGGACGGGCCAGGGGCTGGCTGTCCGCGAGCCGCGACAGAGCGTCGGTGGTCTCGGGGGCGTCCAGCAGCAACCGGGGCACGGCCGGTTCCTCCGGCAGTACGCGGGTCAGGTCGCTCGTGGTCAGGAGCAGGACCGGGTCCGCGTCGTCCAGCATGTAGGCCAGCCGCTCGGCCGGGTATTCGGTGTCCAGGGGCAGATAGGCGGCGCCTGTCTTCCAGACGGCCAGCAGTGCCACGAGCAGGTCCACCGACCTGGGCAGCGCCACCGCCACGAACCGTTCGGCGCCGGCTCCGCGTTCGACCAGGACGTGGGCCAACCGTTCGGCACGGGCGTCCAGTTCCTCGTACGACAGTGACTCCTGGCCCGCGACCACGGCATCCGCGGCCGGGTCCGAGGACACCCGCTCCTCGAACAGCTCCACCACCGAACGCCCCGGCACCTCACGCGCCGTGTCGTTCCAGAGTTCGAGGAGGCGGCCGCGCTCGGCTGCGGCCAGGATCTCGATGTCGCCGACCTGGACGTCCGGAGTGGTGACCGCGTGGTCCAGGAACCGGAGGAGCCGGTCGATGAGCGTGCCGGCGGTGACTCGGTCGAACAGGTCGGTGCTGAACTCCAGCACACCATGGAGGGAGTTCACCCGGCCGTGTCCGTCACGGCGCTCCGTGAATCCGAAGGCCAGGTCGAACTTGGCGACGGACGACTCGATCGGCTCCCGCTCGGCCGTGAGGCCGGGCAGGTCACCGAGGGAGTCCAACGCGCCCTGATAGTCGGTGTTGTTGAGTGTGAGAAGCACCTGGAAGAGGGGGTG
This sequence comes from Streptomyces sp. NPDC102462, assembly GCF_044765425.1. Taxonomy (NCBI): domain Bacteria; kingdom Bacillati; phylum Actinomycetota; class Actinomycetes; order Kitasatosporales; family Streptomycetaceae; genus Streptomyces; species Streptomyces sp. NPDC102462. Next base: position 890 of record NZ_JBIWKB010000131.1, on the reverse strand, counting down.
CCGGGACAGTGAGCGTTCCGGGTTGACGGCCTCCACCAGCCGCTCGAACGGCAGGTCCTGATGGGCGTAGGCAGCGAGGTTCCGCTCACGGACCCGGTCCACCAGCTCGGCGAACGTCGGGTTCCCGGAGGTGTCCGTGCGCAGCACGAGCGTGTTCAGGAAGACGCCGACCAGGTCGTCCAGGGCCTCGTCGGTGCGGCCCGCGATCGGTGTGCCCAGCGGGATGTCCGTACCCGCGCCCAGCCGGGTCAGCAGCGCGGCGAGCCCCGCCTGAAGCACCATGAACGGGCTCGCCTGGGTCTCCCTCGCCAGGGCGACGACCCGGTCGTAGAGCGCCGAGGGGATCTCGAAGGGGATGCGGTCGCCGCGGTAGGTGGCGACCGAGGGGCGCGGGCGGTCGTACGGCAGCTCCAGTTGGTCGGGCAGCCCGGCCAGTGTGTCGGTCCAGTAGGCGAGTTGGCGGGAGATCTCGCTGTCCGGATCGTTCTCGGTGCCGAGGACGTCGCGCTGCCAGAGGCTGTAGTCGGCGTACTGGACCGGCAGCGGCGCCCACTCGGGGGCTGTCGCGCCCTGCACCCGGGCCGCGTAGGCCGCCGTGAGGTCACGGGCCAGTGGGGCCCGGGACCACGCGTCACTCACGATGTGGTGGGTCAGCAGCAGGAGTACGTGGTCGTCCTCGGACAACGCGAACAGCGAGGCACGGAACGGGATGTCTGCGGCAAGGTCGAACGGGCGGCCGGCCCCCTCCGCCAGGGCGTCACGCAGACGTGTTTCGTCCGTCCCGACGACCATGAACTCCGGCCGGGCGTCGGCCGGGTCCCGGACGATCTGGTACGGGCCTTCGGCGTCCTCGGCGAACACCGTGCGCAGGCTCTCGTGCCGGGCCACCA
>NZ_JBIWKB010000130.1:0-4673 GCF_044765425.1 Streptomyces sp. NPDC102462 | reverse complement strand
AGCAGGCGCCGATCGCCTACGAACAGCAGTCAGCTACCCTGACACTTGCCGCATAACGACACGAACAGGTGTCCACTCCTCGGGGACAAGGCCCGCGCGAGTGTGGTGTTGCCGCGGCCGGTGCCCAGTTCGACGCGGCCGTTGGACAGGATGTCCTCGGTGGCGACGCGTTCTGCAACGCGCAGGGGGTGGTTGATCCGGGTCGGTAGCAGCGTCACGAGGTGGATGAAGCGGATGCGGCTCGTGAGGGCCATCAGGTAGGGGTAGAGCACCTCCGGAGCCGAGACCGAGGCCGTGCCCAGGGCGACGTGCTGCTCGGAACTGCCGAAGCCGTCGAAGCCCACCCGCTCCGCCAGGAGCACCTCCTCGATCAGCTCCCGATAGCGGTGCTCATGCGTGAGCCCGACCGGGGTGTCGCCCTCAGTCATGAGGATGAAGTCCATGACGACCCTTCCGTCGAATGTTATTCGCCGATAACGTAGGGCGTAGTCCAGCCCTGGTCAAGGTCCCGCTCAAGCCCAAGCACCGTTAGGTGCCGGTAACAATGACGGTCGGGCTGAGCATGCATCGCCGACCACGCCGGGGTCGTACCGACGTCGACGAGAGTGCGATCTTGCCAGCCGGTCCAGTGGAAGACGGCTGCGCCGCTGAGGGCTTCATCACGACTGCGGACGGTGAACCACGTGCCTACTCGTTGACGACATCAGGGCGTGCACACCCACGGCTACTCGACCACGCGCACGCGGCCCGGCCGCCGTCAGCAGGTCATGCCCGAACCGGAGCCCAGCTCCTGGGGCAGGTACTCTCACTGGATGCCGGTGTGCAGCACGAACAGGATCCCGCACAACGCCTGCCGGTCCGGCGCCCTCGGCCGTCCTTCGACCAGCTTCGGTCCCGGCTTGGCAGCACGGCTCGATCAACGCCCACAGTTCATCCGACACGGTCCACGGCCACGACTGGCGCTTCCCCACGGCCAGACCAACGAGCAGACAAGCCAACAGCACATGGTCGGCCACTTCTGTGAGGACCTCTGAGCGCCTCGGCCCCACCCCAGGGCCCTATCGTCACAAGCCTGCGCGCCATGGCGACCACACCTGTGATGCGGTCGCCATGGCGGCGCCGATACCAAGCACGCCACCCGTCGAGGCGACTACACCCGGGCGCCAAGCAGCTGACTGGCAAGAACTGCGTGCCCTCTGGGCAGCGCACAGGTGGGTGTACTGCGCATTCTCCGTGTCAGACGGTGTCTGCTGGGATGAGTAGTGCGTTGATGGCGGCGGTGCGGATGGTGTTTGCCACGGTCTCGGGGTCGAGTCCGCTGTTGAACTGTGGGACAGCGTTGATCATCGAGAAGACGGCGTGGGTCAGGACGCGGGTCTGGGCGTCTGACAGGTCGGGCCTCAGCCGGGCGACCAGGCCGCTCCACTCCTCGGCGTAGAGGCGCATCATGCGTCGCATGCGATGGCGTTCGTCGTCGGGGACGTTGTGTTCGTTCTTCAGGAACACCAGCGTGGACGGCACGTTGTCGAGGGTGCGTCTGACGTGGTAGTCGATCATCGCTTCGAGTGCCTGGCGTGGATCCGAGATCTCGGCTGCCGTCTTGCGTGCGTTCGTCAGCAGCTCGTTCAACGGATCCTCGAGCACGGCGATGAGCAACGCCTGCTTGCTGGGGAAGTGCCGGTAGAGGGCGGGGCCGGTCACGCCGGCGCGGGAGCCGATCATCTCCGTGGTGACCGCGTCGAAGGCACGCTCGTTGAACAGCTCGCCGGCGACCTTGATCAGCACCTGCCGACGTGTCGCGCGCGGAGATGCGGTACGAGGAGAAGGTGAGCTAGTCATGTACGAAGCTTACGTGAATCGTCGATAACGGATCGTTGCGTGCGTCGTGAGCAGGTCGGCGACGGCGTTCAGACAGGCAAAGCCCAGCTCAGAGGAGATGCCGTCCGGGTTGCCGAGTACTCCGTCGGACGCGACAGCCTTGACGCCGTCGGTAAGTAGCCGCGTCAGAAGTCGGCGCGCCGAGATCGGCAAGCGGCATAGGTGGCCCCGGGCCTCGGCCTGCAGTGAAAGCGTCCGGCGCAACCAGTCCGCACCGGCGGTCGAGTGCGCGCCTTCTGATGCAGGGCGACAGCGAGTCATACCGATCGGCTAGGGGTTCCAGGCACCGCGGCTTGGCGGCAGCGTGCCGCTCCGTGGCGCATAGCGGCAGGACCGCACACGCATGCCGCTCCCTAGGAATCCGAGATCTCGACAAGCCCGGGCGCCCGCGACTCGCTCACGTGTGGTTACTCCTTCCCGGTCGGCCCTTTCGTTGTTATCGGGGCCTAACGCGATCGGCCCGCCGGTGGCCTTTTGACCTGGAGTGAGCTATCTTCAATGTTATCGATGATTAACATCTGCTAGAAGGGTCGTCATGGACTTCATCCTCATGACTGAGGGGGACACCCCGGTCGGGCTCACGCATGAGCACCGCTATCGGGAGCTGATCGAGGAGGTGCCGCTGGCGGAGCGGGTGGGCTTCGACGGCTTCGGCGGTTCCGAGCAGCACGTCGCCCTGGGTGCGACTTCGGTCGCCGCACACACTGCCCGCGAGGTGTGGAATGGCTGATCAAGTCCAGGGACTGGATGCGGCCGCCTTCCGCTCGGCGCTGGCTCAGTTCCCTTCAGGCGTGACGATCGTGACGACCCGAGGCGCTGACGGCACGCCGTACGGATTCACCGCGAGCTCCTTCGCGGCCTTGTCACTTGACCCGCCACTCATTCTCGTTTGTCTGGACCAAGGGGCGGACTGCTTCCCGGCCTTCGTCGCGGCTGAGCAGTTCGTGGTGAACATCGTGACGCCCGGACATGCGAAGTTGGCGATGAAGTTCGCCACGAAGGGCGAGAACAAGTTCGCACACGGGAGCTTCGAACCTGACGAAAATGGTCATCCGATACTGCCCGACGGCGCCGCGGTCATCCGCTGCGAGCTGGAGGAAGCAGTGCCCGGAGGAGACCACGTAATCCTCATCGGCCGAGTGCACGACGCCCGGATAGGCGGCGGCAAGCCGGTGACGTGGTATCGAGGCGACTTCCTCCACCTCGGGGAGAGCGTTGCATGAACCACATCGGATCGACAGTCGTGGTGGATCGCAGCGCTGTGGTGCGACCCTCCGCTCGAGCCGTGCTGCGACCGTACGGTGAGTGATCCCGTGAACTCCGACCGCGTGAAGATCGGGAACGTGCTGCACCCGGTGGCAGACGTCGACGCCGCTGTGCGCTTCTACACCGACATCTTCGGCCTGGCCACGATGTTCGTCGACAGTGACCGCTACGCCGCCCTCGACGCCGGCAGCACCACGTTGGCCCTGGCCGGCCCGGCCGAGGACGTCACCGGCGGTGCGCCCGCGGCGTCGTTCAAGGTCCCCGACGTGGCCTTGGTGCTCGCACTCCTCGTGCAGGGTGGCGGGTCCGTAGTCCGGGAGATCGAGCGCGGTCCGCATGAGGTTCGGGCCGTAGCCAGGGACCCATGGGGCAACACCGTGGTGATCTACGGACCGCAGTAGGTGAGTCCGGCAGCGGGTCTCTGGCCTCCGGCATGCCCCCAGACTGAGACATCAGGGCGCATCTCCGGCCGAGGAACTCATACCCGATGACATTCCTGTACTACAGCCGGAGATCTTGAGGATCGGTGATGGGTGGGATCGGCCGGTGGTGGGCCCAGGGGCGGAGGTGGTCCGGGAGCGGGTCTCCGCGGCGTCGGAAGTGACTGACCATGGCGCGGGTCTGGTGGAGTCGGCGCCATAACTCGCAGGTCAGGACGGTCTCCACAGGGTGGCGGGGGTTGAGGTGGGTGGCGGCCAGGCAGTGCCGGATGGTGTGGACCGAGGGCCGCAGGAGCGGGCCGGGGATCAGCCGGCGGCCTCGCTTTCGTCGATGGTCCGGTGCGCCAGTCCGAGTCGCCTCCGGTGCTTGAACTGCCACCACTTGATTTGCTACTTGCCGTCCCGCCAGTGTCGTAGAGCTTGTCCCCGTCGGTGTCATAGCAGGCCTCGCTGGTGCAGCCGGGACCGTTTTCCGATGTCCAGACGGTTCCGGGGTTGATCGCGCTGCAGCCGTCGCAATAGAGACCTGTGGGGTCGCTGTGGGTGGTGGGGTTGTTGTCGGCGTAGGTGTAGCCGTTGAGGCTTTGTGGGTCGGTTGTGTCGAGGATGGGGTCGACGCTGAGGAACTGGGCGGTGGTGGGGTCGTATGCGCGGGCGCCGATGTGGGTGAGGCCGGTGGTGGTGTCTTCTGGTTTGCCGAGGAAGCCCTTGTCGTCGGGCCAGGGGCCGAACAGGGGTGTGCCGCGGTCGGCGCCGAAGGGGGTGGTGTAGCGCTTGTTGATGGCCCAGGTGGTGGCGTCCAGAGTGATGCCGGCGGTGCCGTGGGGGTCGGTGGCCAGGAAGGACAGTTTGGTGCCGGTGGTGCCGGCCGTTGCCGTGCGGACGGCGACGGTCCGGCCGCCGAGGGTGTAGTAGCGGGTGCCGGTGAGGGTCTTGGTGGTGCCCTTGACGGTCAGGCGGACCTCGGTGTTGCCGAGGTAGAGGACGCTGTCTGCGTCACCGGCCGCCCGGCGGATGAGGAGGTTGCCGTCGGCGCCGTAGAGGTAGGTGGTCTGCTTGCTTCCCTCGGTGAGGTCCGCGAGTCTGCCT
>NZ_JBIWKB010000129.1:0-5010 GCF_044765425.1 Streptomyces sp. NPDC102462 | reverse complement strand
CTCTTTTTTTTTTTGTGTGTTGTCGTTTGTTGAGCGTACCCAGCGGGGGTGGGGGGCGCCGTCTAAACACCACACCAAAAAACCCCCCCCCCCCCCCCCCCCCCGGGGGGGGGGGGGCCCCCCCCCCCCCCCCCCACCCGGTTTTTCGCGTCGTCACCCGGCCTGAGGCCCCTCCGGCTCCATCGCGTGCTCCCGGCGGTACAGCAGCCAGAAGCAGAGCGCGGACAGCGGAATGCACAGGGCCGTCAGGAAGTCCGCGGTGATCAGGTGCTTGTTGAGGTCGGACGCACCCTCGGTCATGATGACCATCCCGAATTGCAGCAGCAGGGTGATCACGAGACAGACCGCAAGCCGGCCCACGGCGCGTGCCGACTGCCGGGCCCAGGTCCGGCTGGCGAGCACGGCCCCGAGCACGATCGTCCCGAGCCACAGCAGCGGAATCAGCGCCGGCACCGACCGGAAGAACTCGAAGATCTTGGTCACCACCACGATCCGCCGCTCCTTGGCGAACGGCTGGTGACCGGAGTCGGCCGGATAGGAGCCGATGTGATGCAGGGTCGGATTGGTCATGCCCTGCAGACCGCGCGCACCCATGCCGACCAGCCGAGTGGGGTGCTTCAGGAAGTGCAGCATGATCTTGGCCGGCGTGACGTTCCGCTTGAAGTCGTCCCAGTACGGCGTCCTGGCGGCCGAGTTGGGGTCGAAGATCACCGTGTTCATGGAGGTGACCAGCCGGGGATCGGCGCCCAGGGCCTTCAAGTCGCCCATCGGGTCCGGGCTGTGCGGCAGCATCTCCAGGAACACGGCGTCGTACCACACGATCTGGTTGAGCCGCTTCGGCTGTGTCGCGGTGAATCCGACGGCGACCCCGCACAGCAGGACACACGCGATCAGCGCGGGCCAGCGCACGGCCAGCCACCGCTTGAGCCGCTGCTGGGCGCTGTTGTCCTTGGCGGCGGCGTTGGCGGCGGCCGCCTTGTTGTTCTTGCGCCGCGCACTCGGCAACCAGAGCAGCGCCAGCATGGCCACCGGCAGCACCGACAGCATCTGCGTCTTGGCCGTCATCGCGAACAGCACCGCGGCCGTGGTCAGCACGACTCCGCTCAGCGGCGCGATCGGGCTGCGCCACAACAGGAGCAGCGCGGGGCAGAGCAGCAGCAGGCCGACCATCCCGGCCACCTCGCTGTAGGGCGAGATGAACCAGTCGGCGAAGGCCGAATCGCACATGACCAGGCCGATGCCGCCGGTGGCCACGAGCCGCAACCACAGGGGACCCGGCAGCAGCGTGACCAGCAGGGCGATGATGGCCCCGAAGGCCAGCGCGAGCACGAACCCGGCCGCCCGCAGATCTAGCGCGCCGGGCAGACCGAGCAGCGGCGTCAGCGTCTTGGCGAGCCCCAGCACCAACAGCTGTGAGGAGTAGTACGGTTCGCCCGACTCCTTCACGCCGCACGCCTCGCCGTAATAGGTGTGAGGCACCCAGGTCGGATAGACGTGGGCCGACGGGTTGGCGTTCCAGGGGTGGCTGCCCACCACGCCGAACATGCAGAGCAGCCGGTCGCCGTTTCCGTCGTCCCCCATGCCGACCACGCCGCCCAGCAGCAGGCGCAGCAGCATCACGGCCGTCCAGCCGACACCTGCGGTCAGGGCCGCTGTGCGCACCGCCACGCGGCTGGGTTCACCGACCATGTGCAGGCGTACCGATGCCCTGCTCACAGCCGCGCGTGCGACAGTCGTGGTCATACTTGTCCCTTCGCGGACCCGCTGAGGGTGCCGACGATGGTCGCGCCCGCGGCAGCCGGGCCGACACCGCACTTCACCGCCCTGACACCCTTCTCCCATTCGTCCTTGTTCGGCGTGATGGCCTTGATCGTGAGGTCCGGTCTGCTGGCCAGCTTGGCCTGGAGGAATTCCTGCACGACCGGCTCGCACAGTTCGGTGGCGACCTTCTGGGCGTCCTCGGGTTGCACCGAAGGGCGGAGGTCCTGCCAGGTGGCGATCTCCTCGCGGTCATGCGGGTGATCGCAGGTGACGAACGCACCGCCGAGTTCGCAGACGCGCACGGTCGAGGATTCCGGCCTCGTCAGCACGTCACGGAACGAGAAGGACGTGAGGGGCCCGTTCTCCTCCTTCTGGACCGGAGGCACCAGGTCGCAGCGCAGGGTGCGTACGCCCCTGGCCCATTCCGCCCGGGTCGGCAGCCGCGGCCAGACCGAGAAGGACACGGTGTCCCGCGGCCCGGCTCCCAGGTAGCTTCGGATCGCTTCGGCGTCGTAGCAGCGTCCCTGCGCGTAGGCGGCGATCTGCTCCGGGTCGGGCCGCTTCTTGTAGGTGGCGAACTGCCCCTCGACGTCGGTCACTTGGAAGGTCTCGGTGCGGTGCGGCTGATCGCAGGGCACCGGAGGCGCGATGTCACTCGGCTGGATCATCTCCTGCTGGGTGCGGAAGGTGTGACAGGAGCCCACCGCCTGCATGGCGGACGGCACCGGCGCCGCAGCACCCGTACCGCGCCCGCATCCCGTCAGCAGCAGCCCGGCGGCGAAGAGCAAGACTGTGCGTTTTCGCATGTCTCTCATGTCGTGTTGTCTCGCAGTCCTACGTGATGACGGTGCGTCAGGCCTCTTTGGCGATCGGCCCGACGACGATGACCTCGGAGTTGCGGCGGGTCTTGGCCCAGCCGACGCGCCCGCTGACCAGCCGTCCGAACGCGCGCCAGGCGATGACGTAGAAGAGATAGATCATCGTGGAGTAGGCGATGCCCCAGCCGATGCACCGGAGCAGCCCCTGAGAGCGGTCGCAGCGCCGGTGGTACAGATAGCCCCAGACCGCGAACTGCGCGATGCCGAAGAGCAGGTAGAACGAGAACAGGACGGCGCCGCCCGCGCTCAGGAAGTTCATGGTCTCGTCGGGGTACAGCACCAGGTTGTTCAGGAAGATCAGGATCGGCAGCGGGTAGATCACCGTTCCCACGAGCCACAGCCAGGGCTGGATCAGGTAGTACGAGATCTCGATGACACCGGCGTTGGACAGGTGCGGCGAGCGCCACGTCTTGGAGAGGTAGCGCATGCACTGCATGGTGCCCTGGCACCAACGGGTGCGCTGCGTCACGAAGCGGGGCAGGTTGTGCAGGGCCTCCTGGTCCACCCACGCCTCGGTGGCGTAGCCGGTGCGGTGGCCGGCCAGCATGATGTGCAGGCCGAGTTCGAAGTCCTCCAGCAGCGAGCCGCGCCAGGGTGCCCGCTCGCCGTCGGCGAGTTCGTCCAGCGCGCTCATCCGGCTGAACTGGCCGTTCCCGCCCATGCACACGCTCTTGGTGGTACGCCGGGACGTCTGGATGGCGGAGATGGCCGCCCGGAACTCGATGTCCTGCAACCGGACGAGTGTGCGGCCGAACCAGTTCTGCAGCCGGGTCCCGCCCGGCAGCGGCTCACGGACGTCCCTGTTGAGCATGCGGACCTCGATCTGCACGGCGCCCATCTTCGGATCGCCGAACAGGCTCGGTCCCGCGCACACGTCGAGCACGTTGAGGGACGGGCGCGCGTCCGCGTCGAAGACGGCCACGATCACCGAGGACCGGTCGGTGCCGTCCGGCAGCCAGTCGTCGAGCGCCCGGTAGGCGGCGTTCAGCGCATGGCTCTTGCCCGTACGGGCCTCGGGGCGGCGTCGCTGCACCAGGTGCACGAACGGCGAACGCGCCGCGTGGTCGCGGGCGATGGCCGCCGTCGAGTCGTCGGAGTCGTCGTCGATGACCCACAGGTGCACGGTGGGGTAGTGCTCACGCAGATAGCGGAGGGTGTCGCCGATCACGTGCTCCTCGTCCCGGCACGGGATGAAGAAGTGCCAGGCGAAGTCCTCGCCGCGGCCCGGCTGTTGGGGCTTGGCCCGCAGAAACGCGATGACCAGCAGGACCACATAGACGGTGAAGACACCGTTGATGATGAGCGCGAGCGCCATCGCCAGACCGACGAAGCCGCTCTCCTGGAACTGTGTCATGCACTCACTCCGTTCAGCGGGGTACGCGGCTCCCGGCGCCGCATCGCCACCAGCAGCAGGATGGTCACCGAGAGGGCTACACCCACCAGGCTGACGATGGAGCCGATCACGGTGTGCGCCCAACCGAAGCCCTCGTAGCCCCACTTCTGGGAGAACAGGGCGATCAGACCGAAGCGCAGCTGGTTCGTCACGACGAGCAGGGCGGCACCGATGGCGGTCCCCGCCAGAACGCGCGCGACGGTGGAGCGACGGCTGAGCATGAAACCGGCGCCGACCAGGAAGAGCGGGATGATCAGCATCGCCGAGCTGCATCCCGCGGTGATCCTCAGGCCCATCGCGTGCTGGGTGCCGAGCCCGAAGAAGGCGACCGCCTGGTCCCAGTTCAAACCGGTGGTCCCGGTGGTGACCAGCCCGAGGACATGCTCGCCGAGGGCGGCCTCCACCGAGCGGAACCACTTGTTGAAGGCGTAGAGCGCAACGGCGGCGAGGAGCAGGGCTGCGGCCAGCCCTAGCCGGAGATAGGAAGGCTGTGCCGGTCTTGCCGCTCCGAGACCAAGGGCCTGCACCGATGGCCGCTTTCCCAGGGAAAGCACGCTCACCCGTGGTCCGGAGCGACGCGATGTCGGATTCGGGTGCACAGTCGGGCCTTTCTGACATGGCGACGCCCACTGCCCGGACGCCTCTCACGCACGAAAGGAGGTGCGTGAGGGCGAAGGATGACGCCATGACGGTGGATTCGACCCCACCCACTCGGCCCAATCCCTGGCCGTGTTCCCGCGGGACATGCGGGAGGAGGGCAGCCGAATGGGCCGCGGGGACCGCTTGTCACCTGGGGTGTTCCCGTTGTTCCGGTGTTCCCGGTCGTCGTCGGCAGGGGTGCTTTGGGACGGTGCGTATCGGGGTGCCGGCGGGGGGTCCGGCCGACTAGTGTCTCGTGATCCTGTTCATGGAACCTGAGGCTTCTGTGATCGTTGAGTCAGGTATGGATCTCTCCTCTGAACAGATGGCAGAACTGCG
>NZ_JBIWKB010000128.1:0-5090 GCF_044765425.1 Streptomyces sp. NPDC102462 | reverse complement strand
CCGCAGTTCTGCCATCTGTTCAGAGGAGAGATCCATACCTGACTCAACGATCACAGAAGCCTCAGGTTCCATGAACAGGATCACGAGACACTAGTCCTCCGCCGCGCTGTGGAGGGGCTCCTCGCTCCGGACACCGTGCTCGACATCCTGCGCAGCTTCACCGTTTTTGGCACGGACAAGAACCACCGCAAGATTAAGACGGTCTGCCGCTATCAGCAGTATGAGGCAGGCCGCCGCATGGTTGACCGAGTGGCTGATCCGGATGCCCCCCGAAAGGGCTTGATCTGGCACTTCCAGGGATCCGGTAAATCCCTGCTGATGGTGTTCACTGCTCAGGCGCTGCGGGCACACCCCCGGTTGCCGGCTCCTACTGTGCTCATCGTCGTGGACCGCCAGGACCTCGATACGCAGATCACGACGATCTTTAACGAAGCCGACGTTCCCAACGTCGTCTCTGCCAACAGCGCTTCCGAACTACGCCAGATGTTGGCCAGCGGTCAGCGGAAGATCATCGTTACTCTCGTCCACAAGTTCCGGAGAGAAGAGCTCAGCGATGTGTTGTCCACGCGCGGCGACATCGTGTGCCTGGTGGACGAAGCCCACCGGACGCAGGACGGCGACTTCGGCCTGCGTATGCGCCATGTGCTGCCCAACGCTGTCTTCTTCGGTCTTACCGGTACACCGATCAACCGCAGCGACATCAACACCTTCAACACCTTCGGCGCCGAGACGGACAAGGGCCGCTACCTTTCCAAGTACTCCCAGGCTCAGTCCATCCGTGACAAGGCCACGTTGCCGCTGCACTTCGAGCCGAGGGATTCCCGGTTCCAGATTGACCGATCAGTGCTGGACGCCGAGTTCGACCAGCTCACCAAGGGGCTGAGCGCGGCGGAGAAGGCCGCTATGCAGCGGCGTGCGGCCCGCATGGGCGCTCTGATCAAGGCGCCCGACCGGATCCGTCGTGTGTGCGACGACATCGCCGAGCACTTCTCTGCCAAGGTCCAGCCGGAGGGCTTCAAGGCGCAGGTGGTGGTCTTTGACCAAGAGGCGTGTCACCTCTACAAGCAAGAGCTGGACAAGCGGCTCGGCCCCGAGGCATCTGAAGTTGTTGTCTCTGCTCAGGGATTGCCCAAGCCACTTAAGGATCGCTACAGCCGTACCAAGGTCGAGGAAGCCGCCCTGTTGGAGCGCTTCGGTGACCCAGATGACCCATTGAAGATCCTCATCGTCACCGCGAAACTTCTCACCGGCTTCGACGCTCCGATCGTGCAGACCATGTACCTGGACAGGGCGCTGAGGGATCACACGCTGCTCCAGGCCGTCTGCCGTGTTAACCGTCCGTACCGCACACCTGGCAGCGACCAGGAGAAGACTCACGGGCTGATCGTGGACTACCTCGGTGTCTTCGGCCCGTTGAGCAAGGCGCTGCGGTTCGACGAGCAGTCAATGCAGCAGACCGTCCAAGACATCCAGAAGCTGTGGGACAAGTTGCCCCAAGCATTGGAGGACTGTCTCGAGTTCTTTCAGGGGGTGGATCGGACGGAGGACGGTTACAAGGGGCTCTTTGCGGCCCAGCAGAAGCTGCCCGACGAGGACACCCGGGAGCAGTTCGCCATCGCGTTCGCCACACTGTCGCGTCTGTGGGAGGCGCTGTCTCCCGACCCTAGGCTGAACGACCATCTCGCCGACTATCGCTGGCTTGCCCAGATTCACCACTCAGTCCGTCCCTCTACCGCGACGACGCCGCTGTTGTGGCGCTCACTCGGACCCAAGACCCGGGAACTGATCAACCAGAACATCCACGCTGACACCCCGCCGGGGCACCTGGAAACGCTCGTGATCGACGCCGAGCTTGCGGAATACCTTGAGAGGCAGCCGGCGGACAAGGGCGTACGCAAGCTCCAACCGAATCTGGCTCAGAGGATCTCGCGGCACAGAGGGAAGGCATCGTTCGACTCCCTGTCAGAGCGGCTGGAGCGGTTGCGCTTGCAGTACGAACAAGATCAGCTCGACAGCGTCAAGTACCTCAAGGCCCTACTGGTCCTCGCTCGTGATGTCGCCGCCGCCGAGCGTGACGCAGAGCAGGGCCGGAGGACACAGAGCCCGGAGGAGGAAGGACGCACCGCACTGACGACCTTGTTCGAGACCTCCCGTACCACGGAAACCCCCGTGGCAGTCGCCAAGCTAGTAGAGGAGATCGACGACATCGTCCGGAACGTGAGGTTCCCTGGGTGGCAGCGGACCGTCAGCGGTGAGCGCGATGTGAAGAGGGCGCTCAGGCGGACGCTGATGCGCTATCGGCTACAGAAGGACGAGGAACTGTTCCAGAAGGCGTACGACTACATTCGCCAGTACTACTGAAGCGAACTGCCGGACCCTGGAATGTCAGTGCAGTCCAGTACTCTCCATACCGTTCTGACCTGCGCAATCGCAGAGAGGAGGCGATCGCCTTGGCTTCTCCACGGGCACTTCGCTCCGCCGCGCGGCCCACGGTCATGACCGTGCGGGAGGCGGTCACCGAGTTGCGGGGTGGGCGACTGCGCTTGGCGGCCGATCCTGGCGGTACAGGTGAGTGGCCCAAACGACGTAAGCACCTGTTGCTGGACTCTGTCCTCCGCGGCTGGCCCATTGGGCCCCTGCACGTGGTGCAGGGGCCGAACGATGTACGTACTGTCATGGACGGCCGGCGCCGGCTGGCAACTTTGCAGGAGTTCGTGGATGGCCGCCTCGACTTGGATGGCCGGATCACTCCCCACGACCCGGTGCTTCGTGAGTCTGACGGGAGGCTCTACCCGAATCTGCCGTCTGGCCTTCGCGCGGCTATCGACGACTACCCCTTGGTTGTACTGGAAATCGAGGGGATGCCGGCCGCCGAGCTGCGCTCGGCTCTCTTGCGCCTGAACGACGGCACAGGTCTGTCCGAGACAGGGCGAAAGCTGGTGGAATCGGGCTCCTTCGGAGCACAAGTACGCGATCTGGTCCTGAACGCCGTTGACTGGGGGCTGACAGAGGAACGGGTTAGTTTCGGCAACGTCGGCCTGGCGTACGAGGACGTGATCAGTAGGGCGCTCGTCGCTGTGGAGGAGGGGAGCGTACGGACCGCTGCCGCGGACAGCAAGGAGCTCGCTGAGCGGTTGCAGTCTGGCCACCCCGTCTCGCCTGAGACACAGAACGAGGTGGCTGAGGCGCTGAAGGAACTGCTCTCGCTGCCCGCGCTCGACCTTCCCGCCGTCCGCTTCGTCAAGCCCACACTGTTGAGCTGGCTGCTCGTCATGATCCACGCTCGAAGGCGCCTCGGGCCAGGCTCCGAGCACCATCTCGGACATCTCCTGGAATGGTTCGAACCGCAGCGTCTCAGGCTTGCCGCCCGCCTTAGTCTCGACATGCGACCACCGCTGCGTTCCGGGATGAAGGGCCTTCCCTACGAAGCTCTCCTAGCCAGGTTCAACGAATCGTCTGCCGTGGTAGCCCACGGCCCAGACGCGACCTTGTTGCGTGACGCGATCCTCTGGCTGTTCCTGGTTGCGACGGGCGGAGCCCCGTCACGTCGCACCGAACCTGTGCCGGCCGTTATGCGGATGTTCGAAGTACTTACGCGACCGGACATTGCCGCGCTCGAGGATGACGACCTGGATGAGCTGCTCTGGGCCCATGGCAGCCTCGGTTCCTGGGGGGAATGGCGTTGAGAGAGGCCGAGGTCCGGGAGGGGTACCGTCAACTCGCTGAAGGCGAGGCGCAGTCGCCCCTGCGTGAGGTTTACATCGACGGGCATGCCCATCTTGGTACGGTGCTGGCTGAAATGGCACCAGGTATCACCCTGCTGTGTGGTGTGAGCGGTGTGGGGAAGACCCAGTTCCTCCGGACGATGGCGCACGAACTTGGCACATTCTCGGTGGCGTACGACGGACAGGTGCCCTCTGTACGGATCACCGGTCGCGTACTGCACGGCCCGTCGGCGAAGAAAGGTGCTCCACCCCCACCGGACGATGCGAATCTCGCCGTGGCCAATACGCCATGCCTATATATCGACACCGCACGCGAGTGCTTCGACGTGTTGGCCCAGGTGCGACGTACCTCGGACGACGAGTTGGAAGACCTTCGAGCTTCGGCGGCCAAATCCCCACCCCACCGCTGGGCGGACGGCGCACTGCGCTACATCCTTGGCCGGGAATACGAGGACATCTCCTATCAGGAGCTGGACCGGCAGAACCCCGAGAAGGGTGAGCCGCGCACATGGTTCTACCACGAGCTGACCTATGGGAGGACGGCGTACGGCCCTGACAAGATGAGTCTGGGAGAGCTGGCCGCCTGCGTTATGCTCCAGGCACTGCGCAGGGCTCCCAGGGGAAGCATCGTGCTGCTCGACGAGCCGGAGAACTTTCTGTCCCCCAAGTCCCGACAGCGCCTACTGCACGAGATCATTGGGTGGTCACTCAAACAACAGATCTCTGTCGTCGTTGCCTCTCACTCGACGGAGATCGCGCAACTGTTGCCACCCGCATCGCTGCGAACGATCCAGCGGGGTCCTGAGGACCAAGGGGTGGTGATCTCTGCTGGGGGAATTCCGGCACAAGTTAGCAGAGTTCTGGGACTGAAACCACGCCCCGAAGCAGTGCTGCTGGTTGAAGATGGCTTTGCCAAGGCCCTACTAGAAGCCGTCCTTGCCCGGTGCGCACCGAATCTGCGCCATCACGTTCTAGTCCAGGACGTACGAGGCGCCGACCAAGTCACAGCAGTTGCCGGTGCCCTCGGACCAACACATCCGGGCATGCATTTCCTCGGTGTATTGGATGGCGACGTTCGAAACAACCCCAAGTATCAGGGGCCGTGGCTCACATACCTGCCTGGCGACGGTGATCCCGAGGCTGTGGTCATGGAGGCTATTACTGCTGATTTAAAGAAAGCAGCAAGGGGCCTCGATATTGCCTGGGAGGAGCTAGACCAGGCGGTCGCTGACACGGAGGCGAGCGACCCCCATGACCAACCCAAGATCGTTAGCCTCGATCATTCATGAGTCCCCGTCAGCTTGCTGACGGGGACTCTGTGTCTGTGCGGTGGGGTCTTTTCGGGGTTGGGGCAGGCTGAGGGCC
>NZ_JBIWKB010000126.1:0-6102 GCF_044765425.1 Streptomyces sp. NPDC102462 | reverse complement strand
AGCCCCACGCCATGAGCCTGGGAAGACCGTGAAACGAGCCGAAACCCTCACCGAACATATCCGCCTGAAACGGAAGCGAGGATAAATACCAAGCTGAGACGGCAGGAGCGGACGCGGAGCAATTCGCTGGCGCAGTACGCGGAGTGGGTCGGGATGTAGCAGATCCCGGGCAAGGGCGGTTGCACTTCTTGGTGCAACCGTCGTGCATCGCCGGTCGGCAGGCTGACGTCTCGTCAGGACCCCCGCGACCGGGCGAACGGTCCGGGGGCATGGCCCACGCTGACAAGGAGCGTCGACGTGCCGCACTGTATCGTCCGCATCTTCGAGCCGCTGCTGCGGCTGCTGTTGCCCGCGCCGGGCCGCCATCGCAGCTCCGATGAGCCATCCGCCGGCCTCTGTGTGGAGGCGCCGATCGGGTGTCCGTCCCGCGCATCGGCTTCCCCGGTACTGCGAGGTGAGGAGATCGGGCTGGTTCGCCCGTACCTGGTCGCGCACGAGCGCCGGGAGCAACAGCGCCGACGGGCCCGGCGACGCGTCGTACGGCTGGCCGTGCATGGCATCGACATCGATCCCCGGCTGGTCGGCGGAGTGGAGGTACGGGCATGGTGAGCCCGGCGGGTCAACTGCGTCTGCTGCCCTGGGCGGGGCCGGAGGGCAAGCCGTGCTATCTCGCGGGTGAGGGAACCGGATACCTGTCCCGGCTCGCCGACAACATGGAGTCTGCCCAGATCGGTCTGGCCGGTGAACTCATTCAGCAAGCAAGACGGGTTCTGGACGGGCGCCAGTGGATGCAAGGGGAACTGCACCTGCTGACGGTTCAGTTGACCGAGGCGCTGGCCAATGTGCATCGGATCGCGGTGAGCCGGGGCGAGCGCCTGCCCTCACCAGCTTACGAAGACCTCGACGCTATCGACGACGAGGACGACGAACTGGACGCCTCGCAACCGACCCAGCGCGCCTGACCTGTCCGCCGCCATACGCGTTTCCGTTCCGGCCAGGCAGCTGTCGCTCCCCGGCCGGAGCGGATCACGCCCTCTGCGTCCCCGGAGGCTACAGCCACTCCGGGGATTTACGATGCCTCAGGGGACGTACCTCAGCCGTTGTCGCCCGCCTGACCGCCGTGTTCCAGGCGTTCGACGCGCTCTTCCAGTTCTTCGATCCGTTCCAGGGCGCGTTCGAGCCGGTGAGTCAAATCCGCGAGCCCAGCTTCCGCCGGGAACTCCCGCTGGGGCGCATCGAGTGACTCATTCGCAGATTGCACCGGAACGGGCACCTCGGTACCAAATTCGCCGCCCACGATGACGTACGCGGTCTGCTGACGCGAGCCGCTTCTTTGGTGGATCTTCTTGACCCGGCCCTCCAGGGCGAGGAAGGTCAGGGCCTGGTCTGCGGCCTCGGCATCGCCGCCGATCATGGCGATCACTCCGTCCACGGTGACCGTGGCGCCCTTGGGCAGTGAGCCGTCTCTGATCTTCCGAACAAGGCGGCCGTGGACGAGCTGAGTGGCGAAGCCGTGGTCGTCCCAGTCACGTACGTAGACCTCGTCGCCGGGCAGCTCGCCGGGGTAGCGCAGAAGAGAGTTGCTGGCCAGCAGGGCGATGGCGTTGGTGACAACGTTGAGCGGTACCGCGTAGTGCTCAGCCAGGACCTCGCGGGCGGGGAGCCTGGCGCCGGGCTCAAGGATGCCCGTGTAGATCTGCTGCTGGAGGTCTCCTGCGACCTTCTCGAAGGCATCCTCGAAGTCGGCCGAGCGCGTGACGAACGTGCCGCGTCCCTGGCGGGCGATGACCCAGCCCTCGTTGCGCAGGAGCCGGATGGCCTTCTGCACGGTCAGGCTGGACGCTTTGTAGGTCTGCATGAGCTGGCTCTGTGTCGGCAGCAGCTGGCCCGGACGCAGTTCACCGTCCCGGATCTGCTGCCGCAGGTCGTCCGCGATGCGTTCGAACGTCAAGCGTGCCTCGTCAGCAGCCATGTCCATCCCTGGTCCCAGTCCGATTCCACCAGCTGCGGGCCGCCCACTGCCTGTCGTGTTTCACCAGCTCAGCGACCTCACGGGGTCAGGGTAGCCGCCTGATGGATGGACCATCACAGGAATGGATGGAACTCAATAAGGATGGACTTCGGATGGAATGAAGGTAGGGTTGCGGCACGTGATCACCCACACGGGTGACTCGCACCCCTCTACCTGGAGGTTTGCCGTGAAGACCATGCCCATCGACCAGTCCCAGGCCATGCTGATCCTGGCCTCCGAGTCCCGCCCGCACTTCAAGGACCGCGACGGCCAGCAGCCCGCGATCGACCGGGCCACCGGCGCCCACCTTCACCTGGTGGACGTGATGTTCGCCTTCAACGGCCGCGCTGAAGTGATCACCGTCAAGGTCCCGGAGCCGGGTCTCGGCAAGGGCCTGAAGGTTGGCCTGCCCGTCGTCTTCACCGGCCTGGTCGCCTCAGCCTGGGAGAACGAGATCAACGGCAAGGACCGCCACGGCATCTCCCTGCGCGCCGACGCCGTCACCGCCAAGGCGGGCGCCTGATGACCGGCAACCCCCTCGGACTCGCGCTCCTGGCCGTGGTCGGTCTCGGCGTGCTCGGGCTGCTGGGCAGGGCCGGGTACCGCTTCGCCCGCTGGTACCGGGCTGATGCCGAGACCCGGATCAGCCTGCGGCAGGCGCGGCGGCTGCGGTGGGGCTGGAAGCGGCTCGCCCCGATGCTCGGCCTGGCGGTCAAGGACGCCACCCCGACCGTGCTCCAGCAGTACGGGCCGCAGGAACAACCGACCAAGCCACGCGTGCTGGTGCCACGCCTGCGCACCCGCGCCGACGCCTTCGGCGTCACCGTCACCGCCGATGCCCTGCCGCAGGTCGGGCTCGGCACCTGGCAGGACGCCAGCGAGGGCCTGTGCGACGCCTGGGGAATGCGCCGCATCCGCATCAGCCAGCCCAAGCCCGGAGTGATCGTCGCGCGAGGCTTCAGACGCGAGCCGCTGGAGGCGGTGATCCGCTCACCACTCCTCGGCCCGGACGGCTCCCCGGTGTGCCGACCGGGGCAGTTCGTATCCACCGATGATGTGCTGCTCGGATGGGACGAGGACGGCATCCCTGTCATGCTCAACCTCGCCTACTCCGCCCATGCCCTGGTCGCCGACCTCACCCGCTCCGGCAAGTCGATCACCGTCAACACCCTGCTCGCCTACGCCTCCCTCATGCGGGACGTGCGTCTGATCGTGATCGACCCCAACCTCGGTGCCGTCGCGCCCTGGTGGCGTACTGCCTACAAAGTCTCCGACGCCATCCACCCCGACGAGCCGACCGAGATCCTGCGCTGGGTGCGCGAGGAGATGCAGCGCCGGGAAAGGCTGTTCTGGTCCGGCCGTACCGACCGCATCACTGAGTTCAGCTCCGAGCTGCCGCTTCTGTTGGTGGTGATCGACGAGGTAGCGAACTACACCCGCCACCCGGACCGCAAGGCCCGCGAACGCTTCGAGGCCGAACTACTCGCCATCGCCAGCCAGGGCGCCAAGTTCGGCATCCGGCTGTGGCTGCTCACCCAGAAGCCCTCCGCCGGCGTGCTCACCACCGCCGTCCGCACCAACCTGTCCGCCCGGATCTGCCACCGCGTCGACACCGTCGAGGACTTCCTCCACCTCTTCCCCGACGGCCGGGAACTGGACATCACCGCCGCCGACCGCACCATGCCCCAAGGCGTCTCCATCGCCTCCGTCGGCGACATGCGCACCCCCGTCCGGCTGCGCTCGGTCTACCTGCCCACCGAAGCCTACTGGCAGATCAACGACCTCATGTGCGCCGGAGGGCTCAAGATCCGCGAGCTGCCCGACAGCGTCGACCTGGGCAAGGCCGCGTGAACCGCTTCGGCCAACCGCCCAAGCGAGCCAGCCCCGCCCCGGACCGAGTCCGAAACGCAGTGATCCCCGGCAAGGGCGTGTAGTCGCCAAACCCTCGCCCTTGCCGGGGCCCTCCCTCCCATCCATCCACGGCACACGCGTGTGCCGCAGCGCAGAGAGGTCCCGTCAGCATGCCACCGCACGACCCCACCACCACAATCCCCCACCCCGTACCGGCCACGGCCGCGCTGCCCACGTTCACCAAGTACCGGAACCTGCTCGGGCTGGTGCGACAGCTGTCCTCGCTCGGCGGGTGCGCCCAGCCGATCCGGCTCGAAGGCCAGCGCACCGAGATCGACGCCTACACCGGCGAGATCCTGCGCGAACTGAAGTCCAAGGACCTGCCCGCCGGTCACCTCCTGGTCCGCTGCGGCAACCGCCGCACCACCCGCTGCCCCTCCTGCGCCGAGCTCTACCGCCAGGACACCTACCACCTCATCGCCGCCGACCTGCGCGGCGGCAAGAACATCCCCGGCCAGGTCGCAACCCACCCCCGCGTCTTCGCCACTCTCACCGCGCCCTCGTACGGCCCCGTCCACGGGCGACGCGTGGGCGGCTCCGCCCGCTGCCGCTGCGGACGCACCCACACCAAGGGCGACCCACTGCTCGGCACCCCGCTCGACCCCGAACGGTACGACTACACCGGCGCCGTGCTGTGGAACGCCCACGCCCCCGCCCTGTGGGCCCGATTCATGCTCCACCTGCGCCGCACCCTCGCCGCCGCAGCCGGCATCCCGCAACGACTGCTCTCCAAGGTCGTCCGGGCCTCGTACGCCAAGGTCGCCGAGTACCAGCAGCGCGGACTGATCCACTTCCACGCCGTGATCCGCCTCGACGGCCCCGCAGGCAGCTACACCCCGCCACCCGCATGGGCCACCCCCGAACTCCTGGCCGACGCCATCCGGATCGCGGCCACCCGCGCCCACATCGACGGGCCAGAGGTCAACGGTCGTCCCCGCTCCTTCGCCTTCGGCAAGCAGATCGACACCAGGATCATCCGGTCCTCCGCCTTTCAGGCAGGGACCACGATCACCGAGGGCAAGGTCGCCGGGCGTCGCCAAGTACGCCACCAAAGGCACCGAAGCCGCGACCGGCCCCCTTGACCACCGGCTGAAGAAAATCACCGATCTCTGGTTCGAGTCCGTGCCCGAGCACGCAGCACGCATGATCCGCACTGCCTGGGCCCTCGGTGCCCGCGAGGACCTCAAGCACCTGAACCTGCGCAAGTGGGCCCACATGCTCGGCTTCCGCGGCCACTTCTCCACCAAGACCCGCGCCTACTCCACCACCCTCAGCGCGCTCCGCGCCGCCCGAGCCGCCTGGCACCGCCGCCACACTCCTCCGCCCTCACCGACAACCCTCGTCATCGCCCACTGGGCCTACGACGGCACCGGCCTCACCCCCGACCTCGAACGCCTCGCCACCCTCATCGGCGGCGGCCCGACACGAGCAGAGGCGGTGACAGCCGATGCATGACGACGAACTCCTCACCGTCCCCCAGGCCATGGCCCGCCTCAAGATCGGCCGCTCCGCCCTCTACGACCTCCTGCGCACCCGCCGCCTGGCCTCGCTGACCATCGGCCGCGCCCGCCGCATTCCCGCCCACGCCCTCGCTGACTACGTCCAGCGCCACCTGGAAGAGGCCGCCCGATGACCGCCCCCAAGCGCAGGAAGGCCCGCGCCAACGGCGAAGGCACCGTCTACCAGCGAAAAGACGGCCGCTGGGAAGCCGCCGGCTACGTCCTCGCCGCCAACGGCACCCGCAAACGCGTCCGCGTCTACGGCACCACGCGGAGGGAAGCTGCCGACAAACTCGCCGAGAAGATCGCCGACAGCAACCGCGGCCTCCCCGTCGCCACCGCCGACAGCACCCTCGGCGATTACCTCACCCATTGGCTCGGCAGCGTCGCCGTCCACCGGCTCCGCGAGAACACCCACACCCGCTACGCCGCTTGCGTCCGCCTCCACCTCACCCCCGGTCTCGGCACCAAGAAGATCGCCCGCCTCACCGCCAAGGACGTCCGCACTTTCCTCGACCGTCTCCGCACCACCTGCCAGTGCTGCACCCAGGGACTGGACACCGAACGGAAGCAGTGCTGCGCCGTCGGCCCTGCGTTCCGCGCAATTCGGGGGTTCTGGAGTCCCTACCGGGCTGAAGGTGCAGGTCAGTGAGCTGGAGGCTGGTGACGCGGGCAGATTCA
>NZ_JBIWKB010000125.1:0-6333 GCF_044765425.1 Streptomyces sp. NPDC102462 | reverse complement strand
AGCAGGCGCCGATCGCCTACGAACAGCAGTCAGCTACCCTGACACTTGCCGCATAACGACACGAACAGGTGTCCACTCCTCGGGGACAAGGCCCACCCGCGGGTCGCGGGTCATTGACGCTGAGCTATGGGCGGGCAAGATCTATCGCGCGATGGCCGAGCACCCCGCCGACATGAGCGAGGAGAAGCTGGTTGACGCGACCGGGCTCACTCCGGCCCAGATCGAGCTCGGCGTGCTGTGGCAGACCCTGGGCGCCTTGCGCCGGCACCAGCCGCCAGGTCGCAAATCGCCGCCCGCAGGGCCTCCACCTGCGCCTTTGTGCGGCGAGGCAGTTTGTGGCGCGGGCGGCGGCGAGGTCGTCGTCGCGGTCCTGGATCTTGAGTTCCAGGTCGATCACCTGCTGTTCCAGGGTGATGATCCAGGCCTTGAGCCTGTTCGGTGTCCTCGGGGCCGCCGATGCCGGACGCGCGCCAGACCTGCTCGCCCCGGACTTCGCTGAGGCGGGCTTCGAGGCGGCGGACCTGGGCGGCGAGCCGGGCGGTGCGGGCGTCGGCGGCCAGCAGATCGGCTTGCAGGGAGGCCCTGCTGACGGCTGGCCCGCGGCCTCCGGGGCGGCGGCCGGCTCGGCGGCCATCGCGTGGATTTGGCCGAGCAGGTCGCGGTGGCGGTAGAGGAAGGTGCGGTCGACGCCGGCGCGGCGGGCGATCGCCGCGACGCTGACGTCCGATCCGTCCTTCGCGGCCTGGGCCAGGGCGGTGAGCACGCGCCGGCGCCGTCGACCGGTGTCGGCCCGGCGTCCCTCGATCATCGCCTGGACGGTGGGGTCGGATGCGGTCATGCGGGTCGCTCCGGTCGAAGGTCGGGCAGGGGCCGGCGGATGCGGGGCATGCCAAGGAAGTTCTGCCGCATCTGGCGATGGACCAGTGCCGGGCCCACGGAGCCGTGGAAACCGGCCAGAGCCCAGACGGCCAGCACCACCGGCGCGGCCCTCACCAGCGGACCGCGTGCCCGTGCCGGCACGGTCCAGCTGACGCGCAGTGAGCGCAGCGCGCCAGGGGTACGGGTGGCGGTCTCGGCCATGAGGAGCACGCCGACGACCTGCAGTACGTAGACGACCAGAAGAACGTTGTAGACGAGGTGTGTGGGCTGGGGCGCGTAGGTCACCAGCAGCCCTGATCCCATGGCGCCCACAGCGGTACCGCGGCTGGCGTCACCGCGTTGGCGAGGGTTCCCGCCGAGCGGTTGGCGTCGATCATGCCGGCGCATACGGCACCCACGACCGTGCCGGTCGCGAACCCCTGAAGGATTCAGCCGCACACCAACCGGGCACTCCGTCGGCACCGGCGAGGACGGCGACCGCTGCCGCCTGGACCACGATGGAGCCGAAATCACCGGCTGCGTCCGACATGGTCGGAGAGCGAGCCGACGGTGAGCAGGGCGAGCAGGATCGCCACCGCCGAGAAGTGCCACTCCTGCTGGTAGGTGGCACAGAGCGGAGTGGGCGCGCTTGCCCCCCGGCGAGGAAGAAGACCACGATCGAGGCTTGGAGGCAGAACGCCTGCCAGGGGGCAACTGCCGGAAGGAGGGGCCGGCCGCCCGTTCCTTTGTCCCTCGTATGTCGTCATCGGATCTCCTGCTGCGCGGGACGCGCTGGTGCGGTCCTCGACGTACGGGGAAAGACGGGAACGGGCGGTGGCCCCCGGAGACCCTGGATATGCGTTCTCAGTCCGGGAGCGTGCGGGCCGCGATGGCCGAGGCGCTGATGGCCGCGGGAAAGCCCGCGTAGAACGCGATCTGTGTGATGAGCACGCCGAGTTCGGCCCGTGTCACCCCGTTGTCGACGGCGCGCCGCAACTGTGCGGGCAGTTCTTCGGGGCGATATAGCGCCACGACCGCGGCGACGGTCGCGATGCTGCGGTCCCGGGGACTGAGGGTGGGATCCGCCCACACCTCGCTGTACAGGGGGTCCTCCACCAGCTCTGTGAGGGCCGGGGTGAAGGCGCGGGCCATCTCGCGGGGCGACAAAGGCCTGGGATCCGGGTCGGGCTGCGTGGTCATCGTGAGCTCCGTGCGAGGGCGTGGCGTGCGATGCTCGCGGCGAACAGCGGCGTTTCCCGCCGGTTGTGGTCGCCGGAGGCGGCCTGCCGTGCGGCGGCGGCCTGTTCGAAGGTGATGCCGTTCTTCTCGTTGAACTCCATGAACTCCTGGGTGGGGTGGCTGGTGACCTGGTTGGTGTAGGTGACGGTGCCGTCGCCGTTGTTTTTGACCGACAGGTCCCAGATCACCTGGACCGACGTCCAGCCGTGCGGGGTGAGCACATCGGAGGTGGACACCATGTGGCAGTGGTGCTTCTCGGCGATCTCGGCGACGTAGTGCTGGATCACCAGCCCGGTGCCGATCATCTCCACGTTGATCAACATGGGCCGGCCGTCGTCGGTTGTGGTGTAGCCGGCCGCCTTGTGGTCGGGCGGAGCGCAGCGCTGGTACTCCTTGTCCGGGAGGTTCAGCAGCCAGTCGGCGATGTCGATCGCGTCCCAGGGCGCGTCGAGCGGCGCGTGTTCCTTCGAGGTGGACAGGATCAGATCGGACAGGACCTTCTTCGGATCACTCATTTTCTGCTCCTTCAGTGTGGGCAGCGGCTGGGACCGGGCCGGCTTGTATTGGCAGGGGAAGGCCGACCGGGAACTGCCGGTTCGACCGCCCTCGGTAGTCCGTCGACCGCCTTGTGGCCTTCGACGGGGGGCAGGGCGAGGAGGTGGTGCGGGCTGGTTGTCGCCGCGGGTTCCAGCACCGGGATCACCGGCGTCACGGCCTCGGACACGGCATCCGTTGGTCTTCCTCGGATGCCGTCACCCTAGAACCGGGTAACCGGTGGCGCGTGCCCGTCAGCGCACCGCCGATGTCGCCGCGGTGCACTGAGTACGGTGCGTCCGAAGGTGCAGATCACGAGCCTGCTGGGCAGGGCGGGTGTGCCGGCGGTTGTAGTCGACCTTGCTTGAGAAGGCTGTCGAACGCTTTGCTACGACCTGACTGCGAGCGCGGCACCGAGCGCGGCCAGGGCTGCGGCGACCAGGGTGGTCAAGGTCCGGCCGACGTGTGCGAACAGCAGCGCTCCCGCTGCGGAACCGACGGACCCGGCTGCGAATTGGTGGTCATGTACAGAGCGTTGAGGCGAGCGCGCGCTTCGGGACGCTTCCTGAGGGCGTGCGTTTGATTGGCGACGTTGCTCACGCGTGCACCGGAGTCCAGCAGGAATGCCCCGAGAATCAGCTGCGCCGGCGACAACCCCCACAGACTGGCGATGAGGAGACCAAGAGCCATCACGCCAGCGGCCGCCACGGCGAGGCACCGCTGCGCCCCCGGCCGAGGAACCGGCCTGTGGCCGGCACCGTGGCGGTACGCACGGCGCCCACCAACCCCCAGCAGCCCCGCACCGGTCGTCGACCAGCCGTGCGGCGGGCCGGGGTCACATACGGCGTGACCGCCGTCCGGAAGACGTTGAACGCGGCGAAACCGGTAGTCGCGGTGAGCGCCGCCTGCCGCAGCCCACGCTCGCTGCGCAGAGGCGGAAGAAGCGTCTCCGGAAGGGCCCGGGAACCTAGCCCATGACGCACGGGCGGCTCGGGCAACCGCCCGAGAGCAAGGTGCACGACCAGCGTCACAAGCGTCGACAGCACGTATACCGAACGCCGGACGAGGAGACCGTCGAGTGCCCCGGCGATGACGCGGGCGCCCACGATGCCACCGAAAAGGCCGGCCGTGATGCGCGCTGTGGTACGCCCCACGGCCTCCCACGGCACCGGCGACGCGGCCGCCGGCATCAGGGTCTGTGCCGACGCACTCGTTGCTCCCAGCAGCACCGATGCCGCTGCGAACACGTAGCCCGTCGCGGATGCAGCCAGAGCAAGAGCGATCAGCCTGCCCACGTTCAGCCGGCGCATCAGCCGGTGCAGCCCGGCCCTCTCCAGGATGGGCATCACCAGGAGCAGCCCTGGGGCGTAGCCCACCATGGTGATCACCGGCGGCAGTCCGGCGAGTGCGTCGGAGACCGCGAATGAGGCGGCCAGCGGTCGCAGCAGCGGCTGCACGTAGTAGATGTCGGCGACGCTCACGCCGGCCGCGGGGCGGCATCCATGCCCCGTGCCTGCTGCCGAGTCCGGCCCGGTCAGAGGTGTCCGCAGTCTTCGGACCAACCCTGTCCAGGCGCTTCGACGCCTGTTTCACATCCGCCATGCATCTAGTGTCTCGTGATCCTGTTCATGGAACCTGAGGCTTCTGTGATCGTTGAGTCAGGTATGGATCTCTCCTCTGAACAGATGGCAGAACTGCGGGAGTTGGCCGGGTCGCGGGATGTTCCGGCCGATGTGGCGCTTCGTGCTCGGGTCGTGTTGTGGTCCGGTGAGGGGCGGCGGCGCAAGGACATCGCCGAGCTCGCCGGGGTGGCGCCGCTGACGGTGGACCGTTGCAAGGCCCGTTATGCCGAGCGGGGCCTGGCCGGTCTGGAGGAGAAGCGCCGCGGCGGGCCGCGTACCCAGGTGCCGCCGCCGCGGAAAACCCGCGCGTCCACTTCCATTTCACCCCCGTCGGGTCCTCGTGGTTGAACCAGATCGAGATCTGGTTCGGGATCATCACCCGGCAGTCCATCCGCCGCGGCACGTTCGCAAGCGTCAACGTCCTGGTCAAACAGATCCGCGACTACATCGACTCCTGGAACAAGAACGCGAAACCCTTCACCTGGACCGCCACGGCCGACGAGATCCTCGCCAAGGTCCGACTCGTCCAGACCAGCGTGAAGAAACTCGTCAATAACAACTCGAAGTAACTCAATCAGGGTCACGAGACACTAGGGTGAAGATAAATGACACCGAGGTCCAAGATCAGTTTTTGATGGCAGCAATAAATAGGGTGAATGATCGTGGAATTGAGAACCCTGCGGTTCTTCGTTGCCGTGGCCGAGGAGCAGAGCTTCACCCGCGCCGCCGACCGGCTGCGGGTCGCACAGCCCGCCGTAAGTCATCAGATCCGTTCCCTGGAGAAGGAGCTCGGGGAAGCACTCTTCGAACGCAATCCACGCAGCGTCCGCCTCACCGAGGCCGGCCGGGTGCTGCTTCCCATGGCCAGCCGGACCCTCGCCGATGCCGACAGGGTGGTCGCGAAGTTCGCCTCCCGCACCGCGCTGGTCACCGGCACGCTCCTCCTGGGCACCGTGAACGGGGTCGAGCACACCCGTCTACCCGCGCTCCTGGGGGCCTTCCACCGCCAGTACCCGGGCGTCGCCGTGCAGCTCATCGAGGGGCGCAGCGCCGGGCTCATCTCGCGCGTCGAGAACGGCGAGTTGGACGCCGCCGTGGTGGCCCTGCCAGAGCATCCCCTGCCCCAGGGCATGCGCAGTGTGGTCATGCTCGAAGACGAGATCGTGGCCGTCGTCCCAGCGGACTCCCCGCTGGCAGGTCGCACGAGCATCCCCATCGAGCTGCTGTCCGGAAAGACCCTGATCAGTTACGGCCAGGACAGTGGACTGCGGCCATGGCTGCAGTCCGCGTTCGATGGCGCCGGCATCGACTTCAACGCCCGGTACGCGACCAACGACGGGGCTCTCCACGTCGCCCTGGTGGAGGCGGGTGTCGGCGTCTCCCTGACGGTCGGCACCGACCGTGCTCTCGCCGGAAACCCCCGGGTCAGTGCCGTCCCGGTCAGTCCCTCCCTCACTTACCGAAAGGCGCTGATCTGGCGGGGCGCCCCGCAGCCCACCCGGCCGTTGCGGGCCCTCCTCGCTCTTGGTCCCGCAGCGTCCTGACGCCGGTGCCCCATCGACGCGGTCGGTGCCGACCCGGCAGAGCACACAGGTGAAGTTCGCCGCCTACGGCCGGTCGGAGCCGCCGTATGAAAGTCGCCAACTCGACCAGGCCGCACACACGTCGGCCGATCGCGCACCTTCCAGGTATGCGTCCGACTTCGGAGACCGGCCCATCCGCTGATACCACTTCGACGCCGGACGCAGCGCGAGCTGTCGGCCGTCGGAACCCATCCGCTCAGCCGTCCCCTCCGCCCCCTGCCCGGCCGACGAAGAACAGATGCAGCTCATACGCGGTGATCCCACGCCCGGCCGCGGGCACGCGGTCCGTTCGATCGAGATCACGACCCACCCCGGGCCAAAGATCACGGGCAGGTCGTGATCTTCGTAGCGGCTCCCGCAGGCGGCTCGCCCGGCAACCGGCAGCGGCTCTGCCCGATCGGGGGTACTCAGGTTGAACTCGTGGAGTCCGGTGGCCCGTGACGCTTCTTGATCGTTGCGGTATGACGTCGTCATGCGGTACGCGCATGGGGGCGGCC
>NZ_JBIWKB010000124.1:0-6772 GCF_044765425.1 Streptomyces sp. NPDC102462 | reverse complement strand
CCCTGCCTTCATGCCCCCGCGCAGCCACAATCACCTGAACAGCACACCCGTACGGAACCCCAAGCTGCACATTCGGTTTCGAGAAGCCCTCTGACATGGCGGTCGGCTCCGCCCTGGGCGTGGGCTTGACGTGGCGGTCGGCTTCGTCCTCGGCCTTGGCTTGGCACGGCAGTCGGTTCCGTTCCGGGTTTCGGCCTGACGCGGCGGTCGGTTCCCTTCCAGGCTTCGGTCTGGCGCGGCGGCGGCTCCGTCCTGGGCGTTGGCTTGGGGCGGTGGTCGGTTCTGTTCCGGGTTTCGGTTCGGCGCGGCGGTCGGTTCCGTCCCGGCCCTTGGCCTGACGCGGCGGCCTACTCCGTCCCGGGCCGCGCCCTGACACGGCGGCCGACCCCGTCCCCAGACCTCGGCCTGACACGGCGGCCGACCCGCCCCGGCCCTTGACCTGACGCGGCGACCCACCCGCCTCGGCCCTCGACTTGACGCGCCTGCCGACTCCGCCCGCCCTCGACCTGAGTCCCGCATGCCGCCCGCCAGGAGCCAACGGTCCTCACCCGTTCGGTGTCCGTCGTCTGGCCGGACGCCCCGACAGGCCAGAGGCTCGAAAACCCGGCGAGTCGGCGGGGCGCGCGGCTCAGACGGGGCGCGTGCCGTCCGCCGACGAGCGGTAGCCGACGGGACGACAGAAGCCGACCGGGGTGGGAGAAGGGAACACCGCTCATGAGCGACCACGCGGCACATCCGACCGGCACCCCACACCCCGGCCCGGGAGGCCAGCCACCGCCCGGACAGGCCATGCGACCGGCGGGCGCCCGCGTCACCGGTGGCGAGGTCTTCGCCGGCGTCCTGCTGCTGTGCGGCGGCGTCCTCGCCGTGCTCCAGGGCATCGCGGCGGTCGCCACGAACGACGTGTACGCCCGCATCGGCGGCTACATCTACGAGATCAGCCTGACCGGTTGGGGCGTCATCCACATCGTGCTCGGCGCGTTCGCCGCCGTGACCGGACTGTGCCTGCTGCGGGACATGGCCTGGGCCCGTTACGCGGGCCTGTTCCTGGCCGCGCTCGTCCTGATCGCCCAGTTCCTGTTCCTGCCGTACGCGCCCTTGTGGTCCGTGGTCATCATGGCGATCGCGCTGTTCGTGATCTGGGCGCTGGCCTCCCGCCAGGCAGCGGCGGCCTGAGGTTCCCGCCGGCCCCGCTGCCCGGTCAGCCGATGTGGCGCAGCAGCGCGGTGATCGCCGCAGGCTGCTCCGCACGGGTGTGGACGAGCCTGAGCGTCCACACCGGGGCGTGGGCGGCGAAGGGCCGCGTGGGCAGCTCGGGGAACCACGCGGCCATCGACGGGGGCATGATGGTCACGCCCAGCCCGTGCCGGATCAGGTCGGCGGCCGCCATGAGGTCGTTCACCTCGAAGGTGGTGGTGCGTTCGAGCGAGGCCGAACGGAAGGCCCTGTCGACCGCGTGCCGGATCGCCCAGTCCGGCGGGAAGTCCACCAGGGGCAGCCGTGCCGCCTCGGCGAGCGTCGTCACCGCCCGTTCCGTCTCCGCCGCCCCCGGGCCCGTACCCGGCGCGGTTACGAGGACCATCTCCTCCCGGGCCAGCGACCGGGTGGTCAGTCCGCGCAGTCGGGACATGTCGAGCGCGGCGACGGCCAGGTCGAGGGCGCCGTCGCGCAGGGCCTGCGGGATCCGGTCGGCCGGCGTCTGCCGCAGCCGCACCGTCACCTGGGGGTGCTCGCGGTGGAAGCGGGCCAGCGCGGGGGCGAGGCCGGCGTACAGGCCCTGCATCACACCGACCGTGATCTCGCCGCGTAGTTCACCCTGGGCGAGGTCGACGGCCGCCCGCGCCTCCTCGGCGGCCCGCAGGGCAACCCGGGCGGCGGGCAGGAACGCCTCGCCGGCGGAGGTGAGGGAGACGCGGTGCGTGGTGCGATGGAACAACTGTGCGCCCAGCTCGCGCTCCAGCGCGCGTACGGTGCCGGACACCGCGGACTGCACCACGTGCAGCCGCCGGGCCGCCGCACTGAACCCACCCTCCTCGGCGACCGCGACGACCACCTCCATCTGCCGCAGATCCACGGCCCCTCCTCATGCCCGCCGCCGTCGGCCACCTGCCTGGCTGCCCAGTCTCGAAGACAACCACCCCCCGAGCCACCGGGACGCACCACCGGCGCAGGGCGCCCGCGCCGAGCACACGGGCCGGTGGTGAAGTTCTCCATCGCGTCCACGCCCTGTCGACCCGTGATCTACGGTAGATGTCGCGTGACGCTGTGCGTACGGACGTTCCATGACGGGTGACCGAGGCGGGGGCTGTGGTGCGGACCGGGTTTGTCGACCGCGTGGAGCACTTGGACGAGCTGCGCTCGATGCTGGCGGACGTGGCCGCAGGACGCGGCGGCCGGGCGATCGTCGTCGACGGCGTCTCGGGCATGGGCAAGTCGGCGCTGCTCAGGGCATTCGAGACGGAGGTGTCCGCCACCGGCGGGCGGGACACCTGCAGGGTCGTCTCCGCACGGTGCCAGCCATCGATCGGGTCGGCGCTGCGCTACGGCGCGATCGTCGAAGTGCTCCTGCAACTGGCCGAGGACCAGGAGGTCAAGCAGCCAGGTGTCTTCCGGAGACTGCTGAGCCTCACCGGGCAGGGGGCCGTACGTTCCGCGCCGGAAGTGCTCTCCGCGATGGTGCCCGGGCTCGGTGCGCTGTTCACCCTCGGCAAGGAGGTCGCGCAGGCGTCGCTCGCCTCCGGATCGATGCCGTTCGACAGCCTGCTGCCGTTCCAGCAGGGCGCCGCCGCACAGATCGCGGACGCCCTGCTGGACCTCGTACGGCAGGGCCCGCCCACGGTGCTGCTCATCGACGACATCCAGTACGGAGACCCCAGCAGCCTGCTTGTCCTCGACCGTTTGCTGCGGCGACTGCCCGGCCTGCCGCTCGGCGTGGTGCTCGGCCACACGACGGACGGAGCCTACGCCGACGGTCCCGGAGCCATGGTCGAGGAACTGCTGCACGGCTGGGCGAAGGACCGGCTTCTGCGCCGGCGCACGCTGAACGGCCTGCCCCCCGAGGCGGTCGCCGAGTTGGTGCGCTCCCGGCATCCGGACGCTCCGCCGGCCCTGTCGGAGCAACTGATCCGGCTGACGGCCGGCCACGCCGTCTTCGTCACCCTCTGCCTGGAGGAATGGCGTCCGGAGTCCGGGCCCCGCATCCGGCTGCCCCGCAGCCTGTCGCGCGTGGTGGAGGACCGTCTCCGGCTGCTCACCGAGCCGGACCGCGCCTTGCTCATGATCGGCGCGACCCAGGGTGAGACGTTCCTTTCGCGAACGGTCGCCGAGGTCAAGGGAGCACCGCACGACGAGGTGATGGAGCGGCTGCGGCTCATCGCCGCCCAGAACCGGCTCATCCGGCAGACGGAGCCCCCTTCGTGGGCGCGGTGGGACGCCTCCGACTGCTACCGCTTCGAGCACGGCGCCCTGTGGGGCGTGGTCTACGACCAGCAGACCCCTCAGCAGAAGCGGTCCCGGCACGCCCGTATCGCGACGGCCCTCACGTCCGGTCCACTGGACGGCATGCCGCTGGAGCGCCGCCTGGAGATCGCCCGCCACCTCCGCGCCGGCGGCCCCGAATGCCTGCCGGCCTCGGCCGAAACCCACTACGCACTGGCCCGGGAGGCCGCGATGGCTGTCCTTGACCCGGGGCCATCCGCGAGGGCGCCGGGGCCGGCCGGTGACCTCATCGGACGACCACCGGGGGCGCCCCGACGCCAGGACGCCAGGTAGCAGACTGGAGACGCCATGCTGACGATCACCAAAGAGTTCCACTTCTCGGCCAGCCATGTCCTCGACCGGCTGCCGAACTGGCACCCCTGCGCTCGCCTGCACGGCCACAATTACGTCGTCGTGCTGGAGCTGTCCGCCCGCCGCGAGCACCTCACCGACGCGGGATTCGTCCGCGATTACCGGGAACTCGATGCCTTCAAGAAGTGGGTGGACGACACCCTCGATCACCGTCACTTGAACGAGGCAATGGGGGCGGTCTCCCCGTCGGCGGAGAACCTCGCCGCCTGGATCTTCGATCTCTGGACCGAGCGCTTTCCGGAGCTGACGGCGGTCAGGGTCTCTGAGACGCCCAAGACCTGGGCCGAATACCGGCCAGATCCCTGAGCACCGGTGGCGCTTGACACCCCAGCGTGCCGTCCGTGGCCGACGTGACCGCTGTAGGACCACGTACAACGAGCCCCCGGCCTCGACGCCCTACCGCACTACGCGTCACCTCCGCCAGGGATTGCCGTGGAACCGCCCTCTCACCGTCGCCGGGATGCCGACGGGCCCCTTGCCGCTGAGGCCGTGTGCCTACTCTTCGATGCCGAGGATTTCGTGCAAGCGGCTCAGGGCTTCGATTCCGCGGTCCTGGTGGGGCGGGATGATCGCCTTACGGTCCTCGGGCGACAGCCGTTCGTGTGCCTCACGCATGAGCAGGGCGTAGGCGCCGGCGAGTTGTACGCACAGGTTGGCGAGCTGCGCGGCTTGCCGGTGTACGGCGTCGTCCCGGTTGAGATCGGCCTCGAAGAGTTCGAGCGCGTCCTCCAGTACGGAGTGTCGACCAGGTGTGAGAGTTCCAGGCTCAGGGCGTTCGCTCATGGTGAGAGTCTTGCGCAGCCGACGATGCCCCGGGGGCAAGACTGATGTCGACGTCAGGTGGGCCCGGATGGTGGCATAGGCGTGGGGTGATTTCGCTTGTGCTCAGTCCCTTCGTCGTCCAAGTAGCGCCATTCGAAAGGCAGGCCCTGGGCGCCCTCGGAGTCGGGGCCGTTCATGAGCTGGAAGTGCACGTGCGGTTCGGAGGAGTTGCCGGAGTTGCCGCACTCGGCCAGCTGCTGGCCCTTGACTACCCGGTTCGCCCACGGCCACCTGCAGGGAGCCTCGCCGGAGATGTGCGATGCCCGCGTACACACCTTGGCGCACTTCGAGGACGACATAATTGCCCCACAGGTGGCGGCGCCGGCCCAGACTGCGGACGAAGCCCTCAAGGTAGAGATGGGCGTAGAGGGCTCGCCGGCGCCCGGCAACGGGGATCTCGACAGGGACCGGCGTCGCCGTGTGCGACGGACGCTGGCTGCGCCACTGGTCCCACCGCATCAAGCCGCCGAGGCAGGAGAAGGGCGACTCCTGTGTACCACAGCGGGCCAAGCCCCTGTCTGTTCACCAGGATGCAGACGATTCCGATCGCGATGAGCAGACCGTGGAGTTTCCGCAGGGGCGTCAGCAAGGTTGTACTCACCGACATCAGCCGGGCCGACTGCCTCGCGCGACACGTAGTGCTCGTGATTGAGCGGATTCCTCCCCGTCGCCCGGCATATCCCTGCCAGGATCGGACGCGTGACCTACGTAGTGACTGTGGACGTGCACGTCCCGGAGGGCACTCCGGAGATGGACCCACTTCAACGCGCCGGCGCCGTGGCGCTCATCGAGGACGGCTTCGACTCGGTCGAGGCCATCGAGGGACCCGACGGCATGGAAGTCGATCTCCTTGACAGCATCGTGGCCGTCCATCCGGGCGGAGCGCTTCTGAAAGTGTTCGTGGATGCTCCCGCTCTGGAGTTCGCGGAGGAGGCCGTGCGCTCGGTCATGGGTGAACTGCTGGAGCGATCCGAGCTGTTGGCCGACTGGCAGATCGAGCGATGTGAGGTCGAACTGCACTCGGAACTCGCCCAGGAAAGTCTCGCCGCCGCCGACGGTCCCGATGCCCCGCCCGATGACCCGGCTGATCGTAAGGCACGGCATGCCGAGTGCCCCACGGCCAAGGACGAAGGCGAGGGCTACGACGCCGAGGCGAAAGCTGAGGCGGTACGCGGTCAGATGCTGGCACTGGCAGATGAGCTGCGCTCCTTCCCGCCCGTGATGTTCGGCGTCCTGGACGACGAAGACCACGAGCAGGAAGGCGGCGTCACCGAGTTCGCCGTCTCGCCGGAGGACGCCAAACTCGCTGCCGGTGCCTTGGTGTACGCGACGGACATCTTGGTGGACGAGCTGTTCCAAGACGTGCAGACCCTGACGGAGGAGGACACCACCGCTGCGGAATGCGACGGTCCCTTGTGGCACTTCGAGGACCTTCCCGAGCGATACGCCCTCCAGTACGACGCTCGTTTCGCCCGTCGCTTCCTGGTGACGGTGATCGCCATGACCACCCGCTTCACGGATGGCAGCTTCCAGCAGCTGAGCTGCGTTGCCGAGGAACTCGCGCTGAAGCTGCTGTTGAACGAGACGAATGTGACCCTGGAGACTTTCGGGCTGCTCGACGACGGCGTCTCGGCCGCGCTCGACTCGTTCGCGAACAACGTCTATGAGGACATGGATCACGAGTGGCTCTACGACGATTCCATGGACGGTGTAGACGAGAGTGCCGTCGGAGCGGCTCTCGGCGTCGCACCGATGGCCTTCAAGGCGTGGTTCACTCCGTTCAACGAGGGTAGGTACGTCCACCCGTTCGCGGCGGACGAACCCGAGGGGGCGGCTCACACCGGAGGCCACGCATAGGTACGCCGCGATCAGCTCGGCGGTCGACGCCATCAGCAGGGCCCCCGGCCGGACGCCGGGATCCCCCGAACAACGCTTGACGACGCGGTGGCAGCTGCTCAGAGCGTCCGGCCCAGCCCGTAGTGCAGGAGACGGGGTAAGGCCGTACGTGAAGTTCCCCCGCTGAAGTGGACAGCCTGATACTGGGGCGGTTGAGTCCCGGAGGAAGCAGTCCAGGTTGAGTGGCAAGAGCAATATGAGCAAG
>NZ_JBIWKB010000123.1:0-7868 GCF_044765425.1 Streptomyces sp. NPDC102462 | reverse complement strand
AGGTGAATCTGCCCGCGTCACCAGCCTCCAGCTCACTGACCTGCACCTTCAGCCCGGTAGGGACTCCAGAACCCCCGAATTGCGCGGAACGCAGGCCGTACATAGCCGACTGGTTCGAGCAAGGAGCCATCCCCGCACGGGAACTCGCCGGTCAGCTCGGCGAGTTGGGCGTCCTCGGCATGCATCTGCAGGGTTACGGCTGCGCCGGGACCAGCGCCGTCTCCTACGGACTCGCCTGCCTCGAACTCGAAGCCGTCGACTCGGGACTGCGCAGTCTCGTCTCCGTCCAGGGCTCTCTCGCGATGTACGCGATATGGAAGTACGGCTCCGAGGAACACAAGCAGCAGTGGCTGCCGGGCATGGCCGCCGGACGCTTCATCGGCTGCTTCGGGCTCACCGAGCCGGATGCCGGCTCCGACCCGGGCGCCATGCGCACCCAGGCCAAGCGGGACGGCACGGACTGGGTCCTCAACGGCACCAAGATGTGGATCACCAACGGCTCGGTCGCCGACATAGCCGTCGTCTGGGCCCGCACCGACGGCGGCGTCCGCGGATTCCTCGTCCCCGCCGGCACTCCCGGCTTCACCAGGAACGACATCAAGCACAAGGTGTCACTGCGGGCCTCGGTGACGAGCGAACTCGTCCTTGAGGACGTCCGACTGCCCGCGGACGCCATGCTCCCGGGCGCCCGCGGTCTGTCCGGTCCGCTCGGCTGCCTCAACGAGGCGCGCTTCGGCATCGTCTTCGGCGCCCTCGGGGCCGCTCGTGACTGCCTGGAGACGGCCCTCGCCTACGCCGCAGACCGCACCGTCTTCGGCCGTCCGCTCGCCGGCTTCCAGCTCACCCAGCACAAACTCGCCGACATGACCCTCGAACTCGGCAAGGGCATGCTGCTCGCGCTCCAGCTGGGACGGCTCAAGGACCACGATCGGATCGGCCCGGAGCAGATCAGCACGGGCAAACTCAACAACGTCCGCGAGGCCCTGGAGATCGCCCGCCAGTGCCGCACCCTCCTCGGCGCCAACGGCATCACCCTGGAGTACCCGGTGATCCGGCACGCCAACAACCTTGAGTCCGTCCTGACCTACGAGGGCACGAGCGAGATCCACGCACTCGTCCTGGGCAGCGCCCTCACCGGCATCCCGGCCTTCCGCTGACCCCGTGCGGACAGCGCGTCCGTAACGTCTGCGCCATAAGCGATGAGACACGCAAGTCGCGAATGGCGGGTCGTGCATGATGTGGTGCACGGAGGCGGCGCTCAGCGATGCAGGGTGGGTTGGTAGATGAGCTCCTGGGTGCGGCGGTCGAACGTCCGGCTCTCGATCAACTCAAGGTCGAAGTCGGCCGCGCCCGCGAAGATCGGGTAGGTCCCGGTCCGACCGCTGATCACGGGGAAGATCGTCACCTGGACGCGGTCGACCAGCCCGGCGGCCATCAACGCCCGGTTCATCGACAGGCTGCCGTGCGAGCGCAACGGCACCGCGGACTCCTTCTTGAGCCGGGCGACGACGTCGACGGCATCGCCGGCTGCGACGGTCGTGTCCGGCCATGCGCCGGGTCCTTCAAGCGTCGTCGACACCACTGTTGTCGGCATGCTGCGCATCCGGGAGTTCACCGGGTCGAGGTCGACCACCGGGATCGGGGCGAGCAGCTTTGCGATCTGCCGGAAGGTGTTGGCTCCCAGCACCATCCGCTGCTCTTCGCTGATCACGGCAAGGCGGTTGTCAAGAAACTCGGGTCCCTGTTTGCCCCAGTAGCCGCCCCAGTCGCCGTCGGGGCCGTAGGAGCCGTAGCCGTCGAGGGTGGCAAAGACGTCCCAGGTGTAGATGGCGGTCATGATGCTCTCCCAGCGTGCGGTTGCTGGCGTGCTGTGGATATAGACGAGGCAACATGACGGAACTCATCGCACCCGGGCACCTGGAATCGGGCCGGCTTCGATGAGGGGCGTGCCTCCGTTCCCGGGTGGGGCGGACCGTGTGGTCGCGACCGGCGTCGCTGACCTGCGCCCCTACCTGGCGGCGGTGCCCGACCCGCGGTTGCGGCGGGGCCGCTGGTACTCACTGGCCTCGGGCGGATTCCCAGGGCGTCTTGACGACGATGCGCTCGACGCAGCTGTCGGCGCGAGGCTCGGCTCGGTTCGATCAGCGGCGGCGCCCCCTGCTCTCAGCGCTCACTCATGGTCTCCCGGTCACCCTTGCCCAGGCCGAGGTTGGATCGAAGACGAACGAGACAGCGCAATTTCAGACCGATGCTCGCGCCGCTGGAGCCGGCCGGGGATGTCGTCACCTTCGACGCCGGCCGCACCGTCGGGGACCACGCCCGGTGGCTGGTCGAGACGAAGGGGGCGCACTACGTCGCGATCACCAAAGCGAACCAACCGACCGCACACGCCCAGGACACGGCCGAAGCGAGTTCCGCTCGATCAAGACCATGGGCATCGCGGACAACCTCGTCGGCATCGCCTTCCCTCAGGTGCACACCGGCACCGCGCCACGGGCCATGGCCTCCTTCCGTAACCTCACCATCGGCGTCCTCAAAACCGCCGGGGCAACCAACATGGCCAAGACCACCCGCGCCATCCGCGACGGGGCCCGAACGAGCCCTCCCGAGCCCGGGCATCAGCCGCAATCCGCACCCTTTAGGGACCTGAACACGCCCTGACCGACTGCCCCCGTTCCAGTTTGCTCCTGAGGGAGGAGCGCGTCGCTTCTTGGAAACCGAACCCCTCGGCCCGGACGATATGGAACTCATCGCCCACGGAAATGCAGAACGGTTGCTCAGGCCATGAAGAGCCACTGTCGGGCAAGCACCCCTCCGGGCTGTTGACACCCGCGCCGGCCCGGTGAGGACGCGCCGGGTTCCACTGCGGAAAGCGGCGGCGGCATTGTCGCAGTAGTCGTGCGGGACGTGGCAGCCCAGTTCGTTGTCGACGTGTCACAGCGCCAGCGCCGGATGGTCCCGGTAGCGTTCCGCGACGCGGCGGGTCATGCGCAGCGCGTATTCACGGAAGACGGGCGGGGTGACCGCATACGCCTGTCTGGCGCCCTGCCGGAGCACGGTGCCGTCAGCGAGTCGCGGCAGGATCTCGGGGTGGCGCCGGGTCAGCCACGGCGGCGGTGACGCGGTGGCCGTGGCGAGGGCCACTCGGATACCGGCGCCGTGCAACCGGTCCAGCACCGCATCCAGTCAGTCGAAACGGAAGTCGCCCTGGCGGGGCTCCAGTTGTGCCCAGGCGAAAATTCCGAAACGGTTCATGTTCTGCACAACAGAGCAGATGCAAACAACAGGTGATGCGGCAGGCCGCGCAGCGGGACAGGCCCGGCACGACGGAGGGCGGTGCCACCGCGCGTTCACCAGCAGCTCCTGAAGATCCCGCGCCGCTGCAGCCCGGGGCACAGATCCCGGTCCCGGCCTGGACGCCGTCGAGACCGTCTGTGACCTGCCCATGGTGTCCGGGGCACTCACGGCGTGGGGCGCCCGCCCCCGTGAGACCATGTCTGCATGAGTAACCTCTCTGGACTCGTGTCCCAGCTGGGCCTCCAACCCCATGTGGAAGGTGGGTGGTTCAGGGAGACCTGGCGCACAGCCGCCGACGCAGAGCTGCCCGGATACGAGGGCAAGCGCTCCGTGGCGACCGCCATCTACTTCCTCCTGCATCCCGGCGAGGTGTCCCGGTGGCACCGTGTCCGCTCCGACGAGATATGGCTCTGGCACCGCGAGGGACCACTGACCATGCGACTGGGCGGCACGGGCCCCGTCCCCGACACGACGGGCGCCGTCACTGTCACGCTGGGCGGCGACGTCGAGCACGGCGAGCTGCCGCAATTCCGCGTGCCGGCCAACGTCTGGCAGACCGCCGAACCGGCCGGTGACCTTCCCGTGCTGGTCACCTGTGTGGTGGCCCCCGGCTTCGACCCCCTTGACTTCGAGATGCCCTGATCGATCTCGGCAAGCATCACTGCCTGTAACCGGGGCGCCCGGGGAAGGGGAAGCGGGCCGGGCGGCGGCCGTCGTCGCCCTGTCCGAGACCGGCGCGCAGCCGATCGCCTCCGGCCGCCTCGCCCTGACGTACAACGGCGAGCTGTACAACGCGCCCGAGCTGCGTGCCGAGCCGGCAGCCGCGGGGTGGCGCTTCCGCGGTACGGCAGCAAGCCGCTGCAACCGACAACGCGCGCGGCAAACCGCTGTCGAAAGACCCGTGCGTCATCGGTCCAAGATCGGCTGAGTGGCGGTTTCTCAGGTAGGGATGAGGGGTTGTTCGGCCCAGATGGTCTTGCCGTCGGTGGTGTAGCGAGTGCCCCAGCGGGTGGCGAGTTGGGCGATGAGGAACACGCCGCGGCCGCCTTCTTCGGTGGTGCGGGCGCGGCGGAGGTGGGGGGCGCTGAGGCTGCCGTCGGAGATTTCACAGATGAGGATCTGGGCACGGATGAGGCGTAGGGCGATGGGGCCTCGTGCGTGGCGGATGGCGTTGGTGACCAGCTCACTGACGATGAGTTCGGTGGTGAAGGCGAGCGGTTCCAGACCCCAGTCGATGAGTTGTCGGCCGGTGAGGGCGCGGGCCTGGGAGACGAGTGCCGGGTCGGCGGGCAGGTCCCAGGTGGCGACGCGGTCTGCTCCCAGAGCGCGGGTGCGGGCGAGGAGCAGGGCGGCGTCGTCGCCATGGTGGTCCGGTATCAGGGATGTCACGATGGCTTCGCTGAGGTGTTTGAGCGGGCGGTCGGTGTTGACCAGGGTGCGAGCCAGGCGGTCGAGTCCGATGTCGATGTCGTGCCCCGGGGTTTCGACGAGGCCGTCGGTGTACAGGGCGAGGAGGGTGCCTTCGGAGAGGCGCCGCTGGCTGGTTTCGAAGGGGAGGCCCCCCAGGCCCAGGGGCGGACCGGGTGGGATGTCGTCGCAGAACTCGACCGTGCCGTCAGGCTGTACCAGGGCGGGTGGGGGATGGCCGGCGCGTGCGAAGACGCAGATGCGTGAGATGGGGTCGTAGACGGCGTACAGGCAGGTCGCGCCCTGGCAGTCGGGGTCCTCCTCGGCGAGGCGGATGACGAGGTCGTCGAGTTGAGTGAGGACTTCGTCGGGATCGAGGTCGAGGTCGGCCAGGGTGTGCACCGCGGTGCGCAGGCGTCCCATGACAGCCGCGGCGTGCAGGCCGTGGCCGGTGACATCGCCGACGACCAGGGCGACGCGGGCTCCGGACAGCGGCAGTACGTCGAACCAGTCACCTCCCGCTCCGGCATGGGAGGCCGCGGGCAGGTACTGGGTGGCAGTTTCCACGGCGGGGTAGTCGGGCAGCTCACGCGGCAACAGGCTGTGCTGCAGGGCTAGGACGGTGGTGTGCTCGCGGGTGTAACGGCGGGCGTTGTCGATACACACCGCGGCACGCGAGGAGAAGTCCTCCGCGAGGGCCAGATCTCCTTCGTCATACGCCTGGAGGTTCCGGTAGCGTACGAAGGAGGCCACACCCAGGGTGATGCCTCGGGCACATAGCGGTACCACCATGGGCGAGTGAACCTGGAACCTGCGGAGCTTCTCGGCCTTTCGCGCGTCGAAGTGGTACCACTCATCGATATCCAGTCTCCGTATCAGAACCGACCGCCCGCCGGCCAGGCACCGGCTCTGCGGTGTGCCCGCGACATACGTCACCGTCTCGCCCACCCTGTAGGCGGCTTCCGGGGCACCGTCCTGAAGCGTGCGGATCCCCGACCGGCGAAGCAATAGCTGGCTGCCCGCCGGACCGGGTGCGGGTCCCTCGCCCCGCACTGTCGCGTCGAGCAGGTCGACGACGACGATGTCCGCGAGATCGGGAACTGCTGCGTCCGCCAGTTCCTGTGCGGTGGGCGCCACGTCCAGTGTGGTGCCGATGCGGGTGCCGGCCTCGGTCAGCAGCGTGAGCCGCTGCTGGGCCCGCCATCCGTCGGTGACGTCGACGTAGGTCTGGCACATCCCCAGGAGGTGGCCGGTCGGGTCGGTCAGGCGGTAGGACGAGGCGGACCACGCGTGCTCGCGATCGGGGTCCGACGGAGGGCGGCCGCGTACCAGGAAGTCGATCACCGGCTCGCCGGTGTCCCGTACCCGGCACAGGACCTGGTCGATCGTTTCGAAGTCGACGTCCGGTGAGTCGTCGCCGACGCGGCGGCCGATGAGCCGCTCGGCAGGGGTGGCGGCCACATACTCGGTCGCGGCATTCACCCAGCGGTACCGCAGCTCGCTGTCCATGACGGTCACCGGGATCGGCGACTGGCTGAAGAGCGCTTGAAGGATCGCACGGTCGACCTGCTCCCGCTCCACCTGCCGCGCGTCGGCGGCGCTGACCGACCAGCCGGCCTGGCCGTCCTGGCAGAGCACGGGCTGCACATGCAACGCCACCTGCACCTCGTGCCCATCGCGGTGCCTGAGGCCCAGCACGCCGTCCCAGCCCTGCCCGGCCTTCTGCCCGCGTACGGCCGTGGCTGCCGCCTGGCCGTCTTCGGGGGACAGCAGATCCACTGCGGGCTTTGCGCAGATCTCGTCCGCCGGATACCCGAGCAGTGATTCTGCCTGCGGGCTCCACAGGGAGATCCTGCCCGTACCGTCCACCACTGCCGTGGCCGTGTACGGTCCCCGCAGCGAGTCTCTTGGTCCTGCGCCGAGGCCTCCGGAGACCATAGGTCCGTTCATGGGTACCAGCCCGTCCGTGGCCGCTTCCTCGTCTTCCCAGGATAGTGACGCAAGCGGTGCCGTCCCCCTTGAGATCGCTGGACAGGGACCGTCGCTTGATCCCCTTGACGCCCACCTACACGGATGCGCGCAGGGCAGCCCCCGCTGGAGGGGATTCGTCGCTCACCTCACCGAGGCCTGCGCGACCGACACGGCGCACGGGATCATGAATGTGGCCGCCGCTTTGGCCGCCACCAACGACGCCGAAAGCCGCACTCGCCTCCAGCACCGCGGCCTGCTGCCGGCAGAGCACCTGGTGGACGGCGGCTACACCACGACGGCGACGTCGAGCCCTAGGTTGGTGTGTCCGGTGTCGCCTGCCATGGTGAGGTCGGTGGACTGACCGTGGCTGCGATGATCATGGCGGCCGACACATCGGCTCGCCGCCCAGTGTCCGCGTCCCACCGCGCAGGTCGTCACATAGAGGGGAGCTCGCCGAGATCGACTTCCTCAATCGATCTTGGTTGCGATCCCATTCCGAGCGGTCCCCGGAGGCCCTGTTGTCGTTGGGGCGCCGACGGCAGCGGCGCTGAGCAGTGGTACTGCCCGCAGGGCCGCTCCGGAGCCGGCCTTCGACTACTCGGCTCACAAGGGCGCCCTGGTGCTGCTTCTCCAGCGCGGCAAGAACGTCCTCACGCAGGTGCATTTCGGCCGCGTCGTGGTGAGCGCGTGCGGTAGCGGAGTCGATGCTGACCAGGGACAGATCCACCGCACCCCGCTTCGCCACTTCCGCGATCAGGCACTCCAACAGAGCCTCGAAAACGCCGGCGTCACGCCACTGCCGAAACCGGTTGTGAACGGTCGACCAGGCACCGAACTCCTGCGGCATCTCCCGCCACTGTCCGCCGGTCTTGAACTGCCAGAGCACGCCCGCGAACTGCTGCCGCAGCCGCTCGGGGTACGGGCCGTACCCGCCGATCGGCAGGTACGGCCCGATGAACAGGTCCATCTCCGGACTCGGCCGTTCAGGTGCGGGTTTATCGCCTGGCAGGAAGCGCCGTGCCCGCACCGTGCGTCTGTTACGTCCACGGTGGCGGGCTGGTCACCGGGAGCGTCGACGGCGACGACGCGAAAGCGGCTGAGCTAGTGTCTCGTGATCCTGTTCATGGAACCTGAGGCTTCTGTGATCGTTGAGTCAGGTATGGATCTCTCCTCTGAACAGATGGCAGAACTGC
>NZ_JBIWKB010000122.1:0-8893 GCF_044765425.1 Streptomyces sp. NPDC102462 | reverse complement strand
TGGTAGGCGCTGCTGATCCGGTTCCAGAGCCGCCGGTTGGCGGGGATGCTGTCCACGTGCCGACTCCAGCACTGCCTGCCCGGGGCGGTCAACACGATTAGGACACCGCCCGCCCCTCGCCTCGGCCCGACCCCGGTACAGCCGAACCCCGCCAGTGGCAGCGCCCCCAAAGGGGCGCGGGGAACTGCGCGATCAGCCACGACGGCCCCGCACCCGCCAGACGACACACCGAGGCACCCCAGAGGCGCCCAAGCCCCGGTACCACCAAACCCCCGAGGGGGCAGCGCGCCCGAAGGGGCGCGGGAACTGCGCGATCAGCCACGACGGTGCCGGACCCGCCAGACGACGCACCGAGGCAACCCTTAGGCGCCCGGCCAAAGCCCCGCCAGGGCCACGTGGGCGGAGTGACCGGCGGACTACAACTCCGCATGAACAAGCCATTCTGACGCGAAGAACGCCTCGCTCCCTTGACCCGGCACAACCGCTCGGGAAGCTTCGCCGCAAGAAC
The DNA here is from genome assembly GCF_044765425.1 of Streptomyces sp. NPDC102462. NCBI lineage: Bacteria > Bacillati > Actinomycetota > Actinomycetes > Kitasatosporales > Streptomycetaceae > Streptomyces > Streptomyces sp. NPDC102462. Next base: position 8,385 of record NZ_JBIWKB010000122.1, on the reverse strand, counting down.
CCGCAACCGACTTGGAACGGGAGAGCACCATGGCCCTAGAGTTCGTGGGAATCGACCCGGAGACCACCGGAGGCGGCTCGCCGACGGTGTGGGTGGAGGACGAGACGGCCGACCTCGTCCTCCAGGGCGAGGAGGCCGACAAGTTGCTGAAGGCCCAGGTGAGCGGAACGGAGTGGGTCGCAGGACACGACACGGGGATTCCCGCGCATGAGACGGTGATCCGCATCCCCGCCCGCATGGTGCCGATCCTGAGGGAGGCGTGTGATGTCGCAGAACGGCGTGCCGGATTTCGCTGAGCTGCTGCGGTCCGCCCAGCGCACTGCCGTCCACCTGGAGATGCGCGACGTCTACAGCGTCGGCGATGAGAGGGCCGGCTTCGAGGAGTTCCTTCGGACCGGCCTGACCGACCTCGACCCGGATTCGCCGTTCTGGCAGGGCTGGACCCCGCTGGTGCGCGAAACCGTCGCCAGGGGCGTCCAGATGCGCCGGGCCCGGATCGTCTCCGAGCCGGCAACCGATTACATCCGGTGGGAGCACGCCCTGACCGCGGTCAACATCACCGTTGGTGAGCAGATCCGCTGGCTCCCCCGGCGCCTCGCCTCCGACATCGCCCTTCCCGGAAACGACCTGTGGCTGATCGACGACCGGCGAGTGATGTTCCACTGGTTCACCGGGGACGGCGACTGGGCAGGACATGAGTTCAACGAGGACCCCGACGTGGTGAAGATGGTCGCCGCGGCGTTCGAGGCTGTGTGGGAACGCGGCATCGACCACGAGAAGTTCACCGTCTGATCCCGCGTTCGGCCCCATGCCCGCCTCCTCCTCGTCCAGCGCCCAGGCGGCGCGTGAAGCCCTCGCGAAGCGCTTGCAGCACCTTCGTCAGGACGCCGGCCTCACCGGGAAGGAGCTCTCCTCCTGGTGCGGCTGGCATCCGGCGAAGACGAGCCGCATCCAAAAGGGCGAGGCCGCACCCTCCGACGCGGACATCAGAGCCTGGTGCGCGGCCTGTGGAGCGGAGGACCAGACCGAGGATCTGATCGCCACGGCGCGGGTCGTCGACTCCATGTACGTGGAGTGGCGACGCATCCACAAGAACGGCATGCGCAAGGTCCAGGAGGACTTCTACTCCCTCCACGAGCAAGCGGCCGTATGCCGCGTGTACTGCTCCAACGCCGTTCCCGGGTTCTTCCAGACCGCCGACTTCGCCACCGCCCTCATGCAGTCGATCACCGCTTTCCAGGGAACCCCCGACGACGTCGCCGAGGCCGTCGCCGCCCGCCTCGCCCGTAGTCGGTTCCTGCACGAGGGAAGCCACCGCTTCGTCGTGCTGTTGGAGGAGTCGGTTCTGCGCTCGCGGATCGGCGACCGGGAGACGATGGCGAACCAGCTCCGGCACCTGCTCGACGTCCTGCCGCTGCCCTCGGTCTCGCTCGGTGTCATCCCCTTCACCGCCCAGCGCGTCATCTGGCCCCTGGAGGCGTTCTACGTCTTCGACGACGCCCACGCCGTGGTGGAGACCCTGACCGCCGAGATCAACATCAGGCAACCGCGCGAAATCGCCGACTACCGCAAGGCGTTCGCCGAACTCGCGAAGATGGCCGTCTACGGCGACCACGCTCGCGCCCTCATCAACTCGGCGATCAACACCCTCGGATGACGTTCCGCAATAACCCGCAATTTCGTTGAGCCCGAACTCACGGCCTTCGTACGGTCGTTGACGTCGCCGGAAGGCCAGCTCCCCGTGCTGTCTGCTCCGGGGCACCGTCAGCCGGCCCGCACCAAACCGCGTCACCCTGACGTGGCGCTCCTCGCCCGCGTCCTGGGGGGCCTGCGCACCTCCCTGTGACATGGCCGGGAAAACCGAAGAGGAAGGAGCACGAGGTGGCAGAGAGCACGACACCGCCGCCGGACCCGAGTGGCCTCCTGGTGGCGGTAGAGGAACTGACCGCCGTCCACGACCGGTACGACAGCCTCCGGTCCGACAACGCGGGGAGTTCCGGCGATGCCCCGTGGCCGGGCGGTGACGGCAACCTGACCGACATCGAGTAGCACCAGGCGGCGGGGGTCCGCGCGGTTCGCCGTGCGGACCCCCGCCGCAGCTGCGTCACGTGGTCGCGCTCATGAGGAGGCAGTGATGGAACACCAGTTGATCAAGGCCATCGAGACGGCGCTCGGGTGGCACGGAGTGGACGAGCTCGGCAAGTGCTTCATGCGGGGGAGCATCGACGACCCGGCCCTCGTCTCCCGCATCCTGACCCCGAACCGCTTGCTCGACATCGCCATGCGCAGGAGCCTGAACCGCCCGCAGTTCCGGTGCTTCCAGAAGGGCGAGGAAGTCCACCCGGCCGTCTACTACACCGACACCGTCAGCCCCCGGGGCCAGAGCATCCCCATGGTCGACATGCGCAGCCTGGGCAGACTGCTGGGGGAAGGCGCGACGCTCATCCTCGACCAGGTCAATGTCTTCGACCCGACGATGGAAGTCGCCTGCCGGGCATTGCAGTGGTGGTCCCACGAGCGGGTGCAGGTCAACGCGTATCTGACGACGAACGACGCCGCGGGCTTCCCGCTGCACTGGGACGACCACGACGTCCTGATCATCCAGCTCGCCGGCGAGAAGGAGTGGGAGGTACGCGGAACCTCCCGCAAAGTCCCCATGTACCGCGACTCCGACCCCAACAACACTGCGGCCGAAGAGATCGTCTGGGCCGGCGTCATGAAGACCGGCGACGTGATGCACATTCCCCGCGGGCACTGGCATCAAGCGACCCGCAACGGCCACGGATCGGGGAAGAGCCTGCACGTCACGTTCGGGATCACCAAGCGCACGGGAGCGAGCTGGCTCGCCTGGCTGGGCGACTGGTGCCGAGAGCACGAGATCTTCCGGCGCGACCTGGATCGCGCGCACGGGAGGGGCACTGAGGCCCTGACCGACGCTGCCGTCCGGCTGATCGGCGAGCGCCCCCCGGCCGAGTTCCTGGCCGCGTACGAGCAGACGACGGCGCTCCCCCGGCACGTGCCGTTCCTCGACATCCTGGGACCGCTCGACGCCGCGGTGTGCACCACGCACTTCCCTCCCCAGATCCGAGAGAACGGCGAGACCGTCGACGTCGTGGCCTCGGGGAAGAAGATCACCCTCACCGCCAAGGCCGTGCCCGCGCTGTGTCTGCTGTTGAGCGGCAGGCCGGTCCCGCTGGAACAGGCGGCGGCCGTCGTCGGGGCCGAAGTCGTGGAGGTGGCCGAGATCCTGGTGAAGGAGGAGATGTGCGCACCGCTGACTCCCGAGTTGTCCTCGGGCTACACCGGTCTCGTCACGAACGCCGTCTCCTGACCTGCGCTCTGGATCTCGGCATCGCCGCGATCGACACCAGCACCAACTACCTCGGCTTCCGCTCTCATGAGGTCTTGGCCCGGACGGCCGGCGATCTGCTGCCGAAGTTCACGCTCTCCACGAAGGTGGGCTACTTCCCGAGGGCGGACCGGTCGGAACACTCCCTGGACCCCACTCGGCTGTCCGGGGCCGTGGAACAGGCGGCCCGGGACCTGGGACGAGAGCCGGACGTGGTGTTCCTGCACAACCCGGAGCACTCGCTCCAAGAAGCCGCCCCTCACAACCGGGATGTTCTGGCTTTGGCATGCGCCGCCCTCGCCGACGCCGCGGCGAAGGGAATGTGCGGGGCCTGGGGCATCGCGTCCTGGGACCCGTCACCACTGCCGGCGCTGATCGACGCGACCACGCCGAGGCCGTCCGTCCTCATGGTCCGTGCCGGCTTGCTGGTCGGCATCAGAACACTCGACGCCGCGGATGCCGTCGCTGAGGCGTTGGGAACGGGCGGCAGCATGGTGTGGGGCATGAGCCCGTTCGGAGGCAGCACGGGCGCCCCAGTGTGGGACAGGATCGACCCCCGCGTCTTCCTCGGAGGCGGCGCCGGACTCTCCCGCGTACAGGCGGCATTCCGGGCCGCCTACCGCCTCCCCCAGGTCGGCAGCATTGCCGTGGGCGCCGACGAACCCGCCCATCTGGGCGAACTGATCGGTGCTCTGGCCGGCGAGGTCGACGAGCAGGCAATCCGCCAGTACCGGAGCCTCCTCCGAGGCCGGTCGCGCGGTCAGCCCGTCTGAAGCTCCGCGACGATCTGTTCGGCCATGCGGCGTGCGGGCTCCAGCCGGGGGTCCTCCGGGTGCGCATCCGGCCCGAGGATCTTCGAGCACACGAACAGCGTCATCAGCTTGCCGTCCCGGCTCTCGAAGTCACGGCGCCGCTCCTGCCGTACTCGATCGGCCAGAGCCGGGACGGCAAGCGAGCTTCCCCACAGCGAAGCGGAGTCCAGCCCGCGCGGCGCGTCCCCCCAGTCCTCCCAGTCGAACAGGCAGAACATCGGCGCGGTCATGTTGGCCCAGTTCAGATCCGCGTGGGCCGGCACCCACCGCTCAACGGTCGTGTCGAAGTCACCAGCGAACGCGTCACGGATGGACTCGGTGACGAGGGCCTGCGTGATGGTGATGGTGTCCGGGGTGGCGACGCGCCTCGTCTCCTGAGCCGCGAGCGTGTCCAACGAGGTGTTGAATGACTTCCACCACTCATCCGGCAGCTTCGGGTCCTCGCTCAGTACGGCGGTGCCGATCGGCGTCCCCGACAGAAGCTCGGTCTCGTCGGCCCGCCACATCACGGGCTCGGCCGCATCCCGCCAGACCACACATCCCTGCCACGCGGGCTGAGCAATGCCCTCCAGCCGAGCGGCGCACTCGTTGCCGTTCCACCCCTGAACGCCGATCTTGTCGAACCCTCGCCGCTCGATACGCACCCACGTATCACGATCCGTCCGCGCCCCGACCGAGCGTCGCTTACGGACAACTGTGTCCCGTTCCAGCCGCGTCAGAAGTGATCGCTCCACTCGGTCAAGAACCGCATCAACGGGTTCAACCCGCAGGTCAGCGACACGAGCCACAGATACGGAGAGCGCCATATGCGTGACCGTAGCATCGGCCGAGCCCGTACAGACCGCAATGCTTCCGTCACGGTCCGTACGGTCCCCGAGTCCGGGCAGGTGGGGCGGACCGACGCGGCGCGGCTGCGGGCGGCTATGGCTGAGGCTCTTGCCGAGGACGGGGTTCTCAGCGACCCGGGCTGGCGACGGGCGGTGGAGAAGGTACCGCGGCACCGGTTCGTTCCCGGCTTCTACCTGCCCGCCGACGAGCGCGACGGACAGGGCCTGACGGTATGGGGAACCGGCCACCGCCGAACTCGACTACGGTCGGTGGCTGGCCGCCGCGTACCGCGACACCACCCTCATCACACAGTTCGACGGCGAAGAACCCGACTGGAAGAACCCGGCGCGGCGGCACGGCGGAGCCCCGACGTCGTCGTCCACGCTGCCCTCGCTCGTACTGCGGATGTGGGCCGACGCCAATATCCAGGACGGCCACACGGTGCTGGAGATCGGCACGGGGACCGGCTACTCGACGGCGCTCGCCTGCGAGCGTCTCGGCTCCGCCGGCATCACCAGCATCGAGGTCGACCCACACCGGCTCGATACCGCGGCGAGCGCGCTGTACGGCTGCGGCTACACCCCGACGCTCGCCGTGGCGGACGGGCTGTACGGCTACTGGCCCGAGGTCCGCTTCGACCGGATCGTGGCCGCCTGCTCATTCCGCGCCGTGCCGCCCGCGCTGCTGGCCCAGACCCGGCCGGGCGGGAAGATCCTGCTCACCCTCTCGGGCTGGCTCTACGGATACGCCCGCGTACTGCTGACCGTCGCCGAGGACGGCACAGCCGAGGGGCAGCTGCTGACAGGCACCGTGTCGTTCATGTCCGCGTGTGCCCACGCGGCGCCGGCCTTCGGCAACCCCGCCCACTGGGCGACCGGCCTGCCGCAGAAGCCGCGGGCGGGTCGGCACAGCCCCCATCGGATCACCGACGCCACCCAGGAAGCCTTCCACCTGCGGTTCCTCGCCCAAAGCGCGGTTCCGGACGCCCAGATGACCACGGTCGGCGAGGTGGTGCACCTGGTCGACGTGGTGACCGGCTCAACCGCCACCCTCACCCCGTACGACGACGGCTGGCACGTACGCGAGACCGGCCCGGTGCGGCTGTGGGAGCGCGTCGAGCGGATCCTGGACGCCTATGACGAGGCCGACCGCCCGGCCCCGGAGACATTCTCCCTGCACATCCACAACGACAAACAACACCTACGCCACCCACACCTACCCACCCTGCCACTGCCAACCCTGTTCTGATCTCAAGCCCCCGCCGGGGCAGCGCGCCCGAAGGGGCGCGGGGAACTGCGCGACCAGCCACAACGCCCCCGCACCCGCCAGACAACACCCCGAGGCACCCCCTCACGCGCCCGGCCAAAGCCCCGCCAGGGCCACGCGGGGAACTGCGCGACCAGCCACGACGGCGCCGCACCCGCCAGACGACACACCGAGGCAACCCCTGACGCGCCCAGGCCCGGCAACACCCCGAGGCTCCCAAGCGGCCAACCCCCCGGAGGGCACCGCGGGGAATCCGGGTACTAGACAGGTACCGGACACGGAAAGGCAAGGGGTCATGAGCGGGTCGCAGCTCTGGGACGACGTCGACTTCTACTTCACCAGCCACCTCTCACCGGACGACGAGGCGCTACAGGCGGCCCTGCGCGACAGCGAGGCCGCCGCCCTGCCGCACGTCAACGTCACCGCGAACCAGGGCAAGTTCCTCCAGCTCCTGGCCCAGATCCAGGACGCCAGACGCATCCTGGAGATCGGCACGCTCGGCGGCTACAGCACCATCTGGCTCGGCCGCGCCCTGCCCGCCGACGGCCGTCTGATCTCCCTGGAGTACCGCGCGAAGCACGCCGAGATCGCCACCCGCAACATCGCCCGGGCCGGCCTGGAGAAGGTCGTGGAGGTGCGGGTGGGCCCGGCCCTGGAGTCGCTGCCCAAGCTCGCCGACGAGAACCCGGCCCCCTTCGACCTGGTCTTCATCGACGCCGACAAGGTCAACAACCCGCACTATGTGGAGTGGGCGCTGCGCCTCACCCGCACCGGCAGCCTGATCGTCGTGGACAACGTCGTCCGCGGTGGCCGTGTGCTCGACGCGGAGAGCGAGGAGCCGGACGTCGTCGGCACCCGCGCCGCCATCGAGCTGATCGCCGCCCACCCCAGGCTGTCCGGCACGGCGATCCAGACGGTGGGCAGCAAGGGCTACGACGGCTTCGCGCTGGCCCGCGTACTTCCGTGACGGTTGGATCGGTGCCGCCGCGCGGGCACTACACCTCGTGGTAGAAGCCGACGTTGACGCTGCGCGGCCCGGAGCGGTCCTGGACGACTATCTCTCCGGAGCCGCCCCGCGGCAGCGCCACACTGGCGCCGTACGCGACGCTCTGGGCGTACTCCCCGACCGTCAGCCGCACCACGGACGACGGGTCGGACTGCGAGCCGCGCAGCCAGGTCACCTGCCAGCCGCCGTCGGGGCCGCACAGGAACTCCAGGTGCACACGGGAGACGAACAGCCAGTCGTCGGGCGTGGCGAGCCGGCATACGGACCCGTCCCGGCCCACGCGCAGCACCGCGCCCGGCTCGCTCGGCGCGTCGGCCATGAGCATGCCGGCCGTGGCGCCCGCGTCGGCCCCGGAGACGGTGGCCATGGTGAGTTCGAGCACGTGCGTTCCCCCTGAGATGCGCGGCGTTCCGTCGTGAACTGCCTTTGCGGCAGCGGCCGAATGATAAATCGCCCGGTGTCGTCGCGTCCGGCACAATGAACACATGACCGAGCGAAAGCCACCGGGCGTGCCGTTCGAGTCCTGGGTCGACCGGCAGATCCATGACGCGCAGGGGCGCGGCGAGTTCGACCGGCTCACCGGCGCGGGCAAGCCGCTGCCGCGGGATGTCGAGGCAACGTACGACGAGCTGTGGTGGGTCAAGCGCAAGCTCGCCCGCGAGGGGATGGCGTTTCTGCCGCCTGCGCTGGCGCTGCGCAAGGAGGCGGAGGATGCGCTCGCGGCGGCGTACGCGGCTCCTTCGGAGCGGGTCGCGCGGAAGATCATCGCGGAGATCAATGTCAAGATCCGCGACATGATGTTCAAGCCGCCGCCGGGGCCGGCGCTGGGTATGAAGCCGTACGACGTCGAAGAGGTGGTGCGGGAGTGGCACCAACGTCACGGCGCGTAGACCGGGGCTGGGGCGCATCACGGGTTGCCTCAGTGTGTCGTTCGGCGGGTGCGGCGCCGTCGTGGCCGATCGCGCAGTTCCCTGCGCCCCTTTGGGGGCGTTGTCCCTGACGTGGTTCAGCCGTAACCGGGGCTTGGGCGCCTGAGAGGGCTTCTCGAAACCGAATGTGGTGGCTGGGTTTGCGCTGGTCAGGCGTGATGCCGGGGCGGGTGAGGTAGATCCGGTGCGTCCGTG
>NZ_JBIWKB010000121.1:0-9630 GCF_044765425.1 Streptomyces sp. NPDC102462 | reverse complement strand
GCAGCCCGATCGCTTACGAGGCAGCGTCCGAAACAACATCAACTACGCTGGCACCAGCCGCATAACCCGTGTCCAGGATTCGGGGCCAAGGCCCTCCCTGTCGCCCGGGGGGCCGGCCCGAAGACCGGCCCCCCAGTTCGCGGGCAGGTCAGATACCTTCGAGGGGCAATTGCCTGAGCCCGTCAAGGCCTGGGGTCAGGCGAAGAAAGCGGTGAGTTCCCGCACGATGTCGTCTGGGCGTTCCTCGGCGAGGTAGTGACCCGCGCCCTTCAACTCGACGTAGCGGGCGTCTGCCGCCAGTCCCTCCATCTGTGCGAGAAGGAGTTCGTAGTACTTGCCGCCGATTCCGAGCAGGGGCATGGTCAGTACCGGGTAGTCCTTCAGATCGGCTATGTCCTGCTGGAAGGTCTGGTACCAGCCGTTCCCCCCGCGGATCGCATCCGAAGTGTTGTACGCGGCGGCGTAAATGGCGCGGGTCTTCTCGCTGAAGGCTCTGGGGTCCCCGCCCTGGAAGTCGATCAGCCAGTCGATGATGAACCGGAACCGGCCCTCAAGCAGCTGCTCGGGCAACTGGTCAAGCATGTTGAACGCGAACCACCACGGTGCCGGTTGGCCCGGCTGGGGCAGCATGCGTATTTCGTTGAATACCTCAGTGGGGTGCCCGGCCTCCCACAGAGCGACCTTCCGGGTCGCTTCGGGGTGGTTCGCGGCGAAGCTGAAGGCCACCATCGACCCGATGTCCTCGCCTGCGATATATGCCTGGCTGTGCCCCAGGGTGCGAAGCAGCTCGTAGATGTCCCGGGCCATGGTCTTCTTGTCGTACCCGTCCGCGGGCTTGTCGGAGTCGCCCATGCCGCGCAGGTCCGGGGCGATCACCCGGTAGCGCCGCGCAAGCGACGGCATGATCTTGTGGAACTGGTACCAGGTGCGCGGCCACCCGGGGAGCAGGACCAGGGGTTCGCCCTGGCCTCCGATGACATAGTGCAGCCGCGTGCCGTTCACTTCAGCGAAGCGGCTTGTAAAGCCCTTAACCCTCGGTGTCCTTGGCTTCTCGACACTCGGGGCGGCGGCTGCGGTGCCGGCCGGCAGGCCGAGCAGGGCCGCAGCGCCGGCGCCCGCGGCGACACCGATCACGTTGCGTCTGCTGAGTCGGTGGGAGAGCTCGCGATCGTCGGACTTCTTGGCGGTCATATGTGGAACTCCTTCGCGCTTCTGGTGCTTTCGTCACGCTCGACTGCGGCGGAGTGGCAGCGCCTGGGCGGTTATCTCGGCAGGTGAGCGCATTCGCCGCACCCCCTCGTCGAGAACCGGGCGTGCCCGCAGTCGGCCTGGCGGTCACCGCCGGCGACGACGGCCGTCCCGCTATCACGCCACCCACACTCAAGCCCTCCGCACACTTATGTACCGATCAATACGGATCGACACGGAGGGGACTGTAGCACTTCCGCACCGATCAGTACGAAAGAAGTGGGGAGGGAGGCGAGCCGCCGCGGAAGCCGCCGATCGGCCAGACTTGTATGGCTTCATCTCCGGTAATTGCGCCAACTTCGGCGTCAAGCGGGACTGCCAGGACCCTGGGCGTCTCCGCTTCCGTCACCACCGGCACCTGGGCACCGTCCGGCCCGCGCCGAACGCCAGGCCCGGGAGAGGCGTACGAGCGTTGAGATCCACGAGATTCAAGCCGGCCACCGCGGTGCCCGAGGCCGGCAACCGCGGGCCCGCCGGGGCGGCCGCCGCATGGCCGAGCGGCCCAACGCCCAGCAGCCCTGCCCGCGCTGCGACAAGCCGGGCCATCCGCGCGAGGACACCGGCTGGTGCGGCTCATGCTCCCGGTCGGACGCGCCGAAGCAGCCGCCCCGGATCTGCCGCGAGTGCGGTCAGCTGCGGCCGCATGCCGGACTGGGCCTGTGCTCGGCCTGCGGGCAACGTGGTCGGCGGCAGGTCAGGGTGCCTCGGAGACAAGGAGGTCTGACCCTGATGCTCGCCGAGGACTCACTCCAGGCGGCACTGACCTGCCGAAGCTGCTCAGCAGACCGCACCCGAACTCGGGACCGCATTGGTCTGCGCAGTTCTGACGGCTCGTTGAAGCTGACTGGTGGCCAGACATCCCTCGCCGTGGACTTGTCGTTGCCTCCGGCCGGAGCCACAGGGCGCGGGTCTGCGGGTAGCTGGAAGCCGAGGTTGTGTTCCAGAGCGGTGATGACGGTGGGGCTCACGCCTGCGCGGTGTTCCCAGGCGGGCAATTCGCTGAGCGCCGGCTCCCGTAGGGCCAGATCGACCAGTTCGCGCCGGACCGGTTGCGCCTCAGGGTCCGCCTTCACGGTTGCCCAATAGGTGCGCGGCAGCGTCCGGAAGTTCTCGGCCGGGGTCCCCTGCCCATCGATGACGGGCCAGGCTGTGTCCAGTGTGATGTTGGTGTCGGTCGACAGCAGCGCGGCGTATAGCTCCTGCTTGGAGTGGAAGCAGCAGTGGAAGGCGCCGTGAGGCATGTCCGCCTCCGCGCAGATGGCTCGCGTCGTCGCCGCGGCGATGCCCTCGCGCTTCATCACGCGCAGCGCCGCAGCCACCAGCTGTGCGCGCCGTACGGCCGCACTGGCCAAGTTCAAGTTGGGCTCACGCGAGCGGCCGCAGGTGGACGTCACCGGCTCATGCGGCAGACAGTTACGCGCCCTGGAGGTCGTCCCAGAACGTGCAGTGGTGGCGGAGCCGTGTCGTGTGGGTGGGGACGATGTGGTCCGGTGCCAGGGACTGCACCGTCTGCCGGGACCAGTGCGGCGAGGACGGGCCGTTCGGGTCGGCGGTGCGGGCGAAGCGGGTCCAGTAGTCGATCACGGTGTCGGCCAGCCGGTGCTGTGCCGCGGTCAGGTCGCGGGGGCGGCCGCCCAGGTCGAACAGGTAGGGCAGTTCGCTCGCGTGCGGTGCGCCGAGCGGGAACGGCGGTGTGCCCGAGGTGAGCAGCGGGGCGTGCTCGTCGGCGAACTCGTAGCGCCAGACGGGCACATGAGCGGCGAGCAGGCCGCCGGTGCGCGCCGTCGGGCAGGCGAAGTCGGCGTCGCCGATGACCGCGCCGAAGATCGGGCCGCCTTCGGTGCGGTGCACCGGGTACTCGTGGACGATCGCCTTGGCCTGCCCCGGGAAGAAGGTGGCCGCGACGTCGGGCCAGGTGTCGGCAGTGACGGGATTCCCGGCCTGGACGATCCCGGCGGCCCAGCCGTTGCCCTCGTCGTGGTTGTGGCCCATGAGCACCGGCACGCGGTGGAGGCGGCCGGCGGCGATCGCCGCCGCGGGATCGCCGGGCAGCAACGGGGTGGCGTAGGCGGGCTGTTGATCGGTTTCCTGGGCCGCGAGCAGGCGGGAGACGTGCACGCGTCGCAGGCAGGCCAGCACGTCACGGGCGGAGCCGCAGCCGACCTCGGCCGCGAGGTCCGCGCCCGTGGCGCGCGCCGTGGACAGGGGTACGGAGGAGGGGGCGAACGGGCGGTCGGGGCGGCCGGTGCACGGGCCGCTCTCGATGATCGCCCTCTCGAAGAGGCCCACGGCGGCGGGTGAGGCGAGCTGGGCGCAGACGCTGTAGCCGCCCGCCGACTCGCCGGCCAGTTTCACGTTGTGCGCGTCGCCGCCGAAGGCGCCGATCTCGGCGCGGACCCAGCGCAGCGCCGCCTGCTGGTCGGCCAGGCCGAAGGTGCCGGAGCCGGGCAGTCCGCTGTGCGCGAGGAAACCGAGCGCCCCGAGGCGGTAGTCGACGGTGACGACCACGACGTCGCCGCGGGTGGCCATGCGGTGGGCGTCGTAGGAGCTGCCCGCTCCGGTGGTGAAGCCGCCGCCGTGCAGCCACACGATCACCGGCCGGAGGTGTGCCCGTCCCGCGTCGTCGGGTGTGGTGACGTTCAGGTGGAGGCAGTCCTCGTCGGTGCTGCCGCCCGGCACCTCGCCGGCCGGTTGAGGGCAGGCGCTCGCGGGGCGGGTCGCGTCCCGTACCCCGGACCAGTGGGCCGCTGGTCGGGGCGGCGTCCAGCGCAGCCTGCCGACCGGGGGCGCCGCGTAGGGGATGCCCTCGAAGGTGCGGTAGCCGTCGTGGGCGGCGCCCCGCACCGGGCCGTCGTGGGTGCGGACCGTGGTGGTGGCGGGCCGGGCAGGCTGTGTCGGTGGGGCTGCGGACCAGGCCGTCGCGAGCACGGCGGTCAGGGCGCAGCCCAGGGTGGTCAGGACGCGGTGCGGGCTCATCGTCTCCCCCTTCGGTCAGCTGCCGCCCATGCCGCCCTGCGCGGCGATCATGGTCGTCGGCAGGGTGCGTACGGCCTTCTCCAGGCCTGGCGCGAGGGCGGCGAGAGTTCCCGTGCAGGCGTCGATACGGGCCCGGTAGGTCGTGTGGTCCTGCCGGGAGACGACGGGGCGGACGCCGCCCGCCGCGGCCAGCGCCAGGAGCGCGGCGTCGGCGGCGGGGAGGTCCTGCACGGGGTCGTCGCCGTGCAGCGCCGCGGACACGCGGGCGTGCAGGGCGGTGGGTTGGGCGTGGTCCGTCACGGTCAGGCGCCGGGCGCCGAAGGGGGTGCGGGGTTCCTTCACGGTGAGGACTCCCGCCGCGGCGAGCCGGTTCTCCACCTGCGTCAGGGTCCGCTTGCGGTGGCTGCGCACAAGGTGCTTCCAGCCGTGCCCGGCGGCGGCGTCGCTCAGCACGCCGTCCAGGACGGGGTCGCCGGTCGGTTGGGTGCCGCAGACGGTGGCCTTGCCGTCGGCCTCCCGCAGCCGGCCGCGCAGGGCGAGGTCGATCAGGGCGGCGGCCCGGAGCAGCACCTGTGTCCGGGAGCGGTCGTAGGGACCTTCGGCCGCGTCGTCGTAGGCGAGCAGATACATGAGGCAGGGCAGGTCGTCGATCACACCTCGACGCTACGGCCGGCCACCCCGGCCGTGGATCCGCCGAGGGGGCGGTCTGCCACTGGGAACGCGGGAGGATCGGGGCCCGGCCTCCTCCTTGAGGAGGAGACGGCTGTCAGGAGCGGCGTGGCTGTACGAGGCCGTGGTCGTAGGCGGCGACGACGGCCTGGACGCGGTCACGCAGGCCCAGTTTGCGCAGCACCGCGGTGACATGGTTCTTGACGGTGGCCTCCGACAGGCGCAGCCGCTCGGCGATCTCCGCGTTCGACAGCGCCTGCCCGATCAGGGTGAGCACCTCCCGCTCACGGCCGGAGAGGTCCCGCAGGGACTGCGGCGGTGCCAGGTCGGGCGTGGTGCGCAGGAACCGGTCGAGGACGCGGCTGAGCACGGTCGGCGCCAGCAGCGCGTCGCCGCGCGCGGTGAGGCGGATCGCGTCGACGAGCTGAGTGGGACGGATGTCCTTCAGCAGGAAGCCGCTCGCCCCGGCCCGCAGGGCGGCGACCACGTGCGCGTCCACGTCCCAGGTGGTCAGCACGAGCACCCGGGCCCGGCTGCGGCACTCCACGATCTGCCGGGTCGCCTCGATGCCGTCCACGACGGGCATGCGTACGTCCATCAGCACCACGTCGGGCGCCAGTTCCCGCGTCAGCCGCACCGCCTCCCGGCCGTCGGACGCCTCACCGACCACCTCCAGGTCGTCCCGGGCATCGATGATCATGCGGAATCCGGTACGGACCAGGGCCTGGTCGTCGGCGACCACCACGCGCAGCGTCATGACGCGTCCCGCACCGGCAGCCGCGCCGCCACCTCGAACCCGCCTGCGGGCAGCGGACCGGCACGCAGGCTGCCACCCACGAGCCGTGCGCGCTCCTTCATCCCCACCAGCCCGCGTCCCGCTCCCGGCCGTGCCGAACCGCCTTGCCGGGTACGCCCGTTGTCGACCACCCTGACCTTCACGCACTCCCCTTCCCCTCCGGCTTCCCCTTCGACGGTCACGCGCACGCTCACCTCGTCGGCGCCGACCGCGTGGCGCAGCGTGTTGGTGAAGGCCTCCTGGACGATCCGGTACGCCGCCAGGTCCACCGCGGTGGGCAGGGCATCGGTATCGCCGTGGCGGTGCACGTGCACGGTCATCCCGGTCGCGCGCACGGTGTCGGCCAGCTCGTCCAGGCGCGCGAGCGAGGGCCCCTGCTCCCACGGCTCCCCGGGCCCCTCCTGCCCCGCATCGGGCCCGAAGGCACGCAGCAGCAGGCGCAGTTCGCCGAGCGCCGAGCGGGCACCCGTCTCGATGGCCCGCAGCGCCTCACGGGCCTGTTCGGGGCGTTCGGTGAACACGTCGTCGGCGGCGCCCGCCTGGATGACCATCACCGACAGGGTGTGCGCCACGACGTCATGCACCTCGCGCGCGATCCGGGCGCGCTCCTCCACCACGGCCCGGCGCGCCTCCGCCCTCGTCCGCGCCTGCTGCGCCCTGCGCCACTGCCCCGCGGTCCACGCCAGGACCACGGTCAGCAGATAGACCGTCAGCCCCGCGGGCCCACCCGCCCCGAACGCCGGCAGCGCCGGCAGGCACATCGCCGCCAGCGCCCACACCGACACCCGCCGCGGCCTGGTCGCCGACAGCACACACAACGTGACCTGCGCCGCGAGCAGCGCACCCGTCAGGGAAACGGCGGGCAGCAGCGCCCACACCGAGAGTCCCGTCACCGCGTTCACGGCCAGGACGGCGACCGGGCTACGCGCCTGCCACCTCAGGGCGCAGGCCTGCGCGAGGACGAGGACCACGCCCACGGGCAGCCGCCACCCGCGGTCCGTGCCGGTGACGAGCACCGAGGTGCCGAGCACACCGAGCACCAGACCGGCCGACCCCCACCACAGCGCCCGGGGCGCCGGCTCGCCCCGCGCTTCCCCGGCGAAGGCGTCGTTGGGCTGCTTCCTGCTGCGCTCCACGCCCCGACCCTATCCGGGGTGTGAAACCGGCGGCCTCCAGTGCAGGGCCAGGCGCCGGCGCGGGACGTGAAGCGGCATGCGGAGCGGCGCATCGGCGTCGGCCCCGGGCAGACGATGGGCGAGGCAGCACCCTGCCGGCCCGAGTCCGGGACACGCGGCCGTACGCTCCTGCTGCTTGACGCCGCTGTCATGCGGCAGGCGGAGGCACGACAACCGGCGGGTTGAGGCGGGCGAAGCCTTCCTGGCGCTCGTAAGGGAAGTACGGGTAGGGCGCCGTCTTGCCGCTCGCCGCATCGAGTTTCGCCATCTGGTCGGGTGTGAGCGTCCAGCCGACGGCACCGAGGTTCTGGCGAAGCTGCTCCTCGTTGCGGGCGCCGATGATGACGGAGGAGACGGTCGGTCGCCGCAGCAGCCAGTTGATGGCGATCTGCGGAATGCTCTTGCCGGTCTCCTGCGCTACCTCGTCGAGGGCGTCGACCACGCGGTAGAGGTGTTCGTCCTCGACCGGCGGGCCGTAGTCCGCGGTGTGGTGCAGTCGGCTGCCGGCCGGCAGCGGCCGGCCGCGGCGGACTTTGCCGGTGAGCCGCCCCCAGCCGAGCGGGCTCCAGACGAGGGCTCCGAGGCCCTGGTCGAGCCCGAGCGGCATCAGCTCCCATTCGTAGTCGCGGCCGATGAGGGAGTAGTAGACCTGATGTGCGACATAGCGCGGGTGGCCGTACCTCTCCGCGATCGCGAGGGACTTCATCGCCTGCCAGCCGGAGAAGTTGGAAATGCCGACGTAGCGGACCTTACCTGCTCGTACGAGATCGTCGAGTGCGGACAGGACTTCCTCGATCGGCGTGCCGGCGTCAAAGGCGTGCAACTGGAACAGGTCGATGTAGTCCGTGCCGAGCCGGCGCAGGGCGTCCTCGCATGCCGTGATCAAGCGGGAACGAGAGGAGCCCCCGTCGCCCGGGCCGTCGCCCATCGGCAGGCTGGTCTTGGTGGACACGATCACCCGGTCCCTGCGGCCCTTGATCGCTTCGCCCAGCACCGCCTCGGAGGCGCCGGCGGAATAGACGTCGGCGGTGTCGAACATCGTGATCCCGGCGTCGAGGCAGATGTCCATGAGGCGGCGTGCTTCTTGCGCATCGGTGTTGCCCCAGGCGCCGAACAGCGGCCCTCGGCCGCCGAAGGTGCCGGCGCCGAAGCTCAGGACGGGGACCTTGAGGCCGGATGCACCCAGCCGCCTGTATTCCATGACTGTTCCTCTCTCGCCACCTGACCTGGCTAATGGGTCTTGAGTTCCGTTAGTGTGGCCCTCAACCTAGCAGGCGCAGGGGCGATTAACGAAACTGGAGTCCCGTTATGGGGTTTGAGGGTGCAGATCCGGGGACCGTCCGTCCCGGAGGGCGCACGGCACGGGTACGGGCGGCGGTGCTGCAGGCGGCTGGGGACGCCTTGGCGGAGCGGGGCTTTGCCCACCTGGACCTCGCCGACATCGCACGCCGTGCCGAGGTGGGCAAGACCACCGTCTACCGCCGCTGGGGAACGGCGACCATCTTGGTGGCCGACCTGCTGAGGGACATGGCCGAGCAGTCACTGCCGCGTACCGAGACCGGCTCGCTGCTCGGCGACCTCAAAGCCAATGCCCGGCTCGTGCAGCGCACCTTGGCCGACCCGCGGCAGGGGGCGCTGTTCAAGGCAGTGATCGCGGCCGCCACCTGTGAGGCGAAGACGGCCGAGGCCCTGCACCGCTTCTACGACATCCGCGTCAAGGAATGGGCACCCTGCGTCCAGCAGGCCATCGACAGGGGCGAGGTGCCCGAGGGCACCGATGTCCACGAGGTGATCCGTGCTGTCTCCGCCCCCCTCTACTACCGCCTGCTGACCGGCAGCGGCCGCCTCGACGAAGCCGCCGCGGACCAGGCCGCCGAGGCCGCCGCGGCTGCGGCGCGTGCGGGAGCGTACCTGCGGGGCGGCGAGGGACGTACGTGACCGGCTTCCCGCATCCGTCGCGCAGCGTGGGTCACCGTACGTGATCTCCGGGGGCGTGGCGTTTCCAGCTTCCCCGGCCTCGGCGGCCGAGTCGGGTGGCGGTGCCGTCACGGCAGCCGAGCAGAGTTCGGGCGTCGGCCCCAGCACCGGCGAACACGGCGTTGTCGGGAGCGAGGCCGATGGCGCTCACCAGATAACCGCCGGCGCTGGGCCCGAGCCCGACGATCCGGTCCGGGTCGAGGCCGTGCTCGGCGGCATTGGCGCGCACCCGGCGCACGGCGGCCGCGAGGTCGTGGACCGGTTCGGGGAACCGGCACTCGCCGCTGAGGCGATAGTCCACGGAAGCCACCACGAACCCGGCTTCGAGGAAGGCCCAGCAGGATCTGGCCAACCACGCCACCTCCCCGAGTTCGGCCGCCTGGGAGCCGAGATCGTTATGGCAGAGAGCGGCGGGGACATGCCCCCGTTCGCTCCGCCCCCCACCTGGCCTCCAGTAGTGGGGCTGCCCGGGATAGAACGAGTCGGCTGGCTGTGAACGTGCCCACCTCGTCGCTCTCGTCCGCGCCGGAGCCCGCTTCGAACGCGGCCACCTCGTCGAACGTTCCGAAGCCCGCGCGGCATGAACGACCGCAGCCGATCAGCAGACGCCCTGACGACCCGGGTCACGGACGCGGGAAGCGGGCGCGCACGTCGTCGATGCAGGTGTCCCTAGACGTGGGCCCGCCGAACCGAAGACCTGCGTTCCGCGTAATTCAGCGTCCTAGAGTCACGAATCTGGGGTCTGACCTGCGCGGACATGGGTGAGGGCGCCTGAGAGGCGTTTCTCTA
>NZ_JBIWKB010000120.1:0-9705 GCF_044765425.1 Streptomyces sp. NPDC102462 | reverse complement strand
CATCCAGCGGCTCACCCATGACAGCCATACCCCGGGCCCCTGGGCCTCACCGATCTTACGAATGACCAGTTCAGACCCACATCAATAGATAGGACTAGCCCATGTCCCTGCCCGTCCTGGTGATCGCGGCCAACGACGACTGGCCGACTGATCGCGTCGTGACCGAGCTGACCGGCCGGGGCATCGAGGTGTTCCGCATGGACACCGCGGATTTCCCTCAGCGGCTTGCGCTGACGGGCCGGATCGACCGGGGGCGCGGGTGGGCGGGCGAACTGGCCACCGCTCACCGAACGGTGGACCTGTCCCGGGTCGGCGCGGTGTACTACCGCGCCCCCGGGGCGTTCCAGTTCCCCGACGGCATGACCGGGCCCGAGGAGCGGTTCGCCGCGGCCCAGGCCCGCGCCGGCCTTGGCGGGGTCCTGTGCGCACTGGGCTGCCGGTGGGTCAACCATCCAACGTTCATGGCCCGTGCCGAGTACAAGCCGGTCCAGCTCGAGGCCGCCCGCGCCTGCGGGCTGCGCATCCCGCCCACGCTGATCACGAACCGGCCGGATGCGGTACGGCAGTTCGCCGCCGCCGTCCCCGGCCCGCTGATCTGCAAGCCCGTGGCGTCCCCCGTGCTGATCGAGGGCAGTCGGCTCAAGACCGTCTACACCCGCCGCCTCGATCCGGAGGATCTCACCGACCTGCGCGGCATCGAGACCACCGCCCACCTGTTCCAGGCATGGATCGACAAGAGCCATGAAGTCCGCCTGACGGTCGTGGGCTCTCGCATGTTCGCCACCGAGGTACACGCCGGCAGCGACGCCGCCCGCGAGGACTGGCGATCCGACTACGGTTCCCTCACCTACACCACCACGACGGTGCCAACCGACGTGGGCGCCGGAATGTCCCTCCTGATGGACCAGCTCCATCTCGCCTATGGAGCCGCTGACTTCGTCGTTGACCCCTCGGGACGGTGGTGGTTCCTTGAGGTGAATCCCTGCGGGCAATGGGACTGGATCCAGGGCGCGACCGGGCAGCCGATCGCCGCGGCGATCGCCGACGAACTGCAAGGAGTCACCTGATGGACTGGAAGCAGCGTGCCGCCGCGCTCGCCCGCACGGCGGCGCATCCAGGCTCCCCGTGGTACGGGCCAGTCATGGCCACGCCCCGGCATCTGTGCGTGCCCCGCTGGTTCACCGCCGGCCCGGAGGGCTGGACGCCCGCCGACGGCCCCGCAGACGAGTCGGCGTGGGCGAGTGCCGCGTACGCGGACCGGACCCTCGTCACCCAGGTCGGCCCGGTGCACGCCGATCACGCCATGGACGGCGAGACAGTGATCGGACTGCCCACCTCGTCCAGCACCCTGCCGAGTCTCGTGGTCAGCATGCTCACACACGGACGGCTGAGCGACGGCCAGGCGTTGTTGGACGTCGCCACCGGCTCGGGCTACAGCGCCGCGCTGGCTTCCGCTCGGCTCGGGGACGACTTCGTGACCACCGTGGACATCGACCCCTACCTGACCGAGGCCGCCGCCGAACGGCTCGACGCCATCGGCCACCACCCGAAACTGCTCACCCAGGACGCCACCGGGCACCTTCCCGGCGAGTACGACCGGATCGTCTCCATGGTGTCCGTGCCCCGTATCCCTGCCTCGTGGCTGCGCGCGCTCCGGCCAGGCGGACGCCTGGTGACCACCCTCGCCGGAACCGGGCTGATCCTGACCGCCGACAAGGCGGAGGACGGGGGCGCCGCCGGCCGGATCGAGTGGGACCGGGCCGCGTTCATGGAGACCCGCACGGGCGCCGACTACCCGCCACTGCTCAACGAACTGTTCACTCAGGTCCGCGACCAGGACGGCGACGTGGTCACCGACTCCCCGTTCCCGGTGCTCAACGTCACGCAGGCGTGGGAGGTGTGGTCGATGCTCTCCCTCACCGCACCCGGCATCGAGCACCGCACCGGCACCGACGACGACGGCAACCCGGTGGCGTGGATGCTGCACCCGGACGGCTCCTGGGCGCGCGCCGAGACAAAACCCGCCAGCCGTGCCGCGATCGTCCACCAGGGCGGCCCCCGCCGTCTGTACGACATGCTGGACGCCGTCCGGTGGCGATGGCTCGAACACGGCGAACTGCCGGTGTACGGGGCCCGGGTGACCATCGCGCCGGACGGTGGGACCACCCTGGCCCGAGGTGGCTGGACGGTCACTCTCGAGGGCAGGTGGGGCCCGGGCAGACTGGTGGGTCGAGGGGAGAGGGAAGTCCGTGGATGAGGAGTCGTTGGAGGAGTGGGCCGCGCGTAGGGACGCCCGTCGGCCGAAGCCCGGTGACCGCAAGGCCGTCCCCCTCGGGGACGGTCCGGAGCGCGGTGGGCACGTCCAACCGGACGCCCCGCGCGGGATGCTGGAGTGGGACGGCCACCGGTGGGCCCCGAGCGGTGTGGCCGACGACCACGCCACGGCTGCGCAGGAGACCGACCACCAGAACGAGGCGGAGCGCGTACGCCTCCCGCCCTTCGGCCGCCTGCCCGAGGCACCGGAGCCATGGCGGCCCACGGAAGTGTTCCACCGCCCCTGAGCCCCGAGTTGTCGGCCCGGCGGGTCCTCCGGGTGGAGTTGTGGCAGCTCTCCCGGCTGGTGATCGTGGGCCCGGGCCGGGCGCGCCCTTCTTACCTCCCGCTGTGCGACGGGCCGTTCCTATGTGGGCACCGGACCCAGTAGAACGGCGGCCCCCTCGGCGAACCCCGAGCGGGAACGGTTCGCATAGCGGACGTGAACATCCGGTCAACGAACCAATTCCGGCCAAACTTTTGACGCAGCCCTGACAGATGATGCGATCTCCT
Source organism: Streptomyces sp. NPDC102462 (assembly GCF_044765425.1). Taxonomy (NCBI): domain Bacteria; kingdom Bacillati; phylum Actinomycetota; class Actinomycetes; order Kitasatosporales; family Streptomycetaceae; genus Streptomyces; species Streptomyces sp. NPDC102462. The sequence continues at coordinate 6,879 of NZ_JBIWKB010000120.1, read as the reverse complement.
GCCACTCTTCCCACGACCGACTCACCGCATTCCACGGCGCCACCGATGGCACCCGAGCCGGCCCCGCACCTGGTTCCGCGTCACACCCCGTTCTGCCCGGAGGACCGACCCGGCCTCCGGACCACCTGGCCGCACACGACCGCGGCCACGCAGAAGGAGTCAGCGTTGAGAAGCAGTTCACCGTCCGGGCGCGCCTCACCGGAACCGGCCGTCGAATCCCGGCCATCGAGGGCCGGGACCCACGCGGCGTCGGCGGACCGGGCGGCCGGAGGCTGACCTCCGCCGCGTGAACCGCACGCCACCGCGGCGGGAACGGCACGCCGACCCCCGGAACAGCTCCCGGGCGCGACCCGGCTTCACCTGTCCACACCGCTTCCCGGACAGCCGGTTTTCGGCCAACATCACATCAGGGTCCTGACATGTCCACGTCCTTGGTGTCACCCTTCCTTCACCGCCGCAGCACAGCAAGTTCGCCACTCCCTCCGGCCGGTGCCCCCGCACCGCCCGGACTCCCCCACACGAAGGAGCTTGAGTGAGCCCCCTCTACGCGCGTCACAAGCGCACCACCCTGGCCATCGCCACCGCTGTCGCGGCCGGCTCCCTGCTCGCCACCGGCCTGGCCACAAGCGCCTCCGCGCAGACCCCGGCCCAGGCCGCCGCCGCGAAGCCGCTCGCCGCCGCCCCGGCCACCCTGTCGGCCGCGGCCCGCGGCGAACTGATCCAGCAGGCACAGACCGACGCCGCCGGCACCGCCCGCACCATAGGTCTCGGCACCCAGGAGAAACTGGTCGTCAAGGACGTCGTGAAGGACGTCGACGGCAGCGTCCACACCCGCTACGAGCGCACCTACGCGGGCCTGCCGGTGCTCGGCGGCGACCTGATCGTGCACTCCTCCGCGTCCGGCCGGACCGAGGGCGTCACCAAGGCCACGAAGCACACCATCGAGGTGGCCTCGCTCACGCCGCGCATCGACGCGGCCAAGGCCGAGAAGCAGGCGCTGACCGCCGCCGAGGCGGCCGGCTCGGCCAAGACCGAGGCCGACGGCGCGCGCAAGGTGATCTGGGCCGGCTCCGGTGAGCCCGTCCTCGCCTACGAGACGGTCGTCGGCGGCCTCCAGGACGACGGCACCCCGAACGAGCTGCACGTCATCACCGACGCGGCCACCGGCGAAAAGCTCTACGAGTACCAGGGCATCGAGACCGGCACCGGCAAGACCCTCTACTCCGGCACGGTCACCCTGAGCACCACGCTGTCCGGGTCGACGTACCAGCTGTACGACACCACGCGCGGCGGCCACAAGACGTACAACCTGGCCCGCGGGACCTCCGGCACCGGGACCCTGTTCACCGACGCCGACGACGTCTGGGGCACCGGCACCGCCTCCAGCTCCTCCACGGACCAGACGGCCGCCGCCGACGCCGCCTACGGCGCCCAGGCCACCTGGGACTTCTACAAGAACACCTTCGGCCGCAACGGCATCAAGAACAACGGCCAGGCCGCCTACTCGCGCGTCCACTACGGCAACGCCTACGTCAACGCCTTCTGGTCCGACAGCTGCTTCTGCATGACCTACGGCGACGGCTCCGCCAACACCCACCCGCTGACCTCGCTCGACGTGGCCGGCCACGAGATGAGCCACGGCGTCACCTCCAACACCGCGGGCCTCAACTACTCGGGTGAGTCCGGCGGCCTGAACGAGGCCACCTCCGACATCTTCGGCACCGGCGTCGAGTTCTACACGAACAACGCCTCCGACGTCGGCGACTACCTCATCGGCGAGAAGATCAACATCAACGGCAACGGCACCCCGCTGCGCTACATGGACAAGCCCAGCAAGGACGGCGCCTCCGCCGACTACTGGTCCTCCAGCGTGGGCGGCAAGGACGTGCACTACTCGTCCGGTGTCGCCAACCACTTCTTCTACCTGCTGTCGGAGGGCAGCGGCGCGAAGACGATCAACGGGGTGTCCTACAACTCCCCGACGTACAACGGCTCCGCGGTCACCGGCATCGGCCGGGCCAAGGCGCTGCAGATCTGGTACAAGGCGCTGACCACGTACATGACGTCCACGACCAACTACAAGGCCGCCCGCACGGCGACCCTGAACGCGGCGACCGCCCTGTACGGCTCCGGCAGCGCCGAGTACAACGCCGTGGCCGCCGCCTGGACGGCGGTCAACGTCACCTGATCCGAGGAGAAACGGCAGGGCGGCCCCCCAGGAGGAAGGCATTCCGGGGGGCCGCCCTACCCTTGGGTGTCATGTCTTCGGCAGACTTCACCTACGAGCCGGTCGGCGCGACCCGCGAGAACCTGACCGCCTGCCCGCCCGGCTTCCACGCCCTGCATGTGCGCACGCGCATCGGCGAGGGCGAACAGGTGTTCCGCCGGGCCGCCGAGACGCTCCTCACCTGGGAGATGCACCGCGCACTGGGCGTGGGCATCGACGCCGGCGCCGACCGCGCGGCCCCCGGCGTCGACGTCACGGTCACCCTGGCCGGCCTGGTCAGGGCCCCCTGCCGCGTCGTGTGGACGGTGACGGAGCCCCGCCGGGCCGGCTGGGCGTACGGCACCCTGGAGGGCCACCCGGAGTGCGGCGAGGAGGCGTTCGTGGTCGACCGCACCGGAGACGGCACGGTCTGGCTGACCGTCGCTGCCTTCAGCCGCCCCCGCTCCTGGTACGCCCGAGCAGGCGGCCCGGCAACCAGAGCCCTCCAACACGCCTACGCCCGCCGCTGCGGAACGGTCCTGAAAAACCTGTGCGGCGAGAACACCTGACCCCACCCAAAGAGCCACGGGACCTGCGCGCCCAGCCACAAGACACCCGCAGACAACCAATCAGCTCGCCCCAAGAAGGGGCGCGAGGAACTGCGCGCCCAGCCACACTCCACCCGCACCCACAAACCCACCGCAACCACCCCCAATAGGGGCGCGGGGAACTGCGCAACCACCCACCACACACCCGCACCCACAAACCCAGCACAACCACCCCCATTAGGGGCGCGGGGAACTGCGCGACCGGCCACAAGACACCCGCACCCACAAACCCACCGCAACCACCCCCCACCCCACCCAAGCCAAGCCATTCAGCGCAACACCACTCCCGCCCCCGCAAAAACATCCTCCGCCGGGACCGCCACCACCCCCAACTCCGCCCCCGACGCCAGCAACCGATGCGCAGGCAGCACACGCACGGTGTAACCGTAGGGCCCGGTACGGTCCAGCGACAGCGAACCCTCGTACACCCACCGTCCCCCCGCCTCCACCCCACCCGCGGCCTTCAGCGGCACCGCCGTCGCGTCGGAGATCCGGTCCTCCGGGTCGACCCGGCCGGAGACGGCCTGCACCTCGACGTCGTCGGGCCCGAGGCCGCCGAGACCGACGACCACCCTGAGGCCGACGGTGGCCCCCAGTTCCGCGGTGGCGGCCGAGGCCGTCGTCTCCACGTGGTCGACGCTGACCCCGTGCCAGGCGGCCCGCACCCGCGCCTTCCAGGCGGCGAGTTCGCGGGCCGCGTCCGCGGTCAGCGCGCGATGCGCGTGCGCGGCGGGCGCGTAGAGCCGATCGACGTACTCGCGGACCATGCGGCTCGCCGACACCTTGGGCCCGAGGAGGGTCAGGGTCTGGCGGACCATCTCGATCCAGCGGTCGGGCAGCCCGCCGCGCCCCCGCTCGTAGAAGCGCGGGGTCACCCGCTGTTCCAGCAGGTCGTAGAGGGCGGCGGCCTCGATGTCGTCGCGCCGCTCGGGGTCCGTGCCGGGCCCGTCCGCGGTGGGGACGGCCCAGCCGAGGTCCGGCTGGAACCACTCGTCCCACCAGCCGTCCAGCACCGACAGGTTGAGGCAGCCGTTGAGGGCCGCCTTCATCCCGGAGGTGCCGCAGGCCTCCAGCGGGCGCAGCGGGTTGTTCAGCCAGATGTCGCAGCCCGGGTACAGCTTCTGCGCCATCGCGATGCCGTAGTCCGGCAGGAACACGATGCGATGGCGCACGCGCGGGTCGTCGGCGAACCGGACGAGTTCCTGCACCAGCCGCTTGCCGCCGTCGTCCGCGGGGTGCGCCTTGCCCGCGACCACGATCTGGACGGGCCGCTCGGGGTGCAGCAGAAGCTCCATCAGCCGGTCCCGGTCGCGCAGCATCAGGGTGAGGCGCTTGTACGACGGGACGCGCCGCGCGAAGCCGATGGTGAGCACGTCGGGGTCCAGGACGCCGTCGATCCAGCCCAGTTCGGCGGTGCCGGCGCCGCGCTGCCGCCAGGAGGCGCGCAGCCGCTCCCGTACCTCCGTCACCAGTTGCTCGCGCAGTTCCCGGCGCAGTCCCCACAGGTCCTGGTCCGCTACGCCCGCGAACCGGTCCCAGCGCTCCGCGCCGTCGTCGGCGGGCGTGTCCTCGGCGTGCCGCGCGCCGACGTCCCGGGCACCGAGCCGCAGCATCTGCGGGGCGACCCAGGTGGGGGCGTGCACCCCGTTGGTGACGGAGGTGATCGGCACCTCGTCGGGGTCGAATCCCGGCCAGAGCCCGGAGAACATCTCGCGGCTGACCCTGCCGTGCAGCAGGGAGACGCCGTTGGCGCGCTGGGCCAGCCGCAGGCCCATCACGGCCATGTTGAACAGGTTCGGCTCGCCTCCCGGGTAGGTCTCCATCCCCAGGTGCAGGATCCGTTCGACGTCGATGCCGGGGAGTTCGGCGTCGGGGCCGAAGTGGCGGGCGACCAGTTCCCGGTCGAAGCGGTCGGTGCCGGCCGGGACCGGGGTGTGGGTGGTGAACACGGTCCCGGCCCGCACGGCCTCCAGCGCCGCGTCGAAGTCCTGTCCGCCGGCGCGGAGTTCGGCGATCCGTTCCAGGCCGAGGAAGCCCGCGTGCCCTTCGTTGGTGTGGAAGACCTCGGGTGCGGGGTGGCCGGTCAGCCGGCCGTAGGCGCGTACCGCCCGCACCCCTCCTATGCCGAGGAGCATTTCCTGGAGCAGCCGGTGTTCGCTGCCGCCGCCGTACAGCCGGTCGGTGACGCCGCGTTCGCCGTGGTCGTTCTCCTCGACGTCCGAGTCGAGCAGCAGCAGCGGCACCCGGCCGACCTGTGCGAGCCAGATACGGGCGTGCAGCCGTCGGCCGCCGGGCAGTGCGAGCGAGACCTGGGCCGGGCTGCCGTCCTGCTCCTTGAGCAGTGTGAGCGGCAGTTCGTTGGGGTCGAGGACGGGATAGTGCTCCTGCTGCCAGCCGTCCCGTGACAGGGTCTGCCGGAAGTAGCCGTGCCGGTAGAGCAGTCCGACCCCGATCAGGGGTACGCCCAGGTCGCTGGCCGCCTTCAGATGGTCGCCGGCGAGGATGCCGAGGCCGCCGGAGTACTGGGGCAGTGCGGCGGTGATGCCGAACTCGGGCGAGAAGTAGGCGACGGCCAGGGGCAGTCCGGCTGGCTGGGCCTGGTACCAGCGGCCCCTGCCGAGGTAGTCGTCGAGGTCGTCGGCGACGGCGGTGAGCCGGCCGAGGAAGCGGCGGTCCTCGGCCAGCTCGGCCAGGCGCGCGGGGGGCACGCTGCCCAGGAGCCGTACCGGGTCGCCGCCCGAGGAGGCCCAGCGGCCGGGGTCGACGCACTGGAACAGGTCGCGCGTTTGAGCGTGCCAGGACCAGCGCAGATTGCGCGCCAGGTCGCTCAGCGGACTCAGGGGCTCGGGGAGAACGGGACGGACGGTGAACCGGCGGATCGCCTTCACATTCCACCTCGGCGCGGTTGCTCGGGGAGGCGCACGGCGACGTGCGTCTCGTCGTCTGTGACGACGGTACCGGTGCCGGGCCGGGCCCCGCCGGGCATCGCCGGCGAGCCCCGGAGGTATACAGCCTGGACGGAACCGGCCATTTTCGCGCCGATGCACGCGGGAGTGTGCGGTGTGCGGCCGGGCCCGCCGGGCGGACTCCCGCAGGTACCGGCGCGTCGGTGCCGGCGGAACCGCTCCCACCGGGCGGGCCGGTCTTGTGCGCGGGCATACGCGCGAGTAGTTAACAAAGTCCCGGATTGCTCACCCGAATAGGGTGGGAAGGCTCCTGCGGTACGCCCCTCAGGGGCATCACGGCCACCCCGCAGGACCCACCTCCCCACACCCATCCGCCCACACACCCTCGTTGACGCGGACAGGAGCGGTCATGCCCGCCAGGCACCCCTCGTCACCACCCCCGACAAGCAGCAGGAACGGCACGGCGGCCGGGCCGCCGCAGCGGACGGCCGACGCCGTGGCACCGGAGCGGACGGCTGACGCCGTGGCGCCGGCGGACCGCGGCGAGGCCCGGCCGCCCTCCCGGGGGCGGTCCCCGGCGAGCGGGGACACCGCCGTCGGCCGCATCCCCGTCCTCGATGTCCGCCCGGTGGTCCTGGGCGGACGCCGCCCGGCGAAGGCGGTCGTCGGGGAGACGTTCGAGGTGTCCGCGACCGTGTTCCGCGAGGGGCATGACGCGGTGGCCGCCAATGTGGTGCTGTGCGACCCCGAGGGCCGGCCAGGACCCTGGACCCCGATGCACGAGACGGCCCCCGGCACCGACCGCTGGGCCACGGACGTCACCCCGGACGCGATGGGCCGCTGGACCTACCACGTGGAGGCATGGAGCGACCCGGTCACCACCTGGCGGCACACCGCGGGGATCAAGATCCCGGCGGGCCTCGACACGGATCTGGTGCTGGAGGAGGGCGCGCGGCTGTACGAGCGGGCGGCGGCCGGGGTGCCCGAGGCGGGCGGGGCGCGGGACGCCGTGCTCGCCGCGGTGGCGGCCCTGCGGGACGAGAACCGGCCGCCCGCCTGGCGGTTGGCGGTGGCGCTGGCGCCGGAGGTGGCCGGGGTGCTGGCCCGGTATCCGCTGCGGGACCTGGTGACCGCCTCGGCGCCGCTGGTACTGCTCGTG
>NZ_JBIWKB010000119.1:0-9859 GCF_044765425.1 Streptomyces sp. NPDC102462 | reverse complement strand
GCAGTTCTGCCATCTGTTCAGAGGAGAGATCCATACCTGACTCAACGATCACAGAAGCCTCAGGTTCCATGAACAGGATCACGAGACACTAGCCGACTCCCGGGGCTGACATCTGCCCACTGCGCCCACTTCAGGACAATCACCCAAAGCGATCCATTGGCCAAATAACCTCGCACCTCACTCGCGAACAGACCGTTTTGCCGGGGTTTTCGCCACCGGGCCTCCCATGCGCCTCACCGCCCCCACGAGGACTGACCGGTTCCGACCAGTTGAGAATTACGCGTTCAGATATGTGGCAAATACTTTCGATTGCCGACCCCTGCATAGACATCCACCCTGATGTGTCGAATATGCCGCCGACCCCTGCGCGCCTCGCCGAACAGGGGATATGACCATGGGGGGACGCGTTGGACATCATGCAGGTCGCGGGCCTGGGGGCCGGAGCTCTGGTCTCTGAGATGGCCAAGAGCACGTGGGATTCCATGCGAGCCGCTGTGGCCCGGCTCTTCCGGCGCGGTGGAGAGGAAAGCGCCGCGCAGGAGCTGCGGTTGATCGACGCGGCGCAGCAACGGCTTGTCGACAGCTCGGAGAGCGAGCGCGGGTCAGTGGAGGACCGGCTGCGCAACGAGCTGATGATCCAGCTGGCGGCGTTCCTGCAGAAGCATCCGGACGCGGCGCAGGATCTTCAGGATCTGGTTGACCAGGTCAAGGGAGCCAACAACGGTGACGGGGCACGGACGAGCGTCCACGGCAACACCAACAGCCAGGTCGTCATCTCCGGTGGCGACATCAACGCCTCGGGCGGCTTCCACTACCGCGCTCCGGAGCAGAGCCGGTGAGCGAGGAGATCATTCCCGGGGCCGTAACGCCTCCGCCGCCTCCCTCCGGTGCCCCGCCGGCGCCCGGCCAGCAGGTGCAGATCCGCGACAACCAGAACTCGAAGATCATCGTGGCCGCGGGCTCCGTCACGATGACGAGCAAACCGCCGCTGCGGGTTACCGACATCCCGCCGAGCGAACTCGACGCCGTAAGACGGGCGTGGGTGGAGCTGAGCGTGCGAGACGAAAGGGTGCGGACGGCATCCGACGCGATCGAGCGGCTTACCGGGGGCGGGCCTCGGCTGGCCGTCATCGCAGGCCCTCCCGGATACGGCAAACGCGCTTCCGGCATCAAGGCGTCGTGGGAGGTCTCACAGGCGGAGGAACGCTCCCGGGGTAAGGCGCTGAAGCTCCAGGCGATCGCGCCCGACTGGGAGAGGCCCGGTTTCCCGGACATCGCCGAGATGCCTGACGAGCCGGGAAGGTGTTACCTGCTTGACGTGGCCGCGGAGATCAGCTCCTGGCACAAGCCCGGCCTCGTCGCCGAACAACTGGTGAGTTACGCAGAGCAATTGAAGTTCTCGGGCTCCTTCCTCGTCGTGATCGCCGACGAACACGGGTGGCCCGAGGACCTGTCGGGAGCCGTCGCCGGCGTCGTCGTCCGCGCCACGGTCCGGCCATCCCCGCACCGCGTGGCCAGAGCACATCTGCAGTACGTGCACCACCTGCCGGACAGAATCCGTTGGCTCGACACCGCGCCGGCAGCGGAAGGCTCGGCCGCCGAGGCCGGGCATCTGCTGACCGACAGCAGCCGTCCCGACGATGCCGCCCGACTGGCCGCCAAGCTCGCCTCCGCGGAGGACTCCCCAGAGGGCCTCAAGAACGCCCTGAGCTCCTTTCGGGAGTGGCGAACCGATGTAAAGAACGTCTTCACGGAGACCGAGGACAAGCCCGACGACCGCGCCTTGCTCATCTCCTCGCTGTTCCTCAACGGCACGGACGCGCTCACCATCCAGAACAGCGCCCGAACATTGCTGGGCGAAGAACCGGAGACGAACGTCCGCACCATCCTGACCGGGCCCGATCTGACCACCCGGCTGACGAAGATGGGTGCCGAGATCAACGGACGGACGGTCTCTCTCGATCACAAATCTGGATACGCCCGTGCCGTCCTGCTCCACCTGTGGCAGCAGCGGGCCGACATCCACCCCCATCTGTTGCACTGGCTGGACACCATCACCGCGCCCAAGGGGGCCGGGGCCGACCGGCTGGCCGCGATCGGCGACCTCCTGGTCGAACTGGCCGTCGCGGAAAACGACATCCGTGTCGTCAAGCAGATCCACGCCTGGATCGACAAGGGCGCCGATAGCGCTGAGCACCGCAAGTTGATCGCCCGTGTCCTGACCATCGCCGCAGAGGCGGACACGCTGGGAGCGCAGGTCCGTGCCCTGCTGTTGGACTCAGCCCAGGACGAATCGGAGGCCGTCGCGACTGTCGTCGCGCTGGTCTGCCAGGGCGAGTTCGCCGAGCACTACCCGCGTCAGGCCCTCGTCCGCCTGCGGCACATCCTCGACCGGCCAGAGACAGACGAGGCCGTACGGACAGCGCAGGAGGCGCTGCGGGACATCGCCGCGCGCGAGGGCCAGCTGCCACGGGTGTGGAGCACAGTCATCAAGTGGGCGACTGAGAAGAAGCACCTGGCCGGGCACCGGGCCTTCTTGTCGCTGCTGGATCCACGCGTGGACCCGTACGTTCTGCAGGTCATGCTGGCAGCAGCCGAACAGAAGGAGGACGTCAAAGAAGCGCTCCTGGACGGCTGGAACGCGGCCTTGGCCGACACCCGGGTCGAGGCCGAATGCCGGCAGCTACTGACCGCCTGGGCCGAGGCGCGGAAGACAGCAGGCATGCCGACCGAGCTCCTGACGGACCTCCTCAATCAGATCATGCTGGGGCACCTGGTCGCCTCTCCGGTCTCTGCGCTCATCTTCGGCGAACCCGGAGTCGCTGACGGCGAGGCGGTCGTCGAACTACGCAAGGACCTCCGGTTGCCTCCGGTGCTCTCGTCTCTGATCGCAACGCGCGAGCACGTCTCGGCGGAGTCCTGATCGATGACCTCAACACGATGGTCGCGCCGCCGTGCGCGCAAAGCGGTGCGGCGCAGCCTGACCCGCTTCGAGGTCCGGCTGCGCAGCACCTGTCCTGGGATCGGCTTCACCGCCCGGATCACGGCCACGGTGCTCACCGAACCGCCCTATCCCAACCCGGTCGAGGAGATCGCAGGGACAGTGCGCACCACGCTCAGAAACGCCGCGAACGAGGTCTCGAAGACGTGCGACCCGGCCGACCTCGCCTCGGCACGGGACATCTGCGGCCAGCACCTCGCCCGAGTCCGTCGGCTACCCACGGACCCTCCTGTCGAGTTCACAGCCGAGCTCACACTCGACCTGCTGCCGGACGACCGGGCCGCAGTGGCCGCGCTTCTGACCGCTCAACGACGACAGGCCGTGACCGACCTCCTGCGACAGCAGACGACCAACGCCCTCGCCGCCGAACTGGCCGACCCCGCAACCCTGTTGGCGCGATGGATCGAGCGCGACAACGCAGACTGGGCCCAACTCCCGGATTTCGCCGAGAAGGTGGACACGGTCACGGAGGTGTTCGCCCGACATCGCCCCGAGGACGAACGGAGCGTCGAGCACGAGGCCGTCGAGGTGCTGCGCGAATTCCTCGCCAGCTTCCCTGACCACGCCCAGAAACGCATGCTGTACACCCTTTTGGCCGCGGGCATGGACAGCGTCCAGCGGCCGCACCACGCCGCGAAGGCCCAAGCCTTGGTCAATGGGTTCGCCGCGGCGGAACCGGAGGGTGCGTCATGAGTGGGGCGGCTGCTATCCGCCTCGGTCTCGCGGGTGCGGTGGTCCGGTGAGCACGTCGGTGTGGCGATGGCTGCTCTCGCCCTGGACCAGCTGGCGGGCGTGGCAGTTGGTACGGGCCAGCCAAGGCAACCTCTCCTTCGACGCGGCCTGGCGGCGCACCAGGCTCGAACAGCACCCGGACGAGATGCCCTACCAGCAGCACGGCCATCTCGCGGCAGACAACGAGATCGACGACCCCACCGCCCGACAACAGCAGTGAGTCGGAATATGCCCTACGAGAGGCGAGTGACGACGGCGGGCCACCCGTGCACGGAAGGCACGGCATCATGGCCTCCATGACCGACCATCGCCGTGTTGGGGGCGATCACAAGCGAGACGACGTGCATGAGTACGAATCGTTGTCCGCCGCCCAGGTGCTGCAGGCGCGCTACCGCAGCCGCCTGCCCCTTCGGCTGGATGACCTCGCGGGCCCTCGCCAAGGCACCGTCGAGTTGCCCCTGCACGTGGTCTGGTCCAGCTGCAACAGCTACCCCCTGGAGTCACCCAAGGCCCGGATGGATCTCTATCGCGTCGTGCTCGCTGAAGGACAGCAGCAGGATCTGATCGATTTCCTCAAGCTTGACGGAGTCCGCCCGGCTCGGCACCAGTCTCGGCTGCCTGCGCACCCCGATGGACACCGCAACTTCCGTTTTGTTCGGCGCGGTCCCGACAACCACGGTGTCGTCCACACCGCTGACGGAGCGCGCCTGGAAGCGGATCCGGACCGGCGTCACGGCATCCCCCAGACCGGGCACGGGGTTCCGGTCAGCAGATGCGACAACAGCACCGCTCCGTAGCGGTACTCCAGGACGGTCCCACCTCCCCCGGTGGAGTAGGGGCCAGCGTCCACCGGCCCCGGCGATGCGTCCTGCTGCAACCCGGCGCGCGGGCAGCGCGGCCGGGGTGCCCATACGGCGGCGGTAGGACATGTCCCTCCCGGTGTGATCCGTGACAGCCGGCGCTCGGGGCCAGCGCGATCGAGGGGCCCGCGACGCGCACGCACGGCGTGCGTGAATCGACCGCATCGGCGCGCCGGTGGCGCGCTGCCCCCGCCTGGGCAACGCGCCACCGTGCAGTCGGTTGCCGGCTCTCTGATACGGCCAGTGACCGAGCCCCATGGTGTCCGCCGTGCACCGGTGAGCTTGGCTGGTGCTTCCGCTTCCGTCCCCCACGTACAGGGGCACGGACGCTGTGGCGCGGGCCGCCGGACGACCTGGGGAGCGAAGGCGTCGCGGGGTTCGTCGCGGTCAGCGGGGATCGGTCAGGTGCGTCTGCGGGCAGGCTCACATCAGCCGGTCGCGGTGATGGGCGGCGGTGTCTCGGACGAGCTGGGCGAAGTGTTCGCGGCTGCGCCTCTGGTGCTGCTCGGCCTGTTCGTCGTCCCATTCCTCCACGTCGTCAGCACCCGGATCATCGTCGTGGTTGAGGTCGTTGTACTCACTGTGGAGGAGCCAGCAGCCGTGGATGCCGGTGAGGAGGTCTTCGAGGAGGTCTCGTGCGGGGCGCTGGGGATCGAGTGGAGTCAGCCGCAAGGCGACGTCGGTGAGGTCGGGTTCGTCCTCACCGATGTACTCGGTGAGCGTTTCCCCCAGTTCCTCAAGCTGTTCCCGCAGCGCGGTGGGGTCGGGCAGCACACCGTCGGTGACGTGCATGGCATGCCTGACAAGGCTCGTGACGGCGTCGTGCGGAGAGACGCCGTCGTTGATGAGACCGAGGACGAGGGTGGGCGTCTGGTGGGGGAGAGCCTCGATGTTGTCGGCTTCGAGGACCACCTGAATGGGGTTGAGCCCGGATGCCTCGCCGGCAACCTCGGCTGCTGCGGCTAGCCAGTGGGCTGCCGCGACGGCGGCCGCGGTCGGATCGATACTGACGAAAAGCTCGTCAGGGCCGAAGGGATCCTGATGCAGGAGGTGATCGGCGGCGGCGACCTGGACGGGGGAGGCGTCCTCACGGCTGAGCAGAACGGCCTGTTGAGCGCGGCCGCTGAGGTCACCGAGCTCGGCGCTTTCCACGGCCGCGAGTTCCACGGCGGCCTCGGCGGCAACGGTCTTCACGAGCTGAGGATCGTCGAGCTGGTGCAGAGCACGCCCCACACGGTGAGCGGATTCGAGAAGGCTGCTGTAGGAGACCACCATGGTGCCACCACTGGGGAGGTTCGGCCGGGTGATCGCGTCGAGGACCTCAGTGAACCGCTTGCGCTCCTCATCACGGCGCCAACCCTCGCTGTTGGGTTCCAGGGAGTCGGCGGCGCTGGCGGGGTGCGTGTAGGTGCGCCATGCGGCGCTTGAAAGCTGCGTGAGCGCCCGGGCCAGGGCCAGGAGGCTGCCGGTGTCGGCGCCGGCCGGCAGAGTGGCGATGCCAGCGGCCAGGTCGCCCTCGCCCGTACACCAGGTGGCGATCAACTCGTGCCGGTCCGGCACGACACAGTAGCGGGTCATGAAGCTGCTCCTCCGCGAACAGGCGCTGCATGATGTCCTGCTGAGCCTATGAGACGGGCCCTTGAGCCAACGGCGGGTGACCGCGGCTGCTCGACATCGCTGATCGCAGTTCCGGGCAACAACCGGCCCGTCGTGAAGCAGAATCAACCGATCACCGTGTGACGAGAAAGGCCGTCCCATGAGCCACAGCGCGACGTTCCTGCGGGCGGCGCATGCCGGGCAGGCTGCCCTTGCCCGCGGTTGGCTGGCCTCGCCACTTCCCTCGGCTGATGCTCCCGTACCAGAGTCGGTCGCTCAGGTGGACGTGGCAGTCCTGAACCTGCAAGACGGACTTCGTGAGCTGCAACTGGCGGCCACCCCCCACGTCACGGCGGCCGCACAGGACCTCTGCACGGCAGTCCGAGCTGCCGCCGATGCCCAATTTGACCTGCACATACGGAACGCCGGCAGCGCCGAGCGCCTGTGCGCTCTCGACGACGCAGCCTTCACCCGGCACACCGACGCCGTCAGACAAGCACTCGAAGCTTTCGTCGCAGCTGCCCACCGAGAGGGAGTGTCGGTGACGGCCGCGGCTTCCGACCGGGCCAAGGCCGCGCGTACAGCCCAAGCGGTGCAGCCGGATGCTGCCTGGCTGGCCCATCTGTCCCGGCGCATGCCGATGCGCCGCATCCCCGACTTCGTCACCGAGGCAGTCGACGCCGCCCTGCAGGCACTGCGGCGCGACGTCATCGACTTCGTCGACCCCGAACTCAACACAGCTCATCACCGCTTCGTGGATGCACTTGCCCGGCTCGACGACGAGATCGGTGGGACGTTCACCCCCGATCATGATGCCGCCTACAGCGAGGTCCCGCCGGAGTGGCGGCGCACCGACCCAGAGCAGTATGCCCAGACACTGCGCGATCTTTCCCGGGCCCGCGATACCGTACTTGACCGTTATAGGGAGCTGATGAACGCCATGAGCCGAAGAGGCCACCTGCCCACGCCGCAAGAACCCCAGCCAGGCTCTTCGGTTCAGATCACCGCCGGAGACAACTCGCCCGTCACGGTGAATGCCCCCTACGCGTACGCCTCCCACGGCGGCAACGCGAGCGCCGGCCAGCCGGCACCAGCAGACCAGGCCGCCGCGGCCACATCTGTGCCCTGGTATCGCAGCGGCATCTTCTGGGGTGCCGTGAGCGCTTTGGGAACGGTCGCCGGCGTTGTCGTCGCCTACCTCGCCCTGGGTAAATGACCGAGCCCACCCGCCAGGGGGTGCAGCCCCTGGAACAGCTGGAGCAAGGCGTCCTCGATGACAGCGCCCGCTCGCTGGACTGCTGCGCCTCGCGCTCGTTATCGGCGGTCACGCCGCCTCCCAGCCCTTGAAGCAGTGGGCCCTCAACGAACTCGAAGGCTACGGAGGCAAACCCGCCACCAGCGTTCCCAACTACCGGCGCCCGCATGCGCCCATTCAAGCCGACTCACACTCGCTGACCTGGCAACGTCACGGTGAAACCATCAGCGCCCTGCACCTCCCCGAGATCACACGGGGAAGAATCAACGAAGAAGTGACCATCACGTTCGGCGTCGGCCAACTGCAGAACCTGATCGACCGGACCCCTCCCGGCCAGGCAGTCCACCTCAGCCTCCCCGGCGCCGCCGAACTTCGGACGCTGATGAGCGCGATGGACAGGTATCGCAGCCGAGCCATCGTCATCGACGATCTGTACTGGGCAGTCTCACCCTCCGTACTGCACGACATTCTCGACCAAGTCCGCACCTGCCTCACGCAGTTCGTCGCCGAACTGCGTTCCGCGATGCCGGCCGGAGCCGGCACACCCACCCCTGAACAGGTACATCGGGCCGTCCAGAACATCAACATCACGACGGGCGACAACTCCCCCGTCATCCTCACCGCTCCACTCGCCCACGCCGACAACGGCGCCGCAGCCAGCGCAGAAGTAGGCGCACCGCGGCGCTGGTGGCAGCGACAACAGCGTTAACACGATCACGCTCCATACAGCCAGCCTGCGGCGCACAACCGCTGGCCGCAGCTGGGCTCGCGGGTACCAGCTGGCTCCCACCTGGCAGTCGGACGCGAGCCCCGGGGCCTCGGTTGCCAACGGCTCCGCGCGCCTGCGACCAGGACACCAGCCCGGCCGCTCGCTCCCTGACCGGCGACGGCTGCGCTATGGCTTCTGCAAGGATGAGGAAGAGATCGCAGGAGGAATGACGGTGGAACCGGCAGTTGTGGGCAGTGTGGTCGGACGCGTGGCAGCGGCGTTCGTGACGAGGTCGTCTGCTCCGGTGACGGGAGACACCCCGCCACCGTCCTGGTCGGAGGAGTCCGACGAGCGCGGCGGTCTCCTGATCAAGGACGGCGCCGGCGAGGCGGTCGCTCTGCTGACCCAGGACCAGGTCGCCCAGGTATCGCACTTCCTCGAGCAGCCCGAGATCGTCGCCCTGTCGCAGTTTCTGTTCATCGCCCGGCTCGGTCTCAGATCCCGCCGGGAGCTGTCCGAACTCGAGCAGGAGTACGAGGAGACCTTCACAGCCCGGGCCGAGGACTTCTGCGATGAACACGGATACACCTGGGCGGGGCTCGCCGGCGCGCTCTGGCAGCTCGCCCTGGCGTATATGGAGAGTGTCTTCCCGCTCGATGACAGCATCACCGCGACGCTCAGTGCCGTAGATCTGGAGAAGGTCACCGCCTACATTGGAGCCGCGCCGAAGGTGGCAGGCGGTGACGCTCCGCCCAACGCCGCTTTCCGGGACATCGTCGACATCCTCGGGGCCCCGGCACGGATCAAGAGGGCGCGTGAGGCGCTGGCGGACATCCGAGCCGCATCGGAACGCCGCTACGCCGAACTCAGCCTCTCCCACACCTTCAGCCACACCAGCGAGGCGTCCCGCTTTGACCACGAGGTGCTGTATGTGCAGCGCAACCTGCGCAAGCGCGGTTCGGACGAGTTCCGCGACGACTCCTTCCTGGTCTCTCCCCTGAGCCGGCCGCGCTGCGTCGTCCTGGGGAACCCGGGCGTCGGCAAGAGCACCATGACCCAAAACCTCGTCCACCAGCTCTCCCGCTCCGACTCCCGCATCGCCTACGCGCCTCTCGTGGTGTCCTGCAAGGACGTCCCGGGAGCCGACGGGGCCGCGTACATACTGTCGGCGATCACCCGGCTGCTGCGCGAGAACCTGCAACTGGAGATGCCAGAGGAAGCCATCGGGGACCCGGCCACCCTCGTCCGCTCCTTCGTGATCTTCGACGGTATCGACGAGATCGTCGATGTCGGACGGCGCATGACCTTCGTGCGCACCATCGAGGCCTTCGCCAACCGCTTCCCGCTCATCCCGATCCTCATCACGGCCCGGCGCGTCGGCTACAACAAGGCGCCCTTCGACACCCGCCACTTCGACATCTACGAGCTGGACGACTTCTCCCTGGAACAGGTGGGCCAGTACACAGAGAAATGGTTCGCGGCCACGGGACGACCGGAGCAAGACCGCCTGGCCTTCCTGCGGGAGACGGAAAACGTCCCCGACATCCGCACCAACCCCCTCATGCTCTCCCTGCTGTGCGCCCTGTACCGCGCCCGCGGGTACATCCCGCGCGATGGCGTCTCTCGCCGTGGTGTAGCCGATCAATGTTGGGGTGTGCGCGGGCTCGCTCTGGGCGCACACCTGCAGATGGCTTCTGCTCCCTGCG
>NZ_JBIWKB010000118.1:0-10156 GCF_044765425.1 Streptomyces sp. NPDC102462 | reverse complement strand
CCCGCGGAGCGGGCTTCTGAGCGCTGGCGCGCTCAGAAGTGAAAAGCCTCCGCTGCGCTTCGGCTGGCTCCGCTGACGCTTCGCCAGATTCCCGCGCAAGCGCGGGAATTGAATTCCGCAAGCGGAATTCTGGGAGGGAGCGTAATTCGCGCAAGCGCGAATTACGGGAGTCCCCGCAAGCGGGGACTCTTGGGCTGGCTGCGAGGGGCGGTGCATCATGTGCGGCGCCGTGTAATCCCTGGAAGTTCCGGTCATCACCTCAGTCCCGCGCCTGACGGGCCGTCTGGGCCGACGGGTGCCGGCCCAGAGTGGGGACGGGCTCCGCTGTGCTCCGCCCGAACCCTCCCCCCAACCACCCTGACTCTCTGACTGACTCAATGGAACATTCCCTATCGTACACGCCAACGAACAACCGAGCAGCTCTAACTGAGGGAACTTAACTCTCATGGACGAACCTGCTGCCAGCGGTATGCATCACGCTGATGCTCTGTGTAGAGTTTGGGAACTGTTTCGCATCCCGCCTGGATTATTGAGGTCTCCGGGTGTCCGCCGTCTAAAGCGCGCCGCATTCCGCGAAAAGGAGAGTACCGGATGGTTATGACGAGGCGTGACTTGCGTCCCCATCAGATTGAGGCGGTTGACGCCATCGTGCGTGGTCTTGATGTTCCGCCTGGTGGGATTCCTGTAAACGGGCTGCGTGGTCAGGTTGTTGCCGCGTGTGGGACGGGCAAGACGGTCATCGCCGCTTTCGCTGCCCGGGAGGTGCTGCCGAGGGGGCGGGTCCTGGTGGTGGTGCCGACGCTGGAGCTGCTGACGCAGACGGTGAAGGAGTGGTACCGGGTCGGGCACAGGGGGCCGGCGGTTGCGGTCTGCTCGCTCCACGAGGACCCGGAACTGTGGAACCTCAAGGTCCGATGCACCACGAACCCGGTCCGGCTGGCGATGTGGCATGGGACGGGGCCGGTGACCATCTATGCCACCTACGCGTCGCTGCCGGTGCTCGCCGAGGCGTTCGAAGGCGTCTACGGCCAGCAGTTGGCGCCGGTGGACCTGGCGGTGGTGGACGAGGCGCACCGTACGTCGGGTTCGCTGGGCAAGGCGTGGGCGGACGTCCATGACCAGGCGGTGATCCCGGCGGCGCGCAGGTTGTACATGACGGCGACGCCGCGGATCTGGCAGGAGCGGCCCAACTGGGAGGTGGCCGAGGGGATTCGGGATCCGCTGCCGGAGGAGCTGGCGGCCTCCATGGACGACGAAGCCGTCTTCGGTCCGGTGCTGTACCGGCTCACTCTGGCGTCGGCAGTGTCCCGGGGCCTGCTGGCGCGGTACCAGATCATCGTCGTCGAGCTGATGGACCCGGTCGTCACCCCGGAGCGGCTGATGGGTGAGGAGCGGCGCAGTGAGGAGGTGCGCGGGCAGCGGCTCGGCGCGCTGCAGGCGGCATTGCTGCGGACCATGGCGGACCACGACCTCAGCACGTGCATCACCTTCCATCACCGGACGATAGAGGCCCAGGCGTATGCCGAGGGCCTGGAGCGTGTGGCGGCGAAGCTGCACGCGGACCAGCCCGTGAAGTATCCGAAGCGGATCTGGGCCAACTGGCTGTGCGGCGAGCACGTTCCCGAACGCCGACGGGAGGTGTTGGCCGGCTTCGCTACGACGGCGCGGCGGGCTGTTCTGTCCAACTGCCGGGTCCTGGGCGAGGGCGTGGACATCCGGGCGGTGGACTCGGTGGCGCTGCTGGACCCCAAGAGCGCACCGCACGACATCGTCCAGGCCATCGGGCGGGCGCTGCGGCAAAAGCCCGGCCAGGGGAAGCTGGCCTCTTTGATCGTGCCCGTCTTTCTGCAGCCCGGGGAGCAGCCGGAGGACATGTTCACCTCGGGAAGTTACCGGCCGCTTGTCAAGGTTTTGCAGGGGCTGCGGGCCCACGATGAAGAGGCCGTGGAATTGCTCGCGATCCCGCAAGAGCCGCAGAAGGACGTGGCGCAGCCGTCGGTGAATATCGGTGAGGCTTCCGAGGAAGGCGAGGAGGAAACCCGCCTGCTGTTGCGTTTTGCCGCGCCGCGGGACCCCGTGATGGTCGCCGAGTGGGTGTCGTTCAATGTCATCGACACCGAGCGGCAGGACTGGGCGCGCGGCTACGCCGCCGCGCGCCGGTACCAGGAGCGGGAGCAGCATCTGCGGGTGCCGTACGACCACAGGGAAGGCGCCTACCCACTCGGGCAGTGGATCGCCGAGCAGCGCCGCGCGTACGGGGCCGGACAGATGACCGGCAAGCGGGCCGAGCGGCTCGAGGCTCTCGGGATGGTGTGGGACGCCACCGACGCGGCCTTCCAGGAGAACCTGGCCGCCGCCCGGGTCTACTACGAGCAGCACTGGACCCTGTGCGCGCCCCGGACAGCGACCGCCCTGGACCGGCCCATCGGGCAATGGCTGTCGAATTTGAGGCGGCCCGGCGCGCTGGCCGGCCACCCCGAGCGGGAGGCCGCGCTGGCGGCCATCGACCCGGACTGGAACCCGGCCTGGCCCGTCACCTGGCAGCGGCACTACGCCGCCGTACGCGAACTCCTCGCCGAGGAGGACACCACGCTCACCGAACTGCTGCCAGGCGTCACCGTGCATGGCATGGACGTCGGCAAGTGGCTGGCCAGGCAGCGTGAACACGCGGTATGGCAGGCCCTGTTGCCGCAGCAGCGTGAACGTCTGGAGCAGCTCGGCATCACGGCACTGGCCGCGCCGAAGGACGCCCCGGCCAAGGCGCGTGGCGGCGCCGGGAGCGCCTTCGAGCGGGGTGTGGCGGCTCTGCGTCAGTACCGGTTGCGGGAAGGCCACCTGACCGTCCCCAGGACCCACGTAGAGGCCCTGCCGGACGGCACCCAGGTGAAGCTCGGCGTGTTTTTGTCGAACACCAAGACCAGGCGTGCCAAGCTCACCGAGGAACGGCGGAAGATCCTGGCCGGCCTCGGGCTTGACTGGGCCACCTGAACCGGCCGGGCTGTCGGCATCATGAGAGCCATGGACGATGCGCGAGACGTCCTCACCGAGGACGAGATCAACGACCTGCTCGATGGCGACCGCGACGCCGGATGGGACGGACGACGAATACGAGTGGGTGAGGTGAACACTGCCAGGCACCCGGGTGGAAGCCGTCGCTCTCCCCGTCTGGGTGCCTGGGCCTGTCAGGGCCTCGGTAGCGGCAGGCCGGGCAACTGCGGGTGCAGCAGGTGCTGGCCGCCGTCGTAGACGTGCAGGGTGAAAGTCTCCGGTCCCGGCCGGCCCGCCTCGTCGTACACGGACAGCACGCGCTCGATCCGCTCCCACAGCCGCACGGGGCCGCCCTCGCGCACCTCCCACCGGCCGTCTGTGGGGGTGAGGGTGGCGGCGGAGCCGGTGACGACGTCGGCCAGGTGCACGACCTCGCCCACCGTCGTCATCTGTGCGTCCGGCACCGCGCACTGGGCGAGGAACCGCAGGTGGAACGCTTCCCCGGTCGCGGCCGTGATCCGCTCCGGGCTGTGCCGGGCCGCCCGGCCCGCTTCCGGAAGCCCTGCGGCCCAGTGGGCGGGGTTGCCGAACGGCGGCGCCGCGTGGGTGCGGGCGGACATGAACGACACCGTGCCGCCCAGCAGCTGGCCCTCGGCGGTGCCGTCCTCCGCCACGGTGAGCAGGACGCGGGCGTACCCGTAGAGCCAGCCGGAGAGGGTGAGCAGGATCTTCCCGCCCGGCCGGGTCTGAGCGAGCAGGGCCCGGGGGACGGCGCGGAAGGAGCAGGCGGCCACGATCCGGTCGAACTTGGCCTCCGGCCAGTAGCCGTACAGGCCGTCCGCCACCGCCAGGGTCGGGGTGTGCCCGCAGGCGTACAGCGCGCTGGCCGCCTGATCGAGCCGGTGGCCGTCGACCTCGATGCTGGTGACGTCGGCCGATCCGTTGCGTTCGCAGACCAGGGCGGTGGAGTAACCGGTGCCGGTGCCGATCTCCAGCACCGTGTGCCCCTCCTGCACGTCCGCGTCGGCCCACATCCGTACGACGAGCGACGGCAGCGTGGACGACGAGGTCGGCGCCCCACCGTGCCGCACCTGCGGGGTTTTCCAGTCCGGTTCGTCGCCGTCGAACTGCGTGATGAGCGTCGTGTCGGAGTACGCGGCGGCCAGCCACCGGCCATAGTCGAGCTCGGCGGTGACCGGCTCCCACACCGTCAGCCCCTGCCCGTCGCGCTCGCCGGCGGGCAGGTAGAAGCCCGGCACGAACCGATGCCGGGGCACCCGCTCGACCGCTGCCCGCCACCCGGGATCGGCCAGGATGCCGTCCTCGGCGAGGGCCTTGGCCATCGCCTCGCGCAGCCGTTCGGCGTCGGTGTCCAGATCGGCGGGCATCATCGCGCCCCGCCTCCTTCCGTGCTCGTGCTCAGGATGTCGGCAAACGCCGTCGTGATGTCGCCGGCGTCGGGCAGCCAGCCCCACTGGCCGTTCGGGTTGCACTCGATGAACACCCAGTCCTCCGCGTGGTCGCCGTCGCCGGTCAGAGCGAAGTCGAAGCAGCCGAAGACCAGCCCGAACGCCGAGAGATAGCTGTGCAGGGCCGCCTCGACCGCGGCCGGCACCGCGATGGGCGCGTGCAGGAGCGAGTCCCAGTCGCCGCGTCGCCAGTCCAGCGCGCCGTCCGGGGCGGCGATCTGCTGGGCGAACACCTTCTTCCCGACCACGGTGACCCGCACGTCGCCGGTCTTGGGGATCTCCGCCTGGAACAGGTGCGCGGTCACCTTCAGGGAGTCGTCGAAGGTGTCCGGGTCCACCCGCTGGGCCCAGATCGCTCCGGTGTGCCCGTCCTCGCCCTGAGGCAGGCCGCGGAACGTCTTGTAGATCATGGGCCCGGGGTCGGCGGCGAACTTCCGCGCCTGCTCGACGTCGTTGGTGACCAGCGTCGGCGGGACCGTGAGGCCGAGCAGGGCGGCGGTCTGGAGCTGGGCGGGCTTGAAGTCCGCGGCCGTCACCGCGCCGGGGTGGTTGACGTACGTCGCGCCATGCAGGTGGTTCAGCACGCCGCCGAGCCCGTGCCGGGCCTCCGCGGCGGCGAAGTCCCGCTGCTGGGCGGGCAGGTGCTCGAACCGGGCGGCGTAGGGGGTGGGGCGGCGGTAGTACACCGCCGCCACCTCCCCCAGCTCCACCGCCCGGCTGCCGGTGACCAGCCGCCCGGCCCAGGCGTTCGCCCCGGCGCCGATGCGGGCGCCGAAGACCAGGTCCGGCCCAATGTCGGCCGGGTCGACCCGTACGACAGGCACCGCGCGCTCGTTCAGCGCGGCGATGACCCAGTCCGCGGTGACGTCTTCCAGCGCGGTGACGACCAGGACGGTGGAGGCCATCGGTCAGTCCGACTCGTAGTCGGTGGTGTGGTCGTCCTGCGTCTGCGGCTGCGGGTTCTGCCCATCGCCGCCACCGGACATCGAGGCGGTGCCGGTGGTCCTGCTCGTACCGTGCTTGCCCATCTCCACCACTTGGCCGGCGGCGTCGGTGTAGACGGCGGTCTGCGTCGCCGCATCGAGCGTCACCGCGGCGTACGACGGCGGGCCGACCGGAAGCCGGTCGGTGACCAGCCGCATCGCCCACGGAGCCTGAGCTGGGGGTGCAAGCGTCGCCATGCGTTCGTCCTTCCCCTTGCCTCATGCGGATAGCCCGGGCGGCTACCGCCTGAGCAGAATCGACCTCCCGCACGGGCGCTGACCAGTACCGTAGGGGCCGCGAACCGTGGCGGAACTGCCACGCTCCGTGACGTGCGAGTCGGGGAGGGTGAGGCACCGGTGCCGAGCAGATCGAGCAATGCCCATCTCGCGCTGTGGATCGCGGCCACCGGCCTGTCCCACGGCGAGATCGCCCGCCGGATCGCCGCAGAAGCGATCCGCCAAGGTCACCGGCAGATCGCCCCGGACGCCACCCGTATCCGCCGCTGGATCGACGGCGAACGCCCCCGCCCGCCGGTCCCGGCCCTGCTTGCCGCAGTGGTCTCCGACGCGGTCGGCCAGCCGCTCACACCCGGTGATCTCGGCCTGACGGCCACCGGGCCCACACTGGATAGCATCCAGCTCCCGCTGCTGACCGAAGCAGCCGCGCAGACCCTGGCCGGATGGACCCAGATGGACTTGTTCCTCGACCGCCGCGACACCCTCAAACTCGCCCTGGGCGCCCCGCTCATCCTCGCCGCCGAGCGGATGCTGGGCGGCACCGCCCGCCGGCTGAACCGCGCCACCAAGGGCTTCGACGCCGACACCACCACCGCGCTGGAAGAGGTCACCGCGTTCTTCACCAAGGCCGACGCCTCCAAGGGCGGCGGCCTGTACCGCTCCGCGATTGTCGCCCAGCTCGCCGAAGTCGCCCGCCGCATCCAGGACGGTGTCCCCGTCTCCCTGAAAGCCCGTGTGTTCGCGGCGACCGCCGACCTCGCCGCTTTGGCCGGGTGGGTCAGCCACGACTGCGGCCGGTACGCCACCGCCCAGCGCTACTGGTCCTACGGCATCTACGCCGCCGGTGAGGCCGGGCAGCCGGACCGCGGAGTGGAGATCGTCACCCGCATGTCCCACCAGATGATCTACCTCGGACACCCCCAGGACGCCCTCGGTCTCCTCGACGTCGCCACGAAAAAGGCCACGCTGCCCGCGACGAAGGCGCTGGTCGCCTCCCAGACCGGACGGGTGCACGCCGCCCTCGGCGACGAGCAAGGTGCCGAGCGGCACCTCGGCGCCGCGGACGAACTGGTCACCGGCGGCCTCGGCGAGGACGTCCCGGAGTGGGTGGCGTACTTCGACGCCGCCGAACACGCCGGCGCCCGCGCGGTCTCCGCCCGCGACCTCAACGGCACCGGCCGGAACCGTCGCGCCAGTGATCACTTCACCGACGCGCTCGCCCTGCGCCGGCCCGGCTTCGACCGCGTCCGCGTCATGGACCGCATCGGCCTGGCCGCCGCGCTGTTCACCGAGGGCGAGCCCGAGCAGGGCGCCGCCGAGGCCCACCAGGCGCTCGACGAGGCCGTCCGGATCGACTCCACCCTGGTCACCTCCCGGCTCAACACGCTGCTGGACGCCGCCCGCCCGTACCGGACCGGTGCGGTGGATGAGGTCCGCACCCGCGCGGCCGATCTCGCTGCCTCCCGGCCGACCACCGTCGCGGCCTGAGACCATCGACGTCATGGGCAAGCACTCCCGACCCGGACCGCCGAACCAGCCGTCCCGCGCTGTGCCGCGCGTCGATGCCGGCGACCCGCTCGCGGCGTACGCGAAGCGGCGCCGCCCGCCGATGGACGTCTGGCGCCGGCACCGACCGCTCCACAGCGGCGGCGGCCACCTCCACCCGGACGAGCCGCGGGCACTGGAGGAGTGGGACGGCTTTGCGTACGCGCCTGTGGGCACGGCCGCGAACCTCACGCAAGCCCAGCGATGGGTAAACGAACAGACGCCTGGAACGGCGACCGGCTCTGTTGGGGGACACGGGAACAGCGGCGCGCAGTGACGCGGACTCCGCTTCCAGGCCCTATTCCGAAGTCGTGGAAGGTTACGGGTGACCACGGCGTCCGTATGCTCGGTCGCCCTCCACAAGCATCGGGATCATCAGGCGCGCATGGGATCTGCTCGGGCCGGTGTCCACAGGACAACCACGCATCGGAGGTATGGCCTATGCCCGGACCGGATCTACCGCCGGCGACCGCGCCGATGACCGTGGAGGCGCTGGTAGGGCGGTGGCCAACGGGAGCGGAGAAGGTGGAACTCATCCATGGGGTGATCGTCTTCACCGGCCATTTCGACGAACGGGACCTCGATACGGCCCGACGCACCTATCCCGGCCGCCGCCCCGTCATCAACGCCGACGGCGGCCTGGAGATCCATCCAGACGGCCCCGGCCGGCCCACCCCGCTGCTGGGCGATCCGCATCACTCCTGCTGAAGTCGCCCATCGTCCCTGTGGCCGATCGCACCGTGGCAGGGAACCGGCCAGGTGCTCTTCCGGGTGTCGACGTACTCAACCTCTAGCCCCTCGGGCCCCTGCGGCAACACCACCGCGCCCCGACGTCGTACGACTGCTGATCACCGGGGGAGGTGGATTCCTGGAACGCGACACAAGAGGGCATTACCTGAAATTCGGAATAAAATGTACTTATCGGGAGGGTGGCTTCCTGGGAGGTCCCTATGGCCACGAGCCTGGTCACCGATTATCGCGCGAACGAGTGGACGGACCTGGTCCAAAAGGGACAGAAGCTTGTCGGGTCCGAAAGCTCCGCCCAGTTCGCGTTGGGTGACATCGGCCTGGAGATGGTCCCCCTGCCTCCCAAGGGCAAACGGCCGCCGATGAAGGCGTTCAAGCTGCTGGCGACCTACGCCGACGAGATCGGGCTGGAACGCGAGACGTTCGAAGCGTACCGGCTCGTATCCGGAGCGTGGCCGAAGAAGCAGCGCGTCAAGGGTGTTTGCTGGACCGTCCATTCGATCCTGTCCCACCGGCCCGACCGGTTCGAGCTGATCCATAACCCGCCGGTCTACCGGAAGACCGGCGAGCGGCGCTGGACGTGCGACGCCGCCCACCGGGTCATGGGCTGGAAGACCCAGGTAGCCGAAACTGCGGAGGAGAGACTTCGGCAGGTTGAGGAACAGCTCGACGACGAGATGGCCGTCGAAGTAGTCGAACGGGTCATGCGCCGGCCGGCAGTGGTCAAGCGGGTCGCGGACAAGCCTCACGTCCGGGAGACCTTCAACCGCGCGCAGGCCAGCAGGATCCGCGAGGCCCGCGAGGAGACGAGGAAGCTTCCGGAGGTCCAGAAGCTGAACGAACAGCAGGAGGTGCTGACCGTTCTGGGCCTGTGCTCGGCGTTTGCGAGCGGCATCGGCAGGACTCTGCCGGGTTTGCACCTGGCCGAGCTGTCGGAGGACGCCAAGGACTCCATCCGCGAAGGCCTCAGCCGGGTCACGGCAGCCGTCGAGTGGACCGAGCACGTCCTGCAGACCGGCAGCACGGATATGGACGCGGCCCTGGAGCGTCTGATCGCGGGAGAGGGATGACAGGCAGGCGGTTGCAATACTCCTTCCCCCTGGCGCGCACGGGGGGAAGGCGGAGCGGCAAAGATCAGCAAGAAGGGGCTGGACGAGAAGAACGGAACTCGGCGCGAGGTGAGACCGCTTTTCCGGCCGGGGGGCGAGGAGACGAGCACCATGACCGCGCACCAGCGCCCCGACTTCCTGGCCGGGAGTGTCTTTGACGCCCTGTGGAGGGCGGGCGTACGGGGGTACACCTTCGCCGAACTCATGGAGGCGACCAACCTCACCGCATCCCAGACACGACATGGCCTGAGCATCCTGCGAGAAGCCCTCCCCGGCATGAAAGACACCGACGCGGTGTACTCCTACGACCCGCACGGGCACGTGTACCGCCTTGTGTACCTTCCCGACGTAGCCGATGCGTACGAGGTCATGCGTCTCAAGGGGGAAGCGAAACGCAGCTACCGGGTGCTCACGGGCACCGTCCTCCCACACGCCAAGCAGTCCCGGACCAAGCAGCTGCGCATGCTCAAGCGCCACCTGCAGCTCGTGGTCGATGACGCCAACGAACTTCTCGAACCTGCCTGAGCGGGCCCTCTTCCAAGAGGACCGCGGGGCGAAATCCTGCGCGGCCGGAGAGAAGCGGACGGGAGCCATCCCCATGACCCGCCGCAAACTGATTCCCATGGTCTGGTACTGCAAGTACTGCTACCAGCGCCAACCGATCGACATCGGCCCTGATGGGAGCCTGATCATCTGCACCGTGTGCGGATACGGGCTGGCCCCACTCGAGGAAGTGTTCGCCGCCGGCTCCATGCGGACCTGGTGGGAAGGAATCTGCGACGAGTTCTATGCCGATGTAGCCGCGTACCGGGTGAACGCCCACAGGGATACGGGAGCCCGATTCATGCTCGGGGACCTGGCCTTGGATGCGGTGCCCCTGAATGATCCATTCACCGGGAGAAAGCTGTCCAACTACGCCAAAGTCGTCGGCCTGACACCCAAGGCCATGAGCCAGTACCGTCGGGTAGCGGCGGCATGGCCTGAGAGGGCTTCTCGAAACCGAATGTGCAGCTTGGGGTTCCGTACGGGTGTGCTGTTCAGGTGATTGTGGCTGCGCGGGGGCATGAAGGCAGGGCCT
>NZ_JBIWKB010000117.1:0-10487 GCF_044765425.1 Streptomyces sp. NPDC102462 | reverse complement strand
AGAAGGTCCGCGAACTGGAGGAGGAACGCGAGATCCTGCGGAAGGCGGCCAAGTATTTCGCCGGGGAGACGCGCTGGTGAACCGCTTCCAGTTCGCTTACGAGGCAGCGTCCGAAACAACATCAACTACGCTGGCACCAGCCGCATAACCCGTGTCCAGGATTCGGGGCCAAGGCCCGTTCATCTCACCTCTGGCCAACGGGCAGGTTGCCCGGGCCACCGCCAGCTCCCTGGTGCACTACGCCCACGAGCACGGTGCCACCATCACCACCAGCAGCCGGCCCTACCTCGGCGACATCGGCACCGAGATCGCTGCCCGGCTGCCCGGCAGGTGGAGTGGGATCGAATCCTTGCCGGGGGCTGCTCGACGCTGCTACGCAGTGCCATTTTTCATGGTCAGCAGCGCACCGGCTGCGTACTCGGCCCCCTGCATGACGCCCTGTGCCGGGCAGTCCGCTCACGCATCGCTCACGCACGAAGCCCGCATCCTGAGGCAAGGGCACAGCACGCATCCAGGCCGCCCACTCAGGCCGGGCGGGACGGGGGCGGCGGCGTGGGCTGTCGCGGTGCCTTTCCTCTTCATGGCCTCGGTGGAGGAGCCGGGTGCCACGTCAGTCACCCTGGGCCGAATCTTCCTTCTCCTCCATGAAGCGGATGCCCTCATGGGTCAGCGAGGCGGTGGCGGGAGTCTTGTGTGATGTCCAGTCGACGGTGATCAGGCCGGCGTCGGCCAGGTAGGCGCATGCCGCGGAGAGGTCCGCGTCGGGAAGACGGACCTCGTCACGGAGCGTCGCTCCGCTGACCTCGGGACTGTTGCGTTCGACCGCCCCATACAAGGTTCGGAGAACTGCTTTGCGGTAGGTCTTGCGTTCACGGAGTGTCGTCATGGCTGTCACTCTCGGGCTCGTGGCCGACGGCGCGGGCGCTGACGTGGGATGATCCGCTGGATGCCGGCCAGGACTGTGCGGGCTGTGAGGCGTGTCTGCCGGTCGATGGTGAGACGGAGACGGGCGCCCCCTCGCGGCCAGCGGGGCGTCTGCGCTGCTCGGCCGAGGTGAGCAGCAACGCACCACCTCGGCGACGCCACGGCGGTCTCCGGAGTCGCCGCGACGAGGCGGGCCCAGGCGTTGCCCGTGGAGGCCAATGGGCATCCACGGGTACCTCCTGCCGGCGGTGGCGCTGAGGACATGGTGCAGCAACCGGCCGGAACGTCCGGCGTCCGGCTGCCGCGGCGCTTCCGCATACGCCCACACCCTGAAGGGTATGCCGCGACGGTAGTTCCCACCGTCGCGGCAGGCACCGGGGTCGGGCCGATCCCGGAGATTCCAGCCCCCGGCGCTACGGAGTAGCGTGGTGGGGCGAGGGGAGTCCTGTGTTCGCACCGGTTCCGGAAGACGGGTGGTCCCTTATGACCGGCTCCGATTCACCCCCTGTTTCCCGGCATCTGCCGAGTGGCGTCCATGCGGCTGTGCGGCCGGGATGCGCGCTGCTCAGGCTGGAGACGACGGAGTCGCGTGAAGGTGTCCTGGACGGTGCGTGGTGGCCGCGGTCGCGCGACATCGGTGCCGAGCTGCCCGCGCTGCTGAGCGCTCTCATCGCACATCTCGGCCCCGTGACGCGCGTCGGGCTGGACTCCGCTGCCTGGGAAGGGCTCCCGACGCGGATCGTCGTCGACGACCGGGTGGTGCACATCGACTCCTTCCCGGTGGGCGATGACACTGTCCTGATCACCCGCGGCGACCAGGACGTGTTCTCACTGCTGGTGGTCCCGCCGCACGCGACACCGGAGGCCGCACATGCCGCGATGGGCCAGGCCGTCCGGGCCGACAACATCAGCCGGGCGGAACAGATTCTCATCGACACCGGAAGCAGGTACGGGCCGTCCGACTGACGAGCCGTCCCTCGGACCGAGGCCGACGGACGACAGCGATGGATGAAGGTCATCCACGCCACTCCACCATGAGCAGCGTCGCGTCATCCGTGGTGTGTCCGCCCCGCGCCCGCTTGAGCGTGTGGGACAGGGAGCGCGTCACCGCCCGGACCCCGCGGCCGGTTCTCTCCAGCTGGTTCACACAGGTGATCAGCTGGTCCTCCCCGAACTCCTCCCTACTCAACTTGTGCTCCTCGACCAGTCCGTCGCTGAAGCAGAGGACGCGGTCGCCGCGCTCCAGTCCCAGTTCGCTGATCCGTGGTTCCGCACCGCCCAGGCCGACAGGGAGGGTCGTGGGGCCGGCCAGGCGGTCCGCGACACGGTAGTCGCGGACGAGGATCGCCGGCGGGTGCCCTGCATTGACCCACCGGACCCGTCCTGTCGTCGTGTCCAGCTGCATCATCTGTGCGGTGACGAAGTGCTCGGGACCGCACTGCTTCGCCACCGCGCGGTCCATGAAGTCGTAGATCTCCGACAGCCCGACGCCGGCGCGGCGGGCGTGCCGGTAGGCGCCGATGGCCACGGTGGCCATCGTGGCCGCGTCCAGGCCGTGCCCCATCGCGTCGATCATGACCACGTGGAGGATGTCCCCGTTGAGTGCGTAGTCGAAGCTGTCACCCGCCACGTCGTAGGCGGGTTCCAGGATCCCGGCCACGGCGACCCTGGGCATGATCATTGCCAGCGGTGGCAGCAGGGACCACTGGATCTCCGCGGCGACGCTCATCGGCTCATCACGTCGGCTGGCGAAGAACAGATCGGAGTAGCCGTGCTTGGTCACCAGCAGGTCGGCCACCAGGCCGGAGATCCTGTGCAGCAGGCGGCGGTCGTGGTCGTCGACCCTGTCCAGCGTCACCGCCATGACACCCACCTGGTCACCGCCGTCCAGCAGCGGCAGGTGGACCCGCACGCCGTCGTCGTCGGAGACCTCGACGCAGACCGCGTCGAGAAAGCAGCGTCCCGCGTCGGAGTCGTCGATCAGCTGCGGCTCTCCGCCCGCGAGGCCCTCGCCGGGCAGGGGTACAAGCATCAGCTGGCCGTAGTCCTGCAGCAGAACCTGCGGACGGCGGCCCCCCAATCGCTCCACCACGTCGGCGACCAAGGGCCCGATGAGGTGGGGAGGAAGCTCGTGCGCGCGGTCGAGAACCGCTCCCAGCAGCGCTTCCCCGAAGCTCTCGGAGCGGTCCGCGCGCCGTCCGGGCATCATCCGCTCACCCGCCATGTCCGCGCGCATGGGTCGCGGCGGTGTGGGACGACGAAGAGATCGTTCGTGCCATGGCTCCACCGGGGACGTCGACGACCGGACCGGTCGGCCGGTCACCTGGGCCCGAGCGCGTCGGGCCTCTCACCTGAGTCCGGGGCCTCCTTCCGACTCCCATGTGGCTTCTCCGTCGAGGCCGCTCTCGGCGAGTTCCAGGATGCGTGGAGCCGACAGCGGGTTTTCGGGGTCGGCAGCGGCGGTCAGCAGTCGGGTGGCTGCTCCCGTCGGCTCGTCGGGTGGGATGACCAGCAGTTCCCAGCGTCCCGTGGTGCTGCAGTCCAGGGTGATGGCATGCGCTTCGGCGGCGAGGTTGCTCTGGGCCACCTCGATCACGTGGCCGGGCGCCATCACCTTCTGCGGGGCATCGGGCCAGGACGTGGGGTCCACGGTGACCCGGGTGACGGTGCCGACGGCCGGGTCCAGTGAGCCGACCAGCGCGGGCAGCTCCAGTTCCAGTGCGTCGCAGCGCGGCCACCATGCTCCGTCCAGCGGGCCGTGGCTGACGCCCGGCGTGAGTCTCAGACGGGGCAAGGGCATCCGGTAGGTGTGCGCGTCACCTGGGCGTGCGCCTTCGGCGGGCTTTGTGATGGGGTCCATCGTGCGATCCCGTCCCGGGCGACCTTCGGCTGCCCGCGTCTGTCACTCGCCGGGAACGGCCTCGCCGTGGTCGTGCGGCCGGAAAGCTCTCGGTAACTGCAAGAGTACTCCCGGCCGTGGCGGACGGCGCGGGGCGCAACCGCCGTGCGGAAGGTGCATCCGTACTGCAGACGGGGGGTGGCATGACCGCCGCGGCCGGTACGGCCCGCCGGATCATCGACGACAGCGGTCTGATCACCGGCCTGCCGGTGAGGGACTCTCCAGGGGAAGGGTCAGCACGCAGGGGGCTATATGGGGGCCGGGCAGCCCGACGACCTGTCCCATGTTCTGTCAGCCCCAGGACTCGAATGCGGCGTGTCCGGCCTGGTCGGCCGGATGGAGCAGGGCGACTCCGAAGGGGGTGTGCCGGTCGGTGAGCAGGCGTTGTTGCAGGCGGCGGGCGATGTCGCGGTGCTGAGCGTGCGGATGGGCGACGACCTGAGTGAGGACGACGAACCGTGCGTACGTGGTGAGCCGTTGGATGCTCTCCTGCAGCAATCGGTCGAACCCTCGCCGGCCGGGGCCGTCCGGGCCCAGCGGAAAGCCGTAGGCACAACCGACCAGCACCGTCGTCTCGGCGATCAGCAGCGCGAAGCCGGGGCGCCTGGCGCTGACGGCCAGGTGGCGCAGGAACTCTCCCCGGCCGTGGAACGACGCACCGGGAGTGTCCGCGACGGACGCCATGGCCAGATCCGCGATGTCCTGCTCCACTCCTTCGGCCTGCCAACGGGTCAGCCGACGCAGTCGGAATCCGTCTTTGAGGACCTGTTTACGAGCGGTGTCCTCAGGCGTCCGCGTTCCGTCGGCCGACGGACCCGAGGAGGCCGCTTCCAAGAGGTCGCGGGGCAGCGCGGGCGGCACGGGATCCGTGGGGGCCGCGAGGAGCAGGGGGTGGAGCCGGTGACGGCGAGGAGCCGGGTGATCTGCGCGTACGGGTGGTGAAACCGCAGGGACGTGTGCACCCGGTCGGCGCGCTGTGACATCGACAGGAAGACGTCCAGGCCCCTGGCGTCGCAGGAGCCGACCGTGGTCAGGTCGACGTCGATGACGGTGACGCCGTCGCGCAGACACTGCGCCAGCGCCGCCCGCAGCAGCGGTGCCGTGGCCGGTCCGATCGCACCGGCGAGCGTGACGAGTGCCCCCTCCCCTCGGTTCCGCCGGTGGATGTCCAGCCGGGAAAGGGCCATCACGCCTCCCCTCGGCAGAAGCGCGGGCCGGTGCGGGCACGCGGTACGCGGGCGGCCATGACGAGCGTGTTCGGAGCTGCTTCGACTGCGGCGGACATGATGCCGACCCGTCTCCGCGCCGACCGCTGGGGTGGCTCGCGGTTTCCTCTCTCGCCGAGGACGACCTGGCACGGGGGCCGGAGTGCGTGATGCCCTCGGTACCTCCCACCGTACGTCGCCGATGCCGGAAGCGGACGCAGCGAGGGTGCTCAGGAGTACGGTGGAGAGAGTCGAGGGTACTTCGTACTCCGGTGACAGGACTGGTCTCGTCCTCGGCGCGCGGCACGGTAGGGCCGCGTGACACGACACGAGCCGTTCCCACGGCCCGGGGCAGGTGCCGATCATGACCACCGAATCTCTGCAGTCGCACTCACCCTTGACTGAATACTTTCCGGACGACGCTCCCGCCGAGGGCACGGTCGAGGTGCGCATCGTGTCCATGGATGCCGAAGCGGCCCGGCACGTCGCGGACGCTCTCCGGCTGCTGTTCGCCGGGGGCGAGCAGCGCAGCTATCCAGCGTTCACGTCGGGGCGGGGCACACGTCTGCACCTCACGCTCGACCCCGCGCGGGGCGCCGGCCCACTCCGTTCCTGGCTGGACGTCAGCAGACCGCCCGTCGACCGGACGCATCCGGGCGAGACCGCGTGACGCGTGCGCCGGCCGGGCTGCGGTCGGCGCACGCGGGACCGGCCACCGCCCCGCCGCATCCCGGACCGTGGCGGGTCTTCCGTCCGCGCCAGCCCAGGAGCTCTCATGACGACCACCTCTTCGCCCCACCCGTCTTCCGCCCGGCTGCGGCTGGAAGCGGAGCCTCGCCCGGGCGGCTCGGCCCGTCGTATCGACGGGCCTGGTGGCCTAGGTCGTACGACCTGACTGCCGAACTGCCCGGACTGCTTGCCGGGTTGCCGCACCACGCCCCACTGGGGACGCATCCAGCAGTGTCCTCGTGAACGGGACGGTGTGGTCGTTGCCCGGGGACGGGATGATGGTCGCGGACCGGATGGTGCACCTGCGCCGGACGGACTCGCCACGAGCCGAACACGCCGTCTGCCTGCTCGCTCCGGGACACGGCCGCTGGGACCTGCCGTCGTTCATGGATACGGCCACAGCAGACGACCTGCTGGAGCTGTCCGCCCGCAAGTGAGGACTTCACCTACCGCGGGGTTCGTCCGCGATTACCGCGAGCTCGGCGCCTTCAAGAAATGGATGGATGCGCCTTCGACCACCGTCACCCCGCCCACGCTCCTCGGCGGCTGAATCCAGAGATCGAAGTGAGCTCCAGCTCACCACCGCCCTGGCCCGTTCCCACCGTCGCGGCCCGCTGCCGTGGCGCACGTGTCGGTCGCTCTCAGCAGGGGTGTCGGGAACGAGGGCCGGGCAAGCCGTGGCCGGGGTGCGTTGCACGGCGTGTCCACAGCGGCGGCGAGGCATGACGGTGCGCAGCGGGCCGGCTGGCGCTGGGGGTCGTACGGGTCAGGGGAGGAGCAACCCGGCTTGCCAGTCGGCCACGGCTGCGTGAGCGTAGGTGATCGGAGAGTGACGAGGAACGGAGAGGCGGGATGGTCTGTGGGCTCCGACACCTGGCGCGGCACGTCTGGCAGGGAGTCGGGCGGCTGACCACCCCGTTGCTGCCGGACGATTTCCTGGCGGTCGTCGATCCTTTGTGGTCGGTCAGGTGGCCGACGGGCCGGGTGGAGGTGGTCCGGGCGGAGACGACGGACGCGACGACCCTCGTGTTGCGGGTGGGGCGCGGTTGGTCGGGGCATCGCGCGGCGGGGCAGTACGTGCCCGTGGGAGTGGCCGTCGGCGGCGTACTGCACTGGCGGACGTACTCGATCACGACCCCACCGGACGGCTCCGGTCGTTTTGCGATCACCGTGCGGGCGGTTACGGACGGGCGGGTGTCGCCGCACCTGGCCCACCGGGTCCGGCCCGGGGAGACCCTGCGCCTCGGTCCCGTCCAGGGGCATTTCGTGCTGCCGGATCCGCCGCCCGCGCGCCTGCTGTTCCTGACCGGCGGAATCGGCATCACGCCCGCGGTGGCCATGCTGCGCGCGCTCGCCTTGCGGACGGGCCGCCGCCCCGACACCGTGCTGGTGCACAGCGCGCCGGACACCGACCGAGTGGTCTTCGGCGGTGAGCTCCGGGCCATGGCCGCCCGCGAGAACTGGTTCACGCTGTACGAACACCACACCCGCCGGGAGGGGCGGCTGGACCGGGCACGCCTGGACGCACTCTGCCCCCACTGGGCGCAATGCGAGACCTGGGCCTGCGGCCCGGAGGGACTGCTGGCGTTCGCCGAGCGGACCTGGAGCGACGCGGATGCACGGCGCCGACTGCATCTGGAGCGGTTCCAGCCACCGTCACCGGCCGCACCTGGCGGTGGATCGGGCGGGCGCGGCGGGCGGGTGCGCTTCACTCGCAGCGGTGTCGAGACGGACGCCGACTCCGCCACGCCCCTGCTGGACGTGGGCGAAGCGGCGGGTGTCGTCATGCCGAGCGGCTGCCGTATGGGCATCTGCCACAGCTGCGTCAGCCGACTGTCCGCCGGCCGGATCCGCGACCTGCGAACCGGCGACGTACACGGCGAGCCGGGCGACCTGATCCAGACCTGCGTGTCGGCCGCCTGCGGATCCGTACACCTCGATCTGTAGAGCCCTTTGAGGATGGATTTCAAGAAAGGGGAGAAAGAGTGGCCGCTGCGCTCGCTCTCGCGCAGCCCGAAGCCGACGCCTTCGGGCAGGAACTGGACCGCATCCGCGCCGAGGTGCTGGCCGAGCGCGGCGCCGAGGACGCCCGCTACATCCGCACCCTCATCACTGTGCACCGCGCCCTGGAAGCCGGTGGCCGGGTCGCACTGGCCGTCTCCCTGCTGCCGCCTGCCTGGCTGGCCGGGACGGCGATGCTCACCACCGCCAAGGTCCTGGAGAACATGGAGCTGGGCCACAACATCCTGCACGGCCAGTGGGACTGGATGCGCGACCCGGCCATCCACTCCACCACCTGGGAATGGGACTTCCCCACCCCGGCCGCCGCCTGGAAACACACCCACAACGACCTGCACCACACCTGGACCAACGTGGTGGGCCGCGACCGCGACCTCGGCTACGCGGCCATGCGGATGAGCGCGGACCAGCCCTGGCACCCTGCCCATCTCCTCCAGCCCTTCTACGGCGGGCCGCTGCTGGCACCACTCTTCGACTGGGCCATCGCGCTGTACGACCTGGAGCCCGAGGCAGTCCTCCAGGGCCGCAAGTCCGTGCGCGCGTTCCTGGGGGACCTCGCCGGGATGGCCCGCAAGGCGGCACGGCAGTTCACCAAGGACTACGTCCTCTTCCCGCTGCTGGCCGGCCCATCCGCCCTTCCCTGCCTGCTCGGCAACCTCACCGCCAACGTCACCCGCAACATCTGGGCGCACACCGTCATCTTCTGCGGTCACTTCCCCGCCGGCGCGGAATCCTTCACCGAGGACGAGATCGAGGGCGAGTCGCGCGGCCAGTGGTACGTACGGCAGGCGCTCGGCTCGGCGAACATCGAGGGTGGTCCTCTCCTGCACATCCTCACCGGCAACCTCAGCCACCAGATCGAGCACCACCTCTTCCCCGACCTGCCCAGCAACCGGTACGCCCAGATCGCTCCCCGGGTGCGCAAGCTGTGCGAGAAGTACGGCATCCCCTACACCACCGGCCCGCTGCCGCGCCAGTACGCCTCCACCTGGGCCCGCATCTGGCGCATGGCGCTCCCCTGACCCTCCGCACCAGCCGGTTCGCCGACGCATAAAAAGCCAAGGTGGCGGCTGGGCGAGGATGGGACGCGGCAGCGTGCCGTCGGCCACCTCCACAACCGTCCGGGGCATGCACGGGCAGGTCCTCGCGCAGCACGTCGTGGCGGCGCAGGTCGTCGGCGAGCCAGGACAGGAGCTGGGCGCCGGTGGTGGTCTGGATGCCGAAGGTGAGGTGCAGAGAGTACTTGCTTCCCACCTGGTGCTACTTCCTCTGGAACCTCATGTCCCAGTCTCCAGGTGTCCACGATCAAGGGGAAGCTTCACGCCCCCCCGTAACGCCAGAAGCCGGGCCCGCCCCTCCCCCCTCCCGGATCTCACGAAAATCTATGCATACCTAGATTTTATTGGTACGGTCCCCAGCGTCAATATCTGGTGCCAGCCAGATTTTCCACTCGCTGATCACAGGAGATCCGCGGTGCCCCAGTCCGAGCCGCAGTCCGCGATGGCCCCCTCGAGCCCCGCATCCCGCAACCCTTCCCTGCCGCAGGACGAGCCAAAGTCCGCCGATGCGGTACATGCAGCCTCCTCCGACGCGCCACTCGGGAAGGTGTCCAAGCGAGCCGCCGCAGCCATCCTGGTCACGACCTTCGGCAATACCGCCGCCACCTTGATGCCCGCCGTCGTGACCCTGCCAATCGTGGTCGCGCGCATCGCGCCGGAGAACAAGGAGAGCGGCCTGGGCATCGCGGTGGGCATCTCGGCGTTCGGCGGCATGATCCTTTCGCCGCTGTTCGGAGCGATCAGCGACCGCACCACGTCCAGGCTCGGGATGCGCAAGCCCGGCCTGATCATCGGCCCAGTGTTCACCATCCTCGGACTGGTGCTACTCGGTCTCGCAGGCAACCTTGTCGCCGTCTACACCTCGATGGGGGTCGTCGCCCTCGGGCAGGCAATCTCTAACGCGTCGCACTCGGCGATGGTTCCCGACAGCATTCCGCAGCACGCTCGGGGACGCGTCTTCGGTTTCAGCTCGGTCGTGGGCGTCCTGGCCGGGCTCCTCGCGAGCATCGTGGGCCCGAAGTTCATCGGCAACCAGTTCGTCATGGCCACCATCGCCGTGCCCCTTTTCGTCGTCACCTCGGCGCTGGGCGTCCTCCTCTACCGCGACCGCCTGCTCGATCCGCGGGACGTCCCCCGCCAGCCGCTCTTGCGCACCCTGCTGCAGGGCTACCGGTTCAACCCCAGAAGCGCTCCGGACTTCGCCTGGGTCTGGCTCGGGCGTTTCACCATCACCCTCGGCATGGCGTTCGCCGGCTCGTTCGCCCTCTATTTCCTCACCGATGAACTGGGCGTGGCCAAGGGCGACTTGCCGTCGATGATCGCGATCAACAGCACTCTCAGCCTGGCCGGAACCCTGGTCGGCACCATCGTGGGCGCTGTCATCACGGACAAGGTCCGCAGTCGTAAGCGCCTGGTGCTCGTGTCCGCGGTGCTCCTGGCCGCCGGATCCGTCGTCGTCGCCTTCGCGTCGTCCGTGCAGGTCTACTTCGCCGGGACCGCGCTGATCTATCTCGCCGTCGGCCTGTTCATCCCCACCGACGGAGTGCTGGTCATGAGCGTCCTATCTATTGATGTGGGTCTGAACTGGTCATTCGTAAGATCGGTGAGGCCCAGGGGCCCGGGGTATGGCTGTCATGGGTGAGCCGCTGGATG
>NZ_JBIWKB010000116.1:0-10735 GCF_044765425.1 Streptomyces sp. NPDC102462 | reverse complement strand
TCCACCCTCGAACGCGGCATCCGCCGAGACGACGACCTCGCCCACGCCTACCGCGACTGGCTCCAAGCCGCTTGACAGGCAATAGGAGCATCAGCGCCGGACCGCGCTCAGACCTCGGCGCTGGATCCCGGTGCGAGCCGCAGGTGGTCGGCGCCGCCCAGGGCGCCGATCTGCCGGTCGTAGACCGGCCGGGCGAGATCGGTGAGCAGGGCGTCGTGGATGTCGTAGGCGCGTTGCGGCGCGACCTCGCGGACGTAGTCGATGACCTCGGAGATCTTGTTCCAGGGGGCCATCACCGGGAGCATCAGCGTCTCGACGGGCGGGTCGGGCACGGTGAGCGCGTCTCCGGGGTGGAAGAGCCGGCCGCCGTCGATCAGATAGCCGACGTTGGTGATCCGCGGGATGTCCGGGTGGATCACCGCGTGCAGCTCGCCGTGGACCTGGACGTCGAAGCCCGCCGCGGTGAACGTGTCGCCGTGGCCGACGGTGTGGACCCGGCCCGGGAAGGCGGCGGCGATCTGGTCGGCGACCGACTTCAGGGTCCAGATCCGCGCCGCCGGGTTCGCCTCCATGGCGGCCCGCAGCCGTCCCTCGTCGAAGTGGTCCGGGTGCTCGTGCGTGATCAGGATCGCGTCCGCGCCGACGGCGGCGTCGGGCTCGCTGAAGCCGCCGGGGTCGAGGACGAGCGTCCGCCCGTCCTGCTCAAGACGGACGCAGGAGTGGGACTTCTTCGTGAGCTTCATGGGAACCATCCTCCTTCGCGCCGAAGCCGTGTGCTCACTCCGCGGGTGTGGTCTCCTCCCGCACGACCTGCTGGGCCACCCGGAACGCGCTGTTCGCGGCCGGCACACCGCAGTACACGGCCGCCTGGAGCAGCACTTCCTTGATCTCGTCGGGGGTGAGGCCGTTGCGCAGCGCCGCCCTGGTGTGGAAGGCCAGCTCCTCCAGGTGACCGCCGGCGACCAGCGCGGTGAGCGTGACACAGCTGCGTGTGCGGCGGTCGAGTCCGGGCCGGTCCCAGATCTCGCCCCACGCGTAGCGGGTGACGAACTCCTGGAAGTCACCGGAGAAGTCGTCGGACTGGGCCAGCGCCCGGTCGACGTGGGCGTCGCCCAGGACCTCGCGGCGGATCTTGAGGCCCGTCTCGTAGGTGTCGGGCCGTCCCGGCGGCTGCGGGGCCGTCACGGGCGGGGCGATCTCGGCGATGGGCGCGGCCTGCGGCGGGGCGGCGATGACCGGCTTCGCGGGTGCCGCCACGATGGCCATCTGGCCGGTCGTCGAGTCGAACGCCGGCTGCCAGGCGCTGGAGAAGTGCCGCACCAGCAGGTCGGTGACGGCCGCGGGCTGCTCGACGGGCACGAGGTGGGAGGCGCCGGGGACGACCGCGAGACGGGCGTCCGGTATCCCGGCGACCAGGGTGCGCGCCTCGGCCGGGCCGGTGACCTGGTCCTCCGAGCCGACCAGCACCAGGGTGGGCACGCCGACGCGCCCCAGTTCGGGACGGACGTCGAAGCCGGCCAGCGCCTCGCAGGCGGCGATGTAGCAGCCCGGGTCGGTGGTGCGGACCATCTGCACGGCCCACTCGGTGATCGCGGGCTGCGCGGCGGCGAAACCGCCGGTGAACCAGCGCTCCGGCGAGGTACGGGCGATCGGGTCGAGCCCGTTGGTCCGCACGATCACCCCGCGCTGCCGGAACTCGTCGGCGGTGCCGAACCGGGGGGAGGTCGCGACCAGTGCGAGCGAGGCGAGCCGTTCCGGGTGACGCAGGGCCAGTTCCACACCGACCGCGCCGCCGAGCGCGCACCCCGCGTAGCCGAAGCGCTGCACGCCGAGCGCGTCGAGCGTGGCGAGCAGCCGGGCGGACAGTTCGGCGACGGAGTCCGCCGGGTGGGCGGGCGCGCCGCCGTGCCCCGGCAGGTCGAACCGGAAGACCCGCCACTGCCGGACCAGTTCCGGAACCTGGCGGTCCCACATGTGCCAGGTGGTGCCGAGGGAGGGGCCCAGGATCAGGACAGGTGCGTCTTCCGGCCCGTCAAAGCGGTACTGGAGGGTTTCAATCTTGCTTTCGCTCACGGGATCACACCTTTATCTGTCACGATCTTTCACACTCCCCCCGCCAGGCCTCCCCATGCCTCCGCTGCTGGAAGCAGGTCCGCCACGTCCGGCTTCACGTATCGCTTCTTGGTTGTCTACACGTACGTGTGCCCGGCGCACTTGGCGAGCAGGTGATGCGGCACACCGTTGCCGGCCAGGTACGTCAGGCACGACGCCCGAGCATCGTACAGACGGCCCCTTCGAAGCCGTTTTCGTCCATGAGCACGTACCCGCCGCCCTCGTACCCTTCGCCCGCCGCCATGGGGTGCTCGGCCCGCCGGCCATCGGGGCTGCGAGGAGGGGCAGGTCTGCTCCGAGGTCGGACAGCGGGCCGCTCCCGTCAACGCCTTGTCTCAGGCGGTGGAGGGCAGGGGGCTGAGGCGGTGCGGGAAGCGAACGCAGACCGCGGCGGACGCGGCCGCGGCGACGGCGACCATCGCGCTGCCGAGCAGGAGCGCCTGCTGGTAGCCATGGTGGAGCAGTGGCGCGGCGAGCAGCGGGCCGAGGATCTGGCCGATGCCGTATCCGACGGTCAACAGGGCCACGGCGCGCGGCACTTGAAGGTGGCTGCCGATGGACAGGGCGATGGTGCTCACCCCCATGAAGGTGGCGCCGAACAGGACGGCGGAGACGAGCGCGGGCGCGGCGCCGCCGAGCAGGGCGGGCAGGGCGATACCGACGGCCTGGATACCCAGCGAGGCGAGCAGGAGAGCCGGCCGGGACCAGCGGTGGGCGAGGCGGGTCCACAGGGCGCAGGAGGGCAGCGCGGCGACGCCGACCACGATCCAGGCTCCGCCGCCGAGCCGGCCGCCCACGCCCTGTTGGATGGCGGCGACCAGGAAGGTACCGGCGATGATGTAGCCGATTCCCTCGAAGGTGTAGCTGACGAGCAGGGCGAGGAACCAGCAGCGGGTACGGGGCCGTTCGGCCCGGGTGGTGGCCACGGCGGCGGTGTCGTCGGACTGCGGGGCGAGCGGCCAGGCGAGCGCGGTGAGGAGGGCGGCGAGCGCTGCGCAGGTCCACCAGGCGGCCTGCCAGGCGGAGGCGGCCTGTACGGCGACGACCAGCAGGCCGGACAGGGCGATCCCGGCACCCACCCCGCCGAAGGCCCAGCCGACCAGGTGGTGGGCGTGGGCTTGCAGGCGCGCGAGCATCGCGCTGACGGCGATCACGAAGACCAGGGCGCTGGCGGCACCGGCCACCAGACGCAGGACGAACCAGGCGGTGCCGTCGTGCGTGAGGGGCATCAGCGCCAGCGTCGCCACCAGCACGACGAGCGAGCCCCGCAGCGCCGGGGCGGACCGTACGAGGGCGGGGGCGGCGGTGCCGGCCAGGGCTCCGGCGAGGTAACCGATGAAATTCGCGGTGGCCAGGTTCGCCCCGAGCGCGGTGGAGAGTCCGGCCTGCTCGTGCATGAGAGGAAGGATCGGGGTGTAGACGAACCGGCCGACTCCCATGGCCGCGGCGAGGGCGGCC
Organism: Streptomyces sp. NPDC102462; assembly: GCF_044765425.1. NCBI lineage: Bacteria > Bacillati > Actinomycetota > Actinomycetes > Kitasatosporales > Streptomycetaceae > Streptomyces > Streptomyces sp. NPDC102462. The sequence continues at coordinate 7,165 of NZ_JBIWKB010000116.1, read as the reverse complement.
GCCGTCTGAGCGACGATCCACCACGGCGACGGCGTTCTCGGGTCGGGCAGTGGCTCCGATGCCTTGCGGCTTGTCGGTGACTGCGCGGCTGCTGGCGGCTTCACGGCTGGGGCACCTTCCTGGCGGCGTTCACGGGAACGCCTTCGACGCTAGGCAGTGCGCATACGGCTGTGAAATGCCGGTTACGCTGCTGCTATGCGCCACAGGCATGGATGAGTGAGAGGGGACGCCGGGGATATGGATGTCGAGCTGCGTCACCTGCGGGCCTTTACCTGTGTGGCCCGGCTTCGCTCGTTCTCGCGGGCCGCCGAGGAGCTTTTGATCACGCAGCCGGCGCTGAGCCGTACCATCGCGCAACTGGAGGGCAAGCTCAACGTGCGGCTGCTGGAGCGTTCCTCGCGGCACGTCGAACTGACCGATACCGGCGCGGAGTTCCTGGTGCATGCCGAGCGGGTGCTCGCGGCGCTGGACGAGGCCCTTGCGGTGGTGAGCCACCGTGTCACCCTGCGGCTCGGCTTCAGCTGGCTGCTGCCCGACCCCTGGGCGCAGCACACCGTCAGCCGGTTCGAGGAGAGCACGGGCGCGTCCGTCGCCCTGGCCCGGACCGACGCCCCTCTCCAGGCACTGCGGCAGCACGCGGTCGACGTCGCCCTCGTCCGCGGGGATGTCGACGTACCCAAGGGGGCGCGCGTCGTGCGCCTGGGCGACGAGCCGCGCATCGCCGTGTGCTCCGAGCACTGCGCACTGGCCCGCCTCGGCCGTCTGGACTGGTCGGATGTGCGGCACTGGCCGCTGGTGGTGAACACGGTCAGCGGCACCACCGGACCCTGGTCGTGGCCGGCCGACCAGCGCCCGGACCAGATCATCGAGACGGCCAACTACGACGAGTGGCTGGAGTCGGTGGCCGCCGATCGAGGCATCGGCATCGTCCCCGAGGTCGCGCAGCGCCGCAGCCGGCACCCGGCCCTGCGTTTCGTGCCGCTGACCGGGGCGCCGCCGAGCCCGGTCAGCCTGGTCTACCTGACCGATGCCCAGCACGCGCTGATCCACCGTTTCCTGGACGCCGCCGTTCAGACCGCGCCCTAGGTGTGTCGACCCGGAGCGTCGGCGGGTGTACTGACCACGAGCGTTGTTGGACGCCCGTTCGGCATCCGCCTCGACCACGCCCGGACGGGAACGGGCCCTGAACCAGTACGCCCGGAGCTGCCTGACCAGGCCGCGCTCCTGAAACATGTCTCCCGGTTCACACGTCGTCCCCACCCGCGTCGAGACATGGCTCACGCAGCCAGGACGCGTCCAGCGGCTCGGCCGGCCGGGGCAGGGAAGTGTCGGACGGGTGTTGCTCGGGTCAGGCCCGCGAGCGCCCTTTCGGTTTTCTAACCTGGTGTCAGGTGTGCAGTGACTGCTCGTGCGACCGTGTCTCGCACCTCGGCAAGGGTGGGGGTCGGCAGGCCGCGTTCGGCGGCGAGTTCGGCCAGGGAGGTCATCCGTACGCCGGGCAGCGCGCAGGCGGTGAAGGTGGTGTAGACGTTCAGGTCGGGGTCGATGTTGAGGGCGAAGCCGTGGCTGGAGACGCTTCCGCTGATGCGCATGCCGATCGAGGCGAGTTTGCGGTGATCGGGGGCCCACACGCCCACCAGGCTCTCCTCCCCCGGCGGCGTCTCGCGGCGGATCGCTGGGAAACCGAGGGTGTCCAGTGCGTCGATCAGCGCCTGCTCGACACGGCGGATCAGTCCACGGGGACCGAGCTCACGCACGTTGAGCACGAGGTAGCCGATGAGCTGGCCGGGACCGTGGTAGGTGGCATGTCCGCCGCGGTCTGTCTGCACCAGGTCGATGGGGGAGGCGGCGTCGGGCAGTTGGTCGTTCGGCGTCCGGGCGGTGTAGGTGATCACCGCGGGGTGCGTCAGCAGGAACAGCCGGTTCGCCGCGAGCCCCTGTTTGCGCTCCTCAACCCAGCGGACCATGTCCGTCTGCGCCGCCGCGTAGGGTACTTCTCCCAGGTCCACACGTTCCAACGCCGGTGTGAAGGTCGTTCCTCCGCGGATTCCGGCAGCCTCACGGCTCGTCTCCTCACTCATGACCACGGTTCCTCGACCGCTCGGCGGCTCAGGCTGCCGCCAGTTTCTGAATGCGCGGATGGTTCTCCAGCGCCCACCGCACGCTCTTCGGCGGGCGCCCGAGCAGGGTTTCCAGCTGGTCGGTGAAGCCGCGGTACCCACCGCCGCCGATCAGCCGGGTGAGGGTCTTCATGTGCTCCGCGGTGTGCGGGAACTCGGCCAGGGCAGGGTCCACGTAGGTCTCGTTCCAGGTTTCGACGTCGTCGGGGACGTAGGTGACCTGGCGTCCCAGCACGGCTGCGAAGTCCTCCGCGAAGCCGTGCATGTCCTTCAGCTCCGGACCGTTGAGTTCGTAGGAGTTCGAGATGTGCGGCGCCGGGTCGGCCAGGATCTTCGCGCACGCCTCCGCCACGTCGTGCCCCGCGATGGGCGCGAGCCGGTGGTGGCCGAAGGGCAGGCGCAGTTCGCCGTTGCTCAGCGGACCCAGTGCCAGCCAGGTCATCAGGGGATTCTCGACGAACATGGCCGCCCGTACGTTGACGGCCGGAAGGCCGGACCACTCCAGCACCCGCTCGGCGATCCAGTGGGCCCGCTGCTGCGGCGACCAGTCGGCGACGAGCCCGCCGAGCCATGCGCGGCGTTCCTCGTCCGGCGCGGTCATCTTCTCGAACGTCATGAACGACTGCTCGTACTCGGACATGTTGACGAAGACCTCGATGTCACCCTGGGCCCGCGCGGCTGCGGCCATCAGGCTGACGGCGTCGCTGTAGTACGGCGACAGGCTCATGCTGAAGTAGGTGCGCCGGACGCCCTTCAGCGCGGCTGTCACGTCGGCGACGGTGAGCAGGTCTCCGACGAAGACCTCGGCCCCGGTCTCGCGGAGCGCCTGCGCACGTTCGTCGTCCTGCCGTACGAACGCGCGTACCGGGTGGCCTTGTTCAAGCAGCATGCCGACGATCGTTCGGCTCACACCGCCGATATGGCCGGCGGCTCCGGTGATCAGGATGGGATGGCGCTCCGACATCGATGATTCCTCTGTCTGGTTGGGTGGGTCAGCTGTACGGAAAGGCCGGGGGATGTGGCCGGCGACCGTCTTGGGTCCTGCTCCTGCCGAACCGTGCCGGGCAGGCGGACTCTGCGCAGTGTCATCGGGGCGCGGGGCCGTCGATGCGGGCGAGGAAACCCAGGAGCGCGGCGTTGGTCTCCGCGGGACGCTCCTGCTGCGTCCAGTGCCCACACCCCTTGAGCACCACCACGTCGTGCAGTTGAGGCGCGAGTGCGGTCAGCGGGTTGCCCGAGCCGCCCTCACCCCGGAAGATCTCGCCCAGCGAGGGGCCCCCGTCCGGGTAGCGCAGTGAGGTGACCATGTCGCGGTCTCCCACCACGTACAGCGCGGGGACGTCGATCCCGCGCCCCCGGAACGCGGCGAGCAGTTCGTTGTTGCGCTCGATGTTCCGGTACCAGTTGAAGGCTCCGGTGAACGCCTGCTCGCCGTGCAGGGCGAAGTCCTCGGCGTACGCCTGGATGTCCTCCTCGGTCAGCCAGGCCGGGAGGTCGGGCGAGGCCGGCATGGTGTCCAGGAGACCCAGACCGTCGGGCACGACCAACGGGCGGGGCTCCCTGCCGAGCGGGTTGTCGCCCGAGGCACCGACCAGGAGACGGCGGAAGGATTCCGGTATGTCCTTGGCGAACTCGGCGTCGGCGACACCCGGCTGCTGGAAGTAGATCTGGTAGAAGCCCTCGCCGTACTGGGTGCGGGTGATGGAGGGCGGGACCATCCCGCCGGGCAGGATCGGCGGAACACTGAGCCCGGCCACCGCACGGACCTTGTCGGGGCGCAGCATCGCCGCGGTCCAGGCGACGGGTGCGCCCCAGTCGTGTCCCACGACTACGGCGTGTTCCTCGCCGAGTTCCTCGATCAGGGCGACGACGTCGCCGACGAGGTGGAGCAGGGTGTACGAGGTGACGTCCGGCGGCTGCTCGCTGCGGGCGTAGCCGCGCTGGTCCGGCGCCACGACCCGGTACCCGGCCGCTGCCAGCGCCCCGAACTGGTGACGCCAGGAGTACCAGCTCTCCGGCCAGCCGTGCAGCAGCAGGACCAGCGGCCCCTGCCCCTGCTCGGCGATGTGCAGTCTGACTCCGTTCACGTCGACGAAGCGGTGGGTGAGCGAACTTTCCATGAGCATGACCTTGAAGTCGATGGGTGCCTACTACTTGCTCAACTGCGGGTACAGGGCGGCCAGGTCTGCGGACAGCTGTGACTTGATCCAGCGGGTCGTGTCGTCGGCCAGTACCTCGTGCGCTCCCGTCTCGATTCCGTCGAGGGCGGCCACGGCCACGTCGCGGGGGTCGGCCTTGGGTGCGTCGACGCTCGACGCCATGGCGGTGTCCACGTAGGCCACATGGAGCCCGGTCACCGCGATGCCGCGCGGCTGCAGCTCCAGACGCAGGGAGTTGGTCTGCGACCACAGGGCGGCCTTGGAGGCGCTGTAGGGCGTGCCGTCGGCCAGCCAGGACAGGGCGGAGTGGACGTTGAGGATGTGGCCCCCGCCGTTGCGCTCGATGATCGGCACGAAGGCCCGGGTGACCAGCAGCGGACCGTAGAAGTTGGTCTCCAGGTCCCGGCGCACGTCCTCCAACGGGGAGTCGAGGTACGAGGCGCGTACCGAGGCGCCGGCGTTGTTGATCAGGATGGTGACGTCCTGGGCCCGCTCGGCGGCGGCTGTCACCGATGCGGGGTCGGTGACCTCGAGAGCCAGCGGAACGGCGTCGGGGTGCGTCACCGTGCGGGGGTCACGGGCCGTGGCGTAGACCTTGCCGGCACCATGCCCGTAGAGCTCCTCGACCAGCATCTTGCCGATGCCCCGGCCGCCTCCGGTGACAAGGACGGTGGCGCCTTCGATTGCTGTCATGACTACCTCCATGAGCTGGGAAACCGATCGGTTTCACCCACGGTAAACCGATCGGTTTCTTCGTGCAAGCAAGGTCGCGCGACGGCTGCTCGGACGGCCGTCACGCCCTGCGAAGCAGCCGTTTCCCAGGCCGGCGGCGAGAGCCCATGCGGTCCTGTCCCCGAAAGAGGCCGGAGCGGCGCGACGCGACGATGGGCACGACAACGATCGTCATCGCGGTCGCCCCCGCCGTCGGACGGCCGCCCTGGCGATCGGGGCGCCATGGATGCGGCTCGACAGCGGGACCCGCAAGGCGCCCCTCGACATGCTGTCGGTCGTGCTGTCCGCCGTCGGCTTCGGCGGCACCCTTCACGGCCTCGCCTCCGTCGGTGGGTTCAGCGGCGGAGGGCACGCGATCGGCCGCGGCCACGATCGATGAACGCCGTGCTCAGGCCCCCCGCGTCGGGCGCACCGAAGGGACCCTCCGAGCCGAGCGAGGCGACGGTGACGAAGACCGCCGTGCCGAACGCGCCCGCGACCTGCTGCAACGTCGAGAGGATCGCACTGCCGTGGGAGTACAGGTGGTCCGGCAGCGTGCTCAGCGACACCGTCATCAGCGGGGTCATCATCAAGCCCAGCCCACCCATCAGCAGGCCGCCGGGGAGGACGGCCAGGCCGCCTCCGCAGGAGAGGCAAGCGGAAACCGATCGGTTTCCGTGTGCTTGGCCGGCACCAAAGACGTTAGTCGCCGTCGTGACAGGGGGACGTTGCTGGTGGGGCTTCCTGTGAGCGTGGAGCCGCCAAGGTCTACGCCACCGCCGACGCCAGCCGGTGCCGTCGATCGTCAAGCTGATGCAGCGATCAGTTTCGGATATGCCGCGCGCATCGCCTGCTGATACCGATAGCTGCGTGCTCAACCTCTGGGGTCAAAAATGATGTCCTCTCACACCACCTCCACCATCTTTGTCATCGGTGGCACAGGGGCTCAGGGGATGCCCATCGTCCGCGCTCTTGTCGCCGACAAGAAGTACTCCGTCCGACTCCTCACCCGCGATTCCACCTCCCCCCGGGCCCAGGCTCTCCTCGCGCTCGGCAACGTCTCCACCCTCGAAGGGTCATTTGCCGACGAAGACGTACTGCGGGAAGGATTTCGCAGCTGCGACGGGGTATTCATGAACATCGACGGATTCAACACCGGCGAGAAGACCGAGACCTACTGGGCCATCCGCAGTTATGAGATCGCGATTGAAGAAGGAATCAAATTCTTCGTCTATGGGAATCTCGACTACGTACTCAAGAAGTCCGGCTACGACTCCAGGTTCCGCACCGGCCACTATGACGGCAAAGGTCGCATGGCCGAATGGGTACTGTTCCAAAACCAAAAGAACGGGGACAGGATGGGGGCGGCCGTCTTCACTTCAGGTCCCTATATGGACATGGTGATCTCACCGCTCACGCCCATGACACCCTCCGTGGAGGACGGTGTCGTCACATGGCGAGTCCCTCTCGGCAAGGGAGCCATTCCCCACGTGGATCTCGAAGATTGCGGGTTCTACGTTCGCTGGCCTTCGACCATCCAGAGCGGGCGAACGGCATGGACCTCGAAGTCGCCATCGAGCACGTGGCCTATGCAGATATGGCTGCGGCATTCGAGAAGGTCACCGGGCATCCGGCACGGTACATCGACACCGATCTGGACACATATTGGAGCGGTCCACTGAAGGAGGTGGCCGATCTCCCCGCCGGATACAACGCCGATCCCAACGACAAGGCCACCATGAGCTTCAGGGACAATTTCACGGGCTTCTGGAATGTGTGGAAGCACGGAATCGTCACCAGGGATTACGCTCTGCTCGATGAAATTCACCCCAACAGGATCCGAAGCGCTGAGGAGTGGTTCCGCCGAGAAGACCAGATGGGACGAGACCTCGGTAAGGGAAGTCTCTGGGAGAGGGGCCAGCCGGAGAACTTGAGCATCGACTCTGCGGTACTCAAGAGCAGCGCGGACATGAGGAAGGGCAAGTTGTAAACGGGCCGGTTCCAGGCATACCGAGGCCTCCCGCTGAAACAACCCAAACACTGAGGTCACCCGCGATGCACATGACCCCATCCGGGGCGCCCTAGTGTCTCGTGATCCTGTTCATGGAACCTGAGGCTTCTGTGATCGTTGAGTCAGGTATGGATCTCTCCTCTGAACAGATGGCAGAACTGCGG
>NZ_JBIWKB010000115.1:0-10914 GCF_044765425.1 Streptomyces sp. NPDC102462 | reverse complement strand
AGCAGGCGCCGATCGCCTACGAACAGCAGTCAGCTACCCTGACACTTGCCGCATAACGACACGAACAGGTGTCCACTCCTCGGGGACAAGGCCCAGGATCAGCTCCGCTTCGGCGGTGCGAGGTTCCTCCGCCAGTTCGGGCAAGCGCTGCTTGAGCTTGTCGGCGGTCTGCTGCACCTGGTCGGTGCCGAACTTGGCAAGGGCGCTCACCTGCTCGGCGGTGGGCAGGGCGGTGACGGTCGTGGTCATGGCTCTGGAGCGTACGGGTGCAGAACCCGGCAGATCAGCCGGACAGATGAAGTACCCGTACGGTGCAGGCGGCCCAGCTCATGCGCTCCTTCGATCCGAAGGCTACTGGCGGGTTACTTGTCACCTGGTTCGCTGCTCGTTAACGGCACCCCCGGTGGGGAGAGCCCCGAGGTCACCACGTCGCGGCACACATCGGCCGCGGTCATGCGGAACACCTCGGACGGCTGGGCGGCCCCCTGGACCACGACGCCCGCCGTATCCGGGAGACGCACGACCGGCTGAGGAAAGAAGATCTTCCTGCGGGGAGCCGGCCGGTCAGGTGTCTCACACTGGGCGGAGCCGTGCCGTACGGCTGCGGTGTCACCGGAAGGCTCCTCGGCGATCGTGCCGGTGTCGGCGGTCACCGCCGCCGCGGGGGTGCCGGTGAAGGAGACGGTACGGGTCCCGCACGCCCACGCACTCATCACGACGAGCAGTGACAGCAGAGTGAGGAGACAGCATCGTGCTCTCGTGTGTCCCGTCACCGCGCTCGCCGCGCCGAACCGGAGAAGAACCCGACATCACCTCACGTCACGCCCGGTCACCGCCGGGCCGGTTGCAGCGGGCACGTCACGCGTAAGGGTGCAGGACGAGGTAGCCGTCGATCCGGCGGACATGGTCGGAGTCCGGGTCGGTGGGCAGCGCGTGCCCGAGGTGCGCGGCACGGACCTCGCCGATCCACTGGTCGTGCTGGTACTCATGGTTGATCAGAGCGGTCAGGAGGTGGTTCGCCACGATGGTCATCTGAGTGGGGGCACTCACCTTCCCGGCCGCGATGTCGCCGATGCGGGCGTGCACCCGTTCGGCGACGGTCTCCCGGAAGGCGGTCAGCCGACGCACCGTGGGCAGGGCGCCCCGGAACTGCTCCGGCAGCGCGGAGTCCATCAGAGCGTCCAGGGCCGGATCGGGACTGGGCTCGGCCGCGGTGAGGTTGCGGACCATGAAGTGGGCGACGTGGGCCTGGTGGCCGAGATGCCATCCGATGGCGCTGAAGTCCTCCCGCGGACGCCAGACCACCTCGTCCGGGGTCAGGTCCCGCCACAACTGGTCGGTGTAGTCGCGGGCGCGGTCGTACTCACGCAGCAGCGCGTGCAGTTCGTACATGACTCTCCTTGACCAACCGTCAGCGAGTGACGGAACCGTGCCGCGACGGACCGCGGCCGTCCCCACCTGCCGGCGCCGAACCGGACCCGCCGCGCAGCGGCCTGCCGCTGTGCCAACGCGATGTCGTGCCTGCGAACCGTCTTGCCAGCGAACGTCCGAGGTGGCGCGGCCTGCGGCTCACAATGTAGAGAGCCGGTCACGAGGTCGGTAGGGGACGAAGGGGAATGCCCTCATCACTGCTTTGTATGCCCGAAGAAGCAGCCGGCACCACGGCGTTCGGCTGAGAGGCGGTGAGCGCTCGGTCGCTGAAGTCCCGTACGTGGTTTTGCAGTCCCCCGGTCACTGTCGGTGACGCCATGCTGGGATCATGACCCAGACCGACAGCGCGTTACCCGAGCCTGCGGCGAAGCCACCGCAGCCTCCTCTGGTCGGAACTCCCGCCGAGTTCACCGCGGCGTTGCGTGCGTTGCGTACCTGGTCCGGGCTGACGTACCGGCAGCTTGAGAGCAAAGCCACCGCACATGCCGACACCCTGCCGGCCAGCACGATGGCGACCACGCTCGGCCGCGCCACCCTGCCGCGTGAACGGTTCGTCGACGCCTTCGCCCGCGCCTGCGGCCTCGGCGAGGAGGAGATAGGCCAGTGGCTCCAGGCCCGCCGCCGCATCGCCGCGGCCGAGAGCGGACCCACTCGTGACGAGACTGGCGGCGAGGGCGGCGACGATCGTGATGTTTCCGCCGGCGGCGCGTCTGTCCCGGCGAACGCACCGCGGTGGTGGCGCCGGGCGGTCAGCCTGGTCGGTACCGCGGGCATCGGGGCGGCCGGCGCCCTCGGGGTCGTCAGCCTGGTTCACGACGCGTCGCCACCGGCCGACCCGCCCACGATGCCGGTGACCGGGCTGCGCATGCTGGCCGTGGGCAGCTGGGCACGTATCCACCCCGCGCGCACACCTGGGCTGTGCGTGACCGAGGGCAGGGATCGCACCGGCCGCTACGAGACCGCCATCGCCGCCCAACGCCCCTGTACCCAAGCCGTGCTGCCGCAGGTATTCCTCGAACCGGTGGGCCAGGACCTCGTGCAGATCCAGTGGCACCACGCGAAGTACGGCATCGGCTGCCTGACGGTCCTCCTGAAGGGTCCGGGCCGGGACCTGCTTGAGCCCCGCGACGACTGCGCCGACACCAACCGGGCCCAGCAGTTCCGCATCGAGCCCTTCGGTCCGCCCGCTGCCGCCCGTTTCCGCATCCGTCCGGTCAGCACCGACCGGTGTCTGAGCCTGCGCGACCAGGACACCGCAATCGGCGCGGAAGTCGTCCAAGGCCGCTGCTCCGGCGCCGCCGACCAGGACTTCCTGATCGAACTGACCCCGCCCCCGTCGACCGCTGCCATCGGACGCGGCCGACCCACCTTCGCTCTCTCGGGCGGCGCCTCCACCACGACGTGCGCTCCGCGGCCGTCTCGGTTTCCGTCTGCCTCATGTGAAAGCGAGGATGACGGCCTCGTACTGGCTCATTCTCGGTGACCATGTTGGAGGTCATCGTGTGATCGGCTGGGTTCGCCCCGCCGGCTGACATGATCAGTCCGAGGCCGCCGGCGGGTGAGCGCGTGCGACACACCAGGCGCCGCACCCGTACATGGACCGCTACTCGCCGCCCGTCCACCGGTAGGTCGGCCACCGTCCGCCGGTGAAAGCCGCGCACCCGCCCGGACGGCGCCCCGCAGCCCGGGCACGGCAGGGTCCACTGCTCGTCGCCCAGTACCGGTGCGGGCACTGCCGTTGGGCAACTATGCCGCTCCCGGTGGCGAGTTCGGGCGGACGCCGGGGAACGCGGCAGTGGAGGACGCGGCGGCAAGCAGAGCGGAGACAGACGGCTGGTTTGCTAGTCCACACCAGGCACCTCTGTCCCCGTATCCTCATCCATGGCCAGTGGCACGCCGTCCCCCACCCAGGTTGCGTGCTGGCGCGGGCGATACCCCCTGAACCTGCCCGAGCAGCCGGGTGACCTCCCCCGTTCACCGCCTCCAGGAGGATCACGGTGAAAGTTCGCACCAGAAGCTCAGCGGTCATCGGCACCATCTGCCTCGTCGCTTCGCTCGCCTTGACGACGGCGTCCGCCGGCGAGTCCGCCGTCCCGCGTCAGGCAGCGAAGGTCGTGCTCACGGAAGTGGCCACGGCCCAGAATCCGTCCGCCGGTACCGCCGGCCCCGGTGGCACGGTCTGGTTAGCCGAAAGGGCGGGCACCGTAAGGGTCTTGGACGCCCATGGGCTCGGCGAGCCGGTCCTCGACATATCCGGCGACACCACCACCGACGGTGAACGCGGCCTGCTGGGCATCGCGTTCGACAAGAGGTTCGCGCACTTCTACATCTCGTACACGAACCTGGAAGGCACCAGCACCGTGGACGAGTTCGCCGTGCGGAACGGCAAGATCCGGCCGGACACCAGGCGCACCGTCCTCACCCAGACGCAGCCCTACTCGAACCACAACGGCGGCGACATCAAGGTCGGCCCCGACGGCTATCTCTACATCGCGTTCGGCGACGGAGGCTCAGGCGGCGACCCGCACGGCAACGGGCAGAACCTCGGCACGCTGCTCGGCAAGGTCCTGCGGATCGACCCGCGTGGCGGCAAGCCGTACGCGATCCCGCCGGACAACCCGTTCGTGGACGACCCGAACGCGAAGGACGAGATCTGGGCGTACGGGCTGCGCAACCCGTGGCGGTTCTCCTTCGACGCGGGCACCGGCGACCTGCTGATCGGCGATGTCGGCCAGAGCGACTGGGAGGAGATCGACTGGGCCCCGGCGGACAGCAAGGGCGGCGAGAACTACGGCTGGTCCCAGATGGAGGGCAGCCATCCCTTCCGGGGCGGCACGGAGCCCGCGAACCACGTGCCGCCCATCCACGAGTACGACCGGACCGGGCTGGGCTGCTCGGTGACCGGCGGATACGTCTATCGGGGCAAGGCGATCCGGGGTCTCAAGGGTCAGTACGTGTTCAGCGACTACTGCGACGGCACCCTGCGCTCTCTGCGGATCGAGAACGGCAAGGTGACCGCAGTGAGTGATCTCGGAGTCAACGGCGGCGAGGTCGTCTCGTTCGTGCAGGGCGGCAACGGCGAGCTGTACGTGCTCGACCTGGGTGGCAGCGTTTCCCGCATCGACCCGGCGTAACGACTCCCTTCCAACTCGCCGACCTGCGCGGTGACATCGCTCTCCAGCTCCCGCTGGACGTGAAACGCAGTCGGACAGCACATAGTCCGGTGCCGCGTATCGTGATCACAACATGAGTACGCGGTACATGTCCGGGGTGGCAGACCACCACACGGGCGGGCCACCCCGGCTCGGCTCACGCCCATGAAAAACCGCATGCGCGCAAGGACCAGGTATGGCTGAGAATCTGGCAGAACTCGCCCACGCAGCTCTGACGGCCGGGCACACGCAGGGCGCTGCCACGTCGCACGCCGTGCCCACCCGCCTCGACAGCGTCTCCGGGGCCGCCGTCGCCGACACGTGCATACGCGACGGCCTCGGCTTCGTCCTGCTCTTCCACCGGCGCAAGGACGGCCTCTTCGCCGAGGAGCTGTACTGCTCGACACGACTGGACGACGGGTCCTGGACAGCGACAGAGCACCTCTCCGGTGGCGTCATGGGAATCGAGCCGACCAACACCCGGGACATCGCAGGCATTCTGAACGGCAGGTCTCTGGCGCTGTTCGGCGAATCCGAGACAGAACTGCTCACCGGCCGGCCTCAGGCCGACGACGGATACGAACTGCTGCGCTTCTACGAATTGCTCGTGGACGAGGAAGCCAGCCATCTGGACATCGAGAACGCCTCACCAGGAGCCGGGCCTGGACGCAGCCGGATCCATAAGTCGGTCATTTCTCGGGTCGCACTCCTCGCGCTCTTTCCTGGCGAGCGCTGCACCATTCGTGCGATGGTGCGGAAAGGGGCTGGTTCGTACCCTCTTGGCGAGCCGTACGAGCTGTGACGCCGCTGCGGGCAGTTCAGCGCGGCGGCACGCGCCGCGAGCGGGATCCTGTCTGTCCACGGTGGGCCGCCCACCGTCGACGCAGCCAGTCACCGATCTCCCCGACGCCGACCAGGAACGCTGCGGAGGCGGCGCATGCCGTGAGGGAAGATGCCTGGCCGACGGCCTGGCCAAGGAGCCACAGAGCCAGGGCTGTCAGCAGCCACCAGGCTGTGAGGGACCAGGCATGTCGCAACGAGCTTGTACGGCCGGTCATCGAAGGGCCCCCGTCCGCTGGGTAGCGCTGATCATCACGATGCAGGCCGAGAGTGCCGCTGTTCCCCCCAAGCCCGTGGCGGCCAGGATCGTCGAAGAAAAAGGGCACACAGCCCGTGCAAACGCCGACCAGACTTCCCGGCACGCCCCACACACCCCACGTCGGATTTGACGTGGGCTTCACAGATTATCTGCCACAGCCGGCTCCGCCCAGAGCGCCCTCTGCCCCCGCCCGCCGGCAGGTGATCGTGGACATCGACGGCCGTCCTCGCTCCTGGCGAGCCGGTCGTGGGCCTGCTGCGGCCCGGCAACGCGGGTTTCCCACACCGCCGCCGACCACATCGAGGCCACGGAACTGGCCCTGGCCCAGCTGCCGAAACGGCTCCGGTGAGGGGCAGACGCTGATCCGTACCGACTCGGCGGCGGTCCCCACGAGTTCGTCGCCTGGCTCGCGAAGCGCGGAAGACGGCTGTACTGCGCCACTGGCAGCGGGCCGGCCTGAGGACCGCATCCGCGCCGCCCGCGCAACCTCCCGCTCCACGACACGGCCCAGATCCGGCTGAAGATCATCCGGATCGCCCCGGACCTGCCCGCCCGGATGTCCCTGCTCGCCCTGACCGGCAAGGCCCGGCTCCGAGAGCCCCGGCGGCTGCGGCTGTTCTCCACCGCTGTCCAACTCGTCACCACCGGACGGCGGCGCGCCCTCCGGCTCGCGAAGCACTGGCCGGCACGAGCCTTCGAGGCTAGATCACAACCCTTTCTTCGGTGACCATTACCGCCACCGAGTTCATGTCGATGAACTCACCCTCGTCCGGGTTCACCAATTCCTTGTAGTTTTTCGAGGCGAAGAAGGCATCGTGGTCCTCCCAGCTTTCAAACCAGATTTCGGTGAGTCCGTCGTAGGCGGGAGCCGGATAACCTTCGGCCGTCACCGGGTGGGAGACGGTGTACTTCTTCACGTACTGCCGTGCTTCCGGAATGGAGGTGAACAACGGGGCATGACGGTTTCGGTGGTGCTCAACGAATTCCTCGAAGGTCATTCCATCGATACGGTTGATCATGAAGGCGAGCTTGATCACGAACTTCTCCCTTTCGTGCTCGCGGACGCGAGAGGCCGGCGACCGGATGCCCTGGGCGACGGGTCGCGAGCCATGGCGTTAACCTAAACGCTCACATGCATGTCAAGGGCAAGTCGCTGTGACCCAGTGCACATAAGGGGTTGGTTGGGATGCGGATCGGTGAACTGTCCGCCCGGACGGGGGCAAGCCGTCGATCACTGCGCTACTACGAGGAGCAGGGCTTGCTGGTCAGCACCAGATCCCCCAGCGGCCAGCGGCGCTATGACGACGATCACGTCCAGCGGGTGGCGCTGATCCAGACATTCCTGGCCGCCGGAATGTCCAGCAGAACCATCGCCCGGATGGTTCCCTGTATGACAGAGCCCACTGTGCACCGAGCCCGGCAAGCCCTGACCGTGATGAATCAGGAGCGCGCCCGCCTTTCAGTCACCATTGACAGCCTGACCGCCGCCAGAGAAGCGCTTGAGCGCCTGATCGATGTCAACGAGACCTATATGGCGAACACGGCGGATGAGCAGGACCTCCGGCTCCGGTCAACCAGGACGCCGTCGAGGCCGACCGTGACCTGGCCACCGGCGTGCGGGGCACGCTTGCCCGATACGGCCGGGGCGTCGACGGCACCGTCGTTCACGTACAAGCGCACGCCAGCGACAGTCACGGTTCCGGGTGCGGAGGGCACGGACCCGGTCCCTTAAGCGTCCGGTGGATCGGCGTGGTCACCGTCTCGCGCTCGTGTCGCTGTGGCTGCAGTCCCTTGTCGGACTCTCGCCCGTCGGGGCGGGACTCGCCCTGACCCCGCTCGCCGCCGCGTCGTTCGGCGAGTCCGTGGTGGCAGGCCGGCGCATCCAGCGTCTCTCCCCGCGCCGGCCCATCGGGCTCGGGCTGCTGCTGGTGGCGGCGGGCATGCTGCTGCTCAGCGCCGGCATGACGCAGGGTGTGAGCGCCACGTCGCCGACCTGGGGGCTCTTCCTCACCGGTGCCGGAGTGGGCCTGGCCACTCCCGTACTGGTCTCTGCCGCCACCTCCGCCGTGCCCCCGCAGCGTGCCGGGATGGCCGGCGGTGCCGTCAACACGGCACGCCAGTTGGGCATGCCCCTGGCCATCGTCGTACTCGGTGCCGCCTTCGCGAGCAGGGCCACCGCCACGCTGACGCAGGGCGGGCTCCCGCATGCCAACGCCGCCGACGCTCTGGCCTCGGGCCGGGCGGACGGAGTGATCGCCTCCGCATCGGCTGGGCAGCGCGCGGCGATGGCCGGCCTCGCCCACCGGGCGTTCGCCGCCGGGCTGGACCGCGTCTTCCTGTTCTCGGCCCTGGTGGCGGCCGTCGGAGCCGTCGCCGTGCTGCTCCTCGTCCGGCCGGCAGCATCCGTGTCCTGGCCCCGGCCGCGCCTCCGGGGCCGCGGCACAGACACCCGCCCCGGCGCGGAGGTGACGCCGGCACCGGCGCCCGGACCGAGGACCGGACCCGGGGGAGAGGGCGCCGGCGAGCAACTTCTCATCGATGCAAGGGGCTTGCCCGGCCGCGTGCCTTCAGGGATCCTCCCCGCCCCCGACCCCCGACCCCCGACCCCCGACCCCCGACCCCCGACCCCCGGCCCCCGGCCCCCGGCCCCCGGCCCCCGGCCCTCGGCGCACCGACCGGCTGCCCGCCGGGCCAACGGCAGCTCCGTTCACCGCTGTCGCGACTGTTGACGTACCCAGGCCGTAGCCGGTAACTGTTTACGAGTCGTCTTCAAACCGGTTTAAGAGCGCCGGTGCGCACCCGCCCGGAGCCATGACCGAAACAGCACCCCGGAAGTACTCGTCAACCGTCGCACGAGCCGTACGGCAACGTTGTCAGGACCTGGGTGCGCCTAAGGAGTCCGCATGACTGAACACGGAGTCGCACCCCTGCCCGGTCGACGTCGAGTCCTCCTCGGGGGCCTCGGGCTCGCCGCCGGTGTCGCCGGACTGACGCTGTCGGTACCGGCTCTCGCACGGGCTGCCGAAGCCAGTGGGAGCCAAGCCGCGACGGATGACATCCGGCTCATCGTCGAACGCCTGCAGCAGCGGTTTCTGGCGCAGGGTGACCAGGTGAGGATCGCCAATGGCATCTTCCTCGCCCGCACGTCCGAGGCCCTGACCTATGCCGAGTCCCTGCGTGCCGACGGCTCGTGGCCCAATGTGGACTACGCCGACACCACCAGTTCCGCCAACGGCCGGGTCTGGTCGCCGTATCACGCGCTGTACCGCATGATCGCGATGGCCCACGCCTACCGCGATCCGGACGCCGCGGGATACGGCAAGCCGGAGCTGATCGAAGCCCTGAACCGCGCACTGCTCCACTGGGACAGGGTCAAACCGACCAGCACCAACTGGTGGGAAGTCGAGATCGGCAAGTCGATGGCCATGGGCCGGGTGTCGATCTTCGTCGGCGACGAACTCAGCGCCGAAGCACGGGAGGTGACCTACGCGCACAACACCGGCCGCCTGGACCCGGCCGGCGCGAACGGCTCCTGGAGGACCGAGAACTACCTGTACGAGGCCGTCGCCAAGCGCGTGACCGCCGACATCGAGCAGGGTTACGCCACCATGTCGCGGACGATCGCCGTCGACCGCAGCGGCAAGGTCGCCGAGGCCGTGCAGGTCGACTCGTCCTTCTGGGCGCATGGGGCGCAGCTCTACAGCGAGGGCTACGGCATGGCCCTGTTCACCATCGTCGCGGCCTGGGCCGATGTGGCGCGCGGCACCAGTTTCGCCTTCTCCCCCGATGACATCGACGCCGTCGCCTTCTACATCCTCGACGGGACCCGCTGGCTGATCCGCGGTGAGATCGGGATGATGTACCTCGGGTACCGTCCCCCCAACACCATCGACGGCATTACGAGTTATGCGGCCGACTTCCTGGAGCCGCTCGACCGGATGGTGCGCGCCGACGAGGCCAACTCGGCGGCGTACAAGAAACTGGCTGACAACATCCGCGGGAATACCCGCGAGAACGGCGTCACCGGGCACAAGTACTTCTGGCGCTCGGAGTTCTCCTCACACCTGCGCGACCGGTACGGAATCTTCACCAGGCTCAATTCCCCGCGCATGGTCGGCGTTGAGTACCGCTCCACCTTGCGGCCCGAAGTCGGCAACGAGATCGACTGGAACGCACAGGGTGCCACCTCGATCCAGGTCACGAACCGGGAATACGACGACCTCGTACCCGCCTTCGACTGGTTCCACTACCCGGGTGTCACCGCGCCGTACGTCAAGGTGATGTCGCAGTCGGGAAAGCGCAACGCCGGCAGTTTCACCGGCGGCGTCTGCGACGGGCGCTACGGCGCCGCCGTCTTCACCCTCGACCGGTCCTCGACCACCGGACGCAAGAGCTACTTCTACTTCGACGACGAGATGGTCGCGCTCGGCGCGGGCATCAGCTCCACCTCCGAGCACGCCGTCCACACGACCGTCAACCAGGGCGCGGCCCGGTCCAATGCCTCCGTCGGCGGCAAGGCCGTGCGCCTGGGGACCGATTCCGCCGCCACCCGTGCCTCATGGGCGTACAACGACGAGATCGGCTATGTCTTCCCCAAGGGCGGGCCGCTGAAGGTCTCGAACAAGGAGCAGACCGGGAGCTGGCTCGACCGTGATCCGGTGAAGCGGAATGCCTTCACCCTCTTCTTCGACCACGGCACCACCCCGGACGGCGCCGAGTACGCCTACATCGTCCTGCCCGGCGCGACACCCGCAAAGGTCCGCGCCTATGCGGCCCAGCCCGCCGTCAGGATCCTGCGCAACGACGAGCAGGTCCAGGCAGTCCGCCACCCGCGGCTGCGGCTGACGATGGCAGCCTTCCATGCCGCGGGCTCCCTCGACCTGGGACCGGGCCGCACGCTGCACGTCGATCAGCCTGCCATCGTCATGCTCAACGAGGACGGCCGCTCCGCCGTGGTGAGCGTCGCCAACCCCGACCAGGGCGGCCTGACGGTCGCCGTCACCCTCGTCGCACCCGGCCGCACCCGCCGAGCCGACTTCCCGCTGGGCACCGGCCCGAACCTCGGCAAGACGGTGACGCAGCCTCTCAGGTGACGCGCTCGCAGACATGAAACGGCGTGGGGGGGGGGGGGGGGCGCGGCCCCCCCCCCCCCCCCCGGGGGGGTGGGGGGGGGGGGGGGGGGGCGGGCGCGGCCCCCCCCCCCCCCCCGCGGGGGGCCCCCCCGCCGAGGAC
>NZ_JBIWKB010000114.1:0-11052 GCF_044765425.1 Streptomyces sp. NPDC102462 | reverse complement strand
GCCGCCCCCATGCGCGTACCGCATGACGACGTCATACCGCAACGATCAAGAAGCGTCACGGGCCACCGGACTCCACGAGTTCAACCTGAGTAACTGCACTGTTCCGGGTTCGGATTGCGCGCCGGTGTCAACTTTCCGGTTTCGGGTCAGGCCGGCGGGTCGGGGTGTATCTGGCGAGCATGGTCTGGACGGCCTGTTCGACGGCGTCGTGGATGTCGGAGGCCGCGGGGTTCCAGTCGGTCAGCAGCATGCGCGGCCACAGGACGTAGTTGGCGATCATGCCGAGGAACTGGTTCGCGGCGCTCGCGGCGTCCGGGACATCAGCGTTGCCCGCCTCGTGCTCGGATTCCAAGTAATGCTGAACGGAGGTGAAGTAGGGCAGTTTGCCGAGCTGGAACTGCATCCGTCCCAGTTCGGGGAAACGAGGCAGTTCGGCGATGACGATCCGGAACAGGGCTGCCATGCCGGGCTGGCCGATCAGGTCGGCATAGCGGTGGCCGATAGTTGTCAGTCCGGAGCGCAGATTTCCGCTCTGTGGCCGCGCGGCAGCGTCGCCGGCGTCACGCTGCCAGGACTCGGTGACGATGGCCTCGAAGAGTGCCGCCTTGGTGGGGAACTGCTTGAACAGGGTGGACTTCGAGACTCCGGCCGCTTCGGCGACCCGGGCTAGTGAGGTGCCGTCGTAGCCGCGATCCAGGAACAGTTCTGTGGCTGCGGTGGTGATCGCCTCGCGCTTCTGCTGAGCGAGTCTGCGGTGGTGGGCGGAGAGTTCTGCTGCCATGCGGACAGTATGCCGCAGACCCGAGGCGAGTCACTTGACTCGCCTCAGTAGTCCTGCTTACGGTACGAGAGCAAGGCGAGTCGAGTGACTCGCATCGTATCTGTGGCGCCCGGGCGAATTCCGGTAGCCGCGCGGTGGAGGAACAGTTCATGACGATCGACAAGATCGCTTTGGTGACCGGTGCGAATCGCGGCCTCGGACGCGGCGCGGCCATCGCTCTGGCCACACGCGGGGTGCGGGTCCTGGTCACCCACCGTGGTGATGCGGCCGGGGCTGAGAAGACGGTGGAACAGGTGCAGGCGGTGGGTGGGACTGCCGCTGTTCTCCGGCTCGACATCAGCGACGTCTCCTCTTTCGCGTCCTTCACCTCCGAACTGAGCGAGCAGCTGGAGCGCTGGGGTACGTCGCGGCTCGACATCTTGGTCAACAACGCGGGAGTGGGGATCTTCGGACCGCTGGAGGACGTCACGATCGACGACTTCGACACGGTGATGGGCACCAATGTCCGGGGCACGTTCTTCCTCATCCAGTCACTTGTGCCGCTGCTGGCCCAGGGCGGCCGCGTCATCAACGTCTCGACGTCACTGACCCGCCACACCAGCCCCGCCACCTCGGTCTACTCCGCCTCGAAGGCCGCCGTCGAAGCCCTGAGCCGCACCCTCGCCGCAGAACTCGGCCCGCGCCGCATCCGGGTCAACTCCATCGCCCCGGGGCCGACCGCCACCGATTTCAACGGTGGAGCGATGCGGGACGACGCCGAGATGCGCCAGGTTCTGGCCGGACAGACCGCGCTCGGCCGCGTCGGCGAACCTGAGGAGATCGGCGACGCCATCGCCACGCTGGCCTCCGAGGGCCTGCGCTGGGTCACCGCCCAGCGAATCGAGGTCTCCGGCGGCGCCCTCCTCTGAGCGACCGAGCGATTTCCGGTACGCCGACTACTCACACCCGGGGTGGGACCGGAATACGCCAGGTACCTGCCGCGAAGTTCAGTGCCGCTGGCCAGCAGCACTGGCACGGACTCGTGAGCCATCGCCGCATTTCAGAAGCGCACCCGGGCGTTCTGCCAGCGGCAGAACGCCCGCCCGACCGGACTCGACGGTCACTACAGTCCAGTCTCATGGGGACGATTACCACGCGTACGGTCGAGTACCCGGCCGACGGCCTCACGATGATCGGGCACCTCGCGCTCCCCGCCGGTGTCGACTGCCGTCCCGCGGTCCTGATCGGGCCCGAGGGGGTGGGGCTCAGCGATGTCGAGCGCCGCCGGGCCGATGCGCTCGCCGAGCTGGGATACGTGGCGCTGGCCTTCGACCTCCACGGCGGGCGCTATTTGGCTGACCCCGAGGAGATGCTGGCCCGTTGCATGCCCCTGCTCGCCGATCCCGACCGGATGCGGGGCATCGGCCACGCGGCGCTCCACGTGTTGCGCGCCGAACCGCGGGCCGACTCCGACCGGATCGCCGCCGTCGGCTACGGCACCGGGGGCGCCATCGGGCTGGAACTCGGGCGCCACGGCGTCAACCTACGCGCGATCGGGACAGTCAACGCACTGACCACGGGCCGACCGGGCGAGGCGGCGCGCATTCGCTGCCCGGTGTGGGCCGGGGTCGGGTCGGAAGACCCGATCATGCCGCCCGCGCAACGGGACGCGTTCACCGCCGAGATGCAGGCCGCCGGCGTCGACTGGCGCCTCGTGGTCTACGGCGGAGCCCTGCACGCCTTCCACCACCCACCGGTCGACCACACCGTGCTGCCCGGCGTCGGCTACCACCCACGGCACGCACAGCGGGCCTGGCACGACATTGTCGATCTGCTCGCCGAGTGCTTGCCCGTGGCGGAGTGATCTGGTCGACAACCGCGATTCCGGGCCGCGCAACAGACCGGTCGACCGCCACCGGCTCCGGTTAGTAGAACATCACCGCCCGGTCACCATGCAGGTTTCCGCCGGATTTCCGGTCCCACACCACCAAGAGGTCACGGGTCCCTTAAACCGGCTTCATGTCGCACCACCACCACGGCTCCATCGGGCAATCCGCAACAGCGAGGCCGGCCGTCAGCCGTCGCGCGGCCGAACTCATCGCTCAAACCCTGCCGTTCGATTTCTGAGCTGGGCAAACACCGAAACGCCACCGACTGCCATGTCATATCCGGATCAGGAGCAGGCAAGAGGTATGGCCTCGTGTCGCTCACACATCCGTTCCGGCCGGGACCGGTATCCAGTCCGCCTCGGGATCGAGGGGGAGTTCGGTGTGGAGGTGCTTGAACACCTGCGCTCGCGTCTCGACCTCGCGAACGACACTCTCCGGAGCGCCGAACCCTCTGAAGAAGGTCGAGCAGCACTCCCGGGAGAGGAACGCGGGAGACCACGGGCCATGCGGCCTCACCCATTGATACGTGTGGTTGTGCAGGTTGAGGAACTGCAAGGTGGCCAGGCGGGTCTCGGTGGTCTGGAGGGCGCCCTGGTAGACGGCTTCGACGAGTACGCCGGAGACGCAGTGCTCGAAGGCCTTGCGCTGGGCGAGGAGTGTTCGTAGTTCGGCCCCGCCCAGGTCGCGGTAGTCGTGTTCGTAGACCCAGATGTGGTCGAGCCGGTGGAAGATGATGGTGAGCAGTGACTCGGACATCAGGCGCAGGCGCAGCAGGGGACTGGTGTCGAGGCCGGCGATCTGCCCAGCACGGGTCAGGAGCGGGGACATGACCCGGGTCTGGATCTCGATGAGCAAGTTCTCTTTCGAACCGATGTAGTAGTACAGAGCTCCCTTGGCGAGCCCGACCGCCTTGCTGAGGTCGTTGACGGATGTCGCCGCTTACCCCTTGCGAGCGAACAGTCTGGCGGCCGTGTCGATGATCTTCTGACGTCTGACCTCGAAGTCCGGTCCGTGACCCGGCGGTCGTGGCATCGGTCTCCCTCCCTCATGTGGCGATGCGGTGGCACGCACCTGCCGATTGGTACTTGAAGCTTCCGAGGGGTTTCGCTCGGGTATCGGCCGAGATTTTTCCGGTAATCCGTTCCGTTGAGCGGACACGCCTCGCCCTCCCGCCTGGGAGGGTCCCCATACCGCGCATCAACGCGGCGATTCCGGCTCCCGCCGCGGGCGGTTGCCGCCCGTCCGGTCGGCGTACGTGATCAGCGCACTACGCATCGCCGCGACCGACGTACGCACCAGGAGCGCGGCGAACTCGACGGAGGGCATACGGCCCGTCTGCGCGACACGGCCGCCGCGCTGGACGTCGCCGGCTTCGACGTCCAGGTCTCCGACCGCGTCCTCACGTCGATGTGGCACAAGTGGGTCTTCATCGCCACGACCACCACCATCGCCGGCCTCGCGCAGGGCACCATCGGTGACGTGGCGGCGGTGAGCGGCGGCAAGGGGTTCGCCGACGCGGTCCTCGCCGAGGCCGCCGCCGTGTCCGGCGCGGCCGGTCACCCCCTGCCCGACGCCGCCTACGTCGCGCTGCAGGCCACCGTGACGCAGGAGGGTTCGCCCTTCGCCCCGTCGATGTACCGGGACGCCCTGGACGCGCGGCCCATGGAGGTCGAGCATGCCTTGGCCTCCCTCGCCCGTGCGGCGAAGCGCCTCGGCCTGCCCGCTCCGCTGCTGAACGCCGCCGTGGTCCGCCTCCGGGTGCACAACCAGCGCGTGGCGAACGCCTCCCGGCCGGGCTGAGATCCGGCGGACGGCAGCCGACGTCCGACGCGCCGCGGTCGCCGCGGCCTCGTGCGGGCCGGGGCGACCGGTTCCCGGCGGTTCCTCATGCCTGGGGAACGCCTCCGGTGGCGGGGGTGCGGGTGGCGCGCAGGCGCTGGGCGAGCAGGGCGAGGGCGCAGAGGGCGGCGACCGTCGCCGCGTAGGTGACGAACGTGTCGTGCAGACCGGCGTGCGTGGCGGCGATGCCGGCGATCACGGCCGGGATGCTGAAGGCCAGGTAGGAGATGACGAAGGCGACGGAGAGCAGCTCGCTGCGTTCGGCGGGGCGGGCTATCCGGGCCAGGGTGCCGAAGCTGGCGAGGGCGGAGCCGCCGAAGCCGACGCCCGCGATCGCAGTTCCGAGCGCGGCCGCGGTCAGGGAATGCTCCTCCACACCGGTCAGGGCGACGGCCGTGCCGACGAGGAGCAGGGTCGCGCTGACGGCGAGGGTCCGTCCGACGGGCCAGCCGCGCAGGGCGAGGGCGGTGAGGAAGGCCGGGCCGGTGAGCAGGGTGACCACGAGTCCGCCGACGACGTGGCTGGAGAGGCCGAACAGGCCGACGGCGACGGACGGGCCGAGCGAGAGGTAGAGGCCGCCGAGCGCCCAGCTTGCGATGAGGATCGGGACCAGGCTCAGCAGGTCGGCCCGCAGGTGGGGGGCGATCCGCAGGCGGGGCTGGAGCGAGCGGGCGGCGCCGGGGCGGCGCAGCGAGGTCTCGGGCAGGGCCGACAGGAGGGCGCCGGCCACCACGAGGGCGAGGAGCAGCAGCACGTAGACGAGGCGGGTGGGGTGCGGCCCGTACTCGATGAGGAGCCCGCATCCGAGCGAGCCCAGTCCGAGTCCGAAGGTGGGCGCGGTGCCCGTGACGAGGCCCGCCCGGTGCGGGGCGTGCGCGGGGTTGAGGTCGGACAGGGCGGCGCCGAGCGTGGTCATGGCGGCCCCGGTGGCGATGCCCTGGATGAAGCGTGCCGTCAGCAGCAGGCCGACGTTGCCCGCGGTGAGGAACAGGACCATCGAGGCCGCTTCGAGGGCGATCGCGGAGAGCAGGACCGGACGGCGGCCGAGGTGGTCGGAGAGGGCGCCGAGGATGAGCAGCGCCCCGATCATGCCGAGCACGTAGACGGCGAAGACCGTGGTAAGGGTGGTGGCGGAGAAGTGCCATTCCTGCTGGTAGACGACATAGAGCGGGGAGGGCGCACTGGAGGCGGCCATGAACATGACGAAGACGACCGCCAGGGAGGCGAAGGCGACGGGACGGCTCAGCCGTCGTCGCCTTTCCTCCGGTGGCGCCACCCGGTCGGTGGGCGGCGGGGAGGGCTGGAGCTGGGACGGGACGGGACCGGACACGACGCGACTCCAAAAGCAGTGATCGATGCGTTTAAGACGCTACCACTAACGCAACGATCAGTGCGATAATTTCCCCATGGCTGACTCGTCGACCCAGGTACGTCCCGGCGGCCGCTCCGCGAAGGTGCGGGCGGCCGTCCACCGCGCCGTCGCAGAACTCCTCGCCGAGGAGGAAGCGGAGACCCTGACCCTGCCCGCCGTGGCCGCGCGCGCCGGCGTGCACCCCACCACCCTGTACCGGCGCTGGGGGTCTACCGCCCAGCTACTCAACGACGTCGCCACCAGCCGCTTCACCGGCGACCTGGTCGTCCCCGACTCCGGCTCCCTCGTCGGCGACCTCCAGCGGTGGCTCGCCGACGTGGCCACCGACGTCGCCGACCCGGACACGCTCGCCCTCATGCGGGCGACCATCGGCTCCGGCCCGGCGGGCGGCTGCGCCTGCGTCGAGGACCGCCACCGCCAACTCGGCGCGATCATCCGGCGCGAACAGGACCGCGGGGGGACGGCACTCGACGTGGAGACCGCGGCGGACTTCCTCCTCGGCCCGCTCTACTACCGCGCCATTTTCACCCCCGAGCCCGCCTCCGTCGACTGGGCCCGCACACTGGTGTCCACCTATCTGGCGACGCTCCGGACGCCCTGAGCCGCACACGGATCGCGGGGGCGCGGCGTGGCACACACACATGCATCTCGCCTGACCGCCAGGACCGGGTGTGGTTCCCCGACAGGGCACATCGGTGACATCAGGGTCAGCGGCGCGCGTCGCCGAGGGCGAGCAGGCGGGTCAATTCCGAGATCGCCTCGTGGGACGGCTTGAAGTAGCGGTTCTCCAGCAGCGCGTGGGCCTGCCCGTAGGAGAGGCGGGTCTGCCCGGTGTCCGGCACACGTCGCGCGGGCTGACGACCTTGCCCGGGCCGGGGCGACGGTGGGTGACAAACACCGGACCCTGGGTCCGGCCACAGCGAGATCCGCCCGGAGCGCTAGACGACTGGTCTAATTCTGCTACGGTGAAGGCATGCCAACCACCAAGACGGACACGCGTCAGAGCCTCCTGGATACCGCGCGGCGGATCGTCGCCGTGAAGGGCTACGCCGCGGTCGGCATCAACGAAGTCCTGGCCGGAGCCGGTGTGCCGAAGGGGTCCTTCTACCACTACTTCAGCTCCAAGGACGCCTTCGGTGAGGCGATGATGAAGAGCTACTTCGACGACTACCTGGCTGTCATGGATCGGATCGTCGCCGACAGGGACAAGAACTCTGCGGAACACCTGATGCGGTACTGGCAGAACTTCTACGACACGCAAGCCGTCGACGACTGCCAGGGCGGGTGCCTGGTCGTCAAGCTCGGTGCGGAGGTTTCCGACCTCTCGGAGGCGATGAGGGTGGTGATGAAAGCGGGCACCTCGGCCATCGTCGACCGAGTGGAGAAAATGATCACCGCTGGCATCGCAGACGGGTCCGTGTCCGTCGATGCCGGCCCCCGTGCGACGGCTGAGGCTCTCTATGACACATGGCTGGGGGCAAGTGTGATGGCGAAGATCCACCGCAGCCCGGAGTATCTCGACGGCGCCATGACGGTCACCCGTCAACTCCTCCACGTCTGACAAGCCACGCTGCCCGCGACGTATCGGAGATCGGGCAGCGCTTCGCCGCTACTAGTAGACCAGTCCAATCAAGGGAAGATCATGACTGCCGACCTTATCTACTCCGATGCGACCGAACTCGCTGAACTGATCCGTGCCGGGAAGGTGTCATCCGTCGAGGTGGTGCAGGCACACCTTGACCGCATCGAGGCCGTCGACCCGAAGCTCAACGCCATCGTCACGCTGGTCGACGGCGTCCTCGACGCCGCGAAGGCGGCGGACGAAGCGCTCTCGGCGGGCGGCGAGATCGGGCCTCTGCATGGTGTCCCGTTCACGGTCAAGGACTCGTTCGACACCGCCGGGGTGCTGACACAGCGCGGCTCGCCGATCTTCAAGGGCCGCGTTCCCGACACAGACGCCACCAGCGTGGCGCGCATCAAGAAGGCTGGTGGGATTCTGCTGGCCAAGACCAATCTGCCGGAGTTCTCCTACTCGACCGAGAGCGACAACCTCCTCACCGGCAGGACGAACAACCCCTGGAACCTCGACCGGACCCCCGGTGGCTCCAGCGGTGGGGAGTCGGCGGCAGTCGCAGCCGGCATGTCGCCCTTCGGGCTCGGCAGCGACCTTGCGATCTCCGTACGCGGACCGGCCGCCCACACCGGCATCGTCGCCCTCAAGGCGACGCACGGGCGCATCCCGATGACCGGAGTCTGGCCCCGAGTTCCACGCCGTGACTGGCACGTCGGACCGATGGCCCGAACCATCCGTGACATCGCGCTGGCCTACTCGCTGATGGCCGGCCCCGACGGCGCTGACGGTTTCGCCACGACTCCCCGCGAGTTCGACACAGGTCTGGGCACCTCACCCGACCGTCCTGTTCGTGTCGGCTGGCTGGTCGACTCCGGACTCGGCCCGATCGACTCGGAAGTCGCCGCAACCGTGCAGAAGGCCGCCGAAGCCTTGCAGAGCACCGGCGCCAGGGTCGAAAGGGTCGGCATCCCGGCACTCGAACGGGACAACCCCCTTGAGCTGTTCTACCGACAGCACGTCATGGAGGTCAAGCCCGGCTTCAAGGAGGCGACCACGGGCCACGAAGACCAGATGTTCAAGATCTCCAGGTCCATGCTCGCCGGCCCTGACACGTCCATCCGCGACTACGTCCTGGCCGAACAGGGCATCGAACGTCTCCGGGACGCATTCACCGAGTACTTCCAGCAGTACGACGCCCTCCTGCTCCCGGTCGTGCCCGTCCCCGCCCACGAACACGGACTCACCCAGTTCACCATCAATGGCCAGACCGTGGACGCCGCACACATCCAGACCGCCACCATCCCCTTCAACCTGACCGGCCTACCGGCCCTGTCCATGCGCTTCGGAACCAGCAGCGAAGGCATGCCCATCGGAGTCCAGCTCGCAGCCAACTGGCATGCCGAATCCATCATCCTCCACCTCGCCTCGCTGCTGGAATCGGTCAGCCCCGTCCGCGACCGACACCCCAACATCTGACAGGCCGGCACAGCCACACGGGCCCTGCCCCGGGTCCAAGGTGTGGGGCGGTGTGCGGCACACGCGGTGCGCCTGTTGACTTCGGTCCGACTGGCCGACGGGTACAGCCGCAGCAGGTGAGTGGCGCGAGCGTCTCCAAGCAGACCATCCGGCTTGGCCCATGACGAGGGCCGGTGAGCTTCGTTGCCGAGCGACGGCCGCTGGCCCGCACTGCCGACCGCCTGTCACCAGCGGCGACACGTGCTCCAGGCCAGCCATGACGAGAACTGCAGCGGCGGTGTCTGACCCGCTGTTTCAAGCTTCCTTCCAGGTTTTGCCAAGGTCTGTCGTGCATCTTCGAAGCAGTGATGACGGTGCTTCCTCGCCGTCGGCGGGTCGGCTTCGCCACTTCAAGAGCATCTGCCCTGACCACGTCAACCACTGCATATGGCAGCTGCGATTCCGGCTGGATGCGTGTTTGGCGGTCAGACGGGCGGCTTCGGGGAGGAGGTCCAGTACGTGTACGAGGGTGCCTACGGTTGGGATCCGAACAGCACCCCGCTTCGCCCGGGCGGGCCTGCTGCACCGGGGGAATCATCGTGTCGAGAGGATTGGTACACATGCTCGGAACAAGGAAAGCATTAGTCGTTCTCGCGGCAGCTTGCGCGATAACGCTGACGGCCGGCAATTCTGCCTCTGCCGATGACGAGGGGTCGGAATACGCGGCTTGGTATTCGGTCGGCCCGGCTGCTCCGGAGGGCACGATTTGCGGCCCTTCGGATCTCGATGGCAACAGGGCATGTTTCCGCAAGAACGGCGACCAGTGGTTTATCTATGATGGATCCGCCGGGGGATGGCCTTCCGTCGACTGGGAGAACCAGCTCGTCGACAAGGACGGGATCTGGCACAGCTATCGCAGTGGAGAATGTGTCAACCCGTGGCCCTACGACAATTGGGGTGTCTGCAACAAGGATTATTACGAATCCTCCACCCTCAACAAGCTCGGGGGACGGGGCAGCCAGGTCCGCTTCAGGCTGTGCCAGGACGGAGGCTGCACCAGGTGGTCGGCGTGGATCGACAACAACGGCTGATCCCTACAACTAAAGGGCGTCTGAGAGGCCTTGTCAGTGGGGGCCGGCCTCGATGTAGGCGCTGTCGGCGAGGGCGGGGACGCCTTGGCGTTCGCAGATCCCGATGATGCGGTGGGCACCGGGCCGCGGTCAAGGTCTTGGGTGCGGCTGGGCAGCGCAGGTGAGATCCATTTCGCCGGGCCCCCACCGGTCCGGTCGCCCGACGGGTCAGGTGTCCGATCGCGGCCGTCGCGTAGGTGTGGGCGGTGCCGACGGAGTTACCGGATCCGGTCGCGATCTGCGCGAGCGGATCGTGCCGGCGAAGGTAGACCAGAGGAAAGGGAAGCAGGCCGCTGTCCAGGCAGCAGCCATGTTGCTCACACTCCAGAAGACGGCTGCCTGGATGCCGTGTTCCGCAGGCCCGGTCGGGCCTGCGGTATTCCTGATGAGTCGGTATCGGGTCGGGTACGACGTGGTCCTGGTAACTCCTGGTGATGTCATGCAGAGCGAGTTGCGCTGTCGGCACGCAGAAGTCCTCCTGACCGGCACTGAGTTGAGTGGTGTCGCCGCGCACACAGCAGACCGTCAGGACGTGGTGGCGGAGCCAGGCTCGACGTCCCACGCCCTCGTGGACCACACGTACCGATCACAGGGAACCCGTGCCGTCACCGTAGACGACACGGAGCGCCGGCAACCGGTCCGGGCGCCAGCTATCCGGCTGGCGGCGGGTCGTCTTGAGCGTGCCGCGCGGCCTCATCCACTGCCTGCTTCAGCTCATACCGGTTGCTGACGGTGGCTTCGGCGTGGGCCGTGACGGCGGCCTGCACCTTCTCGGACGCCTTGCGCCAGTGGCGCCGCTGGGCGTCATACGCCTCACCGGTCAGACCGGCGCGCTTCGCGCGCTTCTCCTCAGCGGACCGATCCGGCTTGACCAACTCGTCGGGGACCTGGACCACGGCACGGATCCTGAGCGGCCCGCTGCGCGCACTGACGATCGCACTTACTCAGGTTGAACTCGCGGAGTCCGGCGGTCTGATCGCGCCGTCGTCCATGGTCAGACCGGTGGGCGGGAGGCAGCCGTCGACCAGGTGAGG
>NZ_JBIWKB010000113.1:0-11342 GCF_044765425.1 Streptomyces sp. NPDC102462 | reverse complement strand
CTGGACCCCCACCGGCCACCTCATCTACACCGGCCGCACCGACAACCAGATCAAACTCCGCGGCCACCGCATCGAACCCGCCGAAATCCAAGCCGTCCTCATAGCCCACCCCCGGGTCACCCAGGCCGCGGTCATCGTCCGCGAAGACCGACCCGGCGACCAACGCCTCACCGCCTACATCGTCGCCACCCACACACCCGACCTCCACACGCATGCCGCCGCCCACCTGCCCGCCTACATGATCCCCGCCACCTTCATCACCCTCGACGAACTCCCCCTCACCCCCAACGGCAAACTCGACCACCACGCCCTCCCCGCACCCCAACACCACCACCACACCGGCGAAGGACGCAGCCCCCGCTCACCACGCGAACAAACCCTCTGCACCCTCTTCGCCGAAGTCCTCGGCACCGAAACCGTCACCATCGACGACGACTTCTTCCACCTCGGCGGCCACTCCCTCCTCGCCACCAAACTCACCAGCCGCATCCGCACGGCTGTCGGTGTGGAACTCCCCATCCGCCAGCTCTTCGAGACACCCACCGTCGCCGGAATCAGCGCGACGCTGGAGCGGCGGTCGGCCCCGGTCGCCGTACAGCGTCCCGGTGTCACGGCCGGACCGAGGCCCGCTCGGGTCCCCGTCTCCTACGCCCAGCAGCGGCTTCGCTTCCTGAGTCTGCTGGAGGACGGCAGTACCGCCTACAACGCGCCCGGTGCGTTGCGGCTCACGGGTGTGCTGGACCGGGAGGCGCTGCGGCTGGCCCTCGCGGACGTGGTGGCCCGGCACGAGAGCCTGCGCACAGTGTTCGCCGAGGACGAGGGCGGATTCACCCAGGTGATTCTGGAGCCGTACGAGGTGGTCGTGGGGCTCGACGTCGTCGCCGTG
The DNA here is from genome assembly GCF_044765425.1 of Streptomyces sp. NPDC102462. Lineage (NCBI taxonomy): Bacteria > Bacillati > Actinomycetota > Actinomycetes > Kitasatosporales > Streptomycetaceae > Streptomyces > Streptomyces sp. NPDC102462. The sequence goes on along the minus strand of NZ_JBIWKB010000113.1, from coordinate 10,456 downwards.
GACGAGGACCGGCTCGGTGCCCGGCTGGCGGACGCGGCGCGGTACCCCTTCGACCTGGCCACGGAACCGCCCCTGCGTGCCACGCTGTTCGAGGTCGGCGACGACGAACACGTCCTGCTGCTGCTCCTGCACCACATCGCCGGCGACGGCTCGTCGATGCGTCCCCTGGCCCGTGACCTGGCGACGGCGTACACGGCCCGGGTGCGGGGCGCTGCCCCGGAGTGGGCGCCGCTGCCGGTCCAGTACGCCGACTACAGCCTCTGGCAGCGCGACGTCCTCGGCACCGAGGACGACCCGGACAGCGAGATCTCCCGCCAACTCGCCTACTGGACCCACACACTGGCCGGGCTGCCCGACCAACTGGAGCTGCCGTACGACCGCCCGCGCAGCGAGGTGGTCACCCAGCGCGGTGGGCAGGTGTCGCTGCGGCTCTCGGCCGAACTGCACGAAGCCCTGACCGAGTTGGCGCGGACGACGCGCTCCAGTCTGTTCATGGTGTTCCAGGCGGGTCTCGCCGCGTTGCTGACGCGGCTGGGCGCGGGCACCGACATTCCCGTCGGTTCGCCGGTCGCGGGACGTACCGACGCGGCGGTGGAGGAGTTGGTCGGGTTCTTCGCCAACACGCTGGTGCTGCGCACCGACACCTCGGGTGACCCGACGTTCACCGAACTCGTGGATCGCGTGCGGGCACGGAGCCTGGAGGCGTACGCGCACCAGGATCTGCCGTTCGAGCGGCTGGTGGAGGCCGTCAACCCGGAGCGCTCGCTCGCCCGGCATCCCCTCTTCCAGGTGTGCCTGACGCTGCACAACGCCGACCCGCGCGTCACCGTCGCCGAGGAGGCGCGGCTGCCGGGGCTGGCGGTGGAGCTGGAGCGGCTTCCCATCGAGGACACCAAGTTCGACCTCAACTGGGAGCTGACGGAACGCTTCGACAGCGCCGGCCGGCCCGCCGGGGTCACCGGTGACCTGGAGTTCTCCGCCGAGCTGTTCGACCGGGGCACCGCCCGCTCGGTGGCCGACCGCTTCGTACGCCTCCTGGCCGCGATGGCCGGGGGCGCCGACCGGACGATCGGCACGGTCGACGTCCTGGACCCGGCCGAGCGGACGGCGGTGCTGGACGAGTGGAGCGACGCGGCCCGGCCCGCGGTGGCCGCCGCGCTGGCCGGTGCGTCCCTGCCCGGTACGACGGACGGCGCTCGCGCGTACGTCCTCGACGACGCGCTGGCTCCGGTGCCGCCCGGGGTCGCGGGACAGTTGTACGTGACGGGCTCCGGTCCTGCCGGGGAGTCCGCGGAGCAGGAGCGGTGGCTGCCGTGTCCGTTCGGCCGGGCGGGCTGGATGTACCGCACCGGAAGGTCCGCGCGCTGGTCGGCCGACGGTGAGCTGCGGCTCGTCGAGGTGCCCGGGGGTGCGGACACCCGGTCGGCGGATGTGTGGCCCGCTCGTTCCCGGGGGCCGCGCAGCCCGCGGGAGCAGATCCTGTGCACCGTCTTCGCCGAGTTGCTCGGCGTCGCCTCGCTGGGCATCGACGACAACTTCTTCGATCACGGCGGCCACTCGCTGTCCGCGGTGCGGCTGCTCAGCCGGATCCGGGCGGTGCTCGGCGTGGAGCTGTCCATCCGCCCGTTCTTCGAGAACCCGACGGTCGCGGGCGTCGTCGAGGCGCTGGACGAGGCCTCGGGCGCCCGCCGGCCGGTCACGGCCGTGGCCCGCCCCGCGCGTGTCCCGCTTTCGTACGCCCAGCAGCGCCTGTGGTTCCTCAACCACCTGGAAGGGCCGAGCGCCACGTACAACATCCCGGTGGCGCTGCGGCTCAAGGGCGCGCTCGACCGGGCCGCGCTGCGCCAGGCGCTCACCGATGTCGTCGCCCGGCACGAGTCGCTGCGGACCCTGTTCGCCGAGGACACCGACGGGGCGCGGCAGATCGTCCTGCCGACCGCCCACGCGGCGCCGGAACTGACCGAGGTCGACGTCGCCCCCGGCGAGTTGGAGGACCGGGTGCGGGCAGCGGCGTCCCACCCCTTCGACCTCACCGCCGAACTCCCCTTGCGGGCCTGGCTGTTCTGCGCGCACGACGGGGAGCGGGTGCTCGTCCTGGTGGTCCACCACATCGCCGGTGACGGCTGGTCCATGGGGCCCCTCGCCCGCGACCTGTCCCTCGCCTACACCGCCCGGGCCCGCGGCGACGCCCCCGCCTGGACGCCGCTGCCCGTCCAGTACGCCGACTACACGCTGTGGCAGCGCGAGGTGCTCGGCTCCGAGGACGACCCGGACAGCGAGATCTCCCGGCAGCTCACCCACTGGAGGACCGCGCTGGCGGGGCTTCCGGAGGAACTGGAGCTGCCGGCCGACCGGCCCCGCCCGGCGCGGCAGTCGCACCGCGGCGGCCGGGTGCCCTTCGAGGTGCCCGCCGACCTGCACGCGCGGCTGACCGCGTTCGCCCGGGAGACCGGCACCAGCCTGTTCATGGTGACGCAGGCCGCGCTCGCGACCCTGCTCACCCGGCTCGGCGCGGGCACCGACATCCCGATCGGCAGCCCCGTCGCCGGCCGTACCGACGCGGCCGTCGAAGACCTCGTCGGGTTCTTCGTGAACACCCTGGTGCTGCGCACCGACACCTCGGGCGACCCGACGTTCGCCGAGCTGGTCGCCCGGGTCCGGGAGACCAACCTCGGCGCCTACGGGCACCAGGACGTGCCGTTCGAGCGGCTGGTGGAAGTGCTCAGTCCGGCCCGCTCGCTGGCCCGCCACCCGCTCTTCCAGGTGCTGCTCGGCTTCGACAACAACCAGGAGGCCCTGGAGGTTCTGCGTCTGCCGGGCCTCACCGTGGACGTGCGCGCGCCGGAGACCGGACGCGCCAAGTTCGACCTGGCGTTCTTCTTCGACGAGCGCTACGGCCCGCACGGCGAGCCCGAGGGGCTGGGCGCGGCCGTCGAGTACAACGCCGACCTGTTCGACCGCGGCACCGCGCAGGAGTTCGCCGACCGGCTGCTGCGCGTGCTGGAGGGTGCCGTCGCGGACCCGGCGCAGCCCATCGGACGGCTGGAGGTGATGGCGCCCGCCGAACGGTGGCGGGTGGTGGAGGAGTGGAACCGCACCGCGCACGACGTGCCCCCGCTGCCGGTGCCGACGCTCTTCGAGCGGCAGGTCGCCGCCGAGCCCCGGGCGACCGCGGTGCTCGGCGAGGACATCACCCTCTCGTACGCCGAGCTGAACGCCCGCGCGAACCGGCTGGCGCATCTGCTGGCCGTCTCGGGCGTGGGCGCCGAGGACGTCGTGGCGATCGCCCTGCCCCGGTCGGCCGACCTGGTGGTGGCCCTGGTCGCGGCCCTGAAGACGGGTGCCGCCTACCTCACGCTCGACACCACGGCTCCCGAGCAGCGGCTGCGGGCCGTCCTCGCCGACTGCGGCCCCCGCGTCGTCGTCACCGACGCGGCCACCCGCCCGGCCCTGGGCGACGGCGTCGCCCGCGATGTCGTGCTCGACGACCCGGAGACGGTCCGGGCGCTCGCCGCCGCCCCGGACTCCGACCTGACCGACGCGGACCGGGTCCGTCCACTGGACCTGCGGCACCCCGCCTACGTCGTGTACACCTCGGGTTCCACCGGCACCCCCAAGGGTGTGGTGATGCCGATGAGTTCGCTGGTCAACCTGCTCGCCTGGCACACGGGAACGTACTGCGGAGGCGTCGGCACCCGGACGGCGCAGTTCCTCGCCGTCTCCTTCGACTTCGCGGTGCAGGAGATCGTCCAGGCGCTGGTCGTCGGCAAGACCCTGGTGATCCCGGAGGAACACGTCCGCCGGGACGCCTACGAACTGGCCCGGTGGATCGCCCGGTACAGCGTCAACGAACTGTTCGCGCCGACCCTCGTGATCGACGCCGTGCTGGCGGCGGCCACCGACATCGGCGAACCGCTGGACTCCCTCACCGATCTCTTCCAGGGCGGGGAGCAGTTCCGGCTCAGCCATGAGCTGCGGGAGTTCTGCGCGAGCGGCTGGCGGCGGATGGCGCACAACATCTACGGCCCGGCCGAGACCCATGCGGCCACCACCGCGACCCTCCCCGAGGACATCGACGAGTGGCCCACCGCGGCCTCCATCGGCCAGCCGCTGTGGAACGCCTCGGTGTACGTCCTCGACGCCGGGTTGCGGCCGGTGCCGCCGGGGGTGCGCGGCGAGCTCTACATCGGGGGTGCCCAACTGGCCCGCGGCTACCTCGGCCGCCCCGACCGGACGGCGGAGAGGTTCGTCGCCTCACCGTTCGGGCAGCCCGGCCGGCGTCTCTACCGCACCGGCGACATCGTCCGCTGGAACCACCGCGGCGAGCTGGAGTTCCTGGGCCGCGCCGACCACCAGGTCAAGATCGGTGGCTTCCGCGTGGAGCCCGGCGAGGTCGAGGCCGTGCTCGCCGACCACCCGGCCGTCGACACCGCGGTCGTGGTCACCCGCGAGGACACCGCGGGCCCGACCCGGCTCGTGGCGTACGTCGTGCCGGAGGGCCGGGACCACGACGCGGGGCTGGGCCGCACGCTGCGCGCCCACCTCGACCAGCAGCTGCCGCACTACATGGTCCCGTCGTTCGTCGTACTGCTCGACGAACTGCCGCTCACCGTCAACGGCAAGCTCGACCGGCGGGCCCTGCCCGCCCCCGGCACCGACATGGTGGCCGCGACGCCGGGTACGGAGCGGGAGAAGGTGCTGTGCGGGCTGTTCGCTGACGTCCTTGGCCTGGCCGAGGTCGGCGTCGACGACGGGTTCTTCGACCTGGGCGGCGACAGCATCATGTCGATCCAACTGGTCAGCCGGGCACGACGGGCCGGACTCGCACTGTCCGTGCGCGACATCTTCGAACACCGGACCGTGGCGGCACTCGCCGACGTCGTCACCGAGACCGGCACCACCGTCACGGAGGAACCCGGCGCCGGCATCGGCGACATGCCGCTCACACCGATCAAGCACTGGCTGCTCGCCCGCACCGACGACCTGGACGCGTTCAACATGTCCGCCGTGCTGCGTGTCCCGGCCGCCCTCGACGCCGACGCGCTCACCGGCGCCCTGCAGACCCTGCTGGACCATCACGACGCGCTGCGCGCCCGCCTCACCCCGGCCCCCGGACGGCGGCTGGAGGTCCGGGAACCGGGAAGCGTCGACGCGGGCGGCCTGGTCCGGCGGGTGGACGCCTCCGGCGTCGAGGGCGCCGAACTCCTCGCCCTCGTACAGGACGCGGGCGCGGCCGCCCGTGACCGGCTGCACCTGGCCGACGGACGGGTCGTGCAGGCCGTGTGGTTCGACCGCGGCCGGGACACCCCCGGAATGCTGCTCCTGATCATCCACCACCTGGTCGTCGACGGGGTCTCCTGGCGCATCCTCATCCCCGACCTCGCCGAGGCCTACGAAGCGCTCGCCGCCGGCCGGGAACCCGCCCTGCAGCCGGTGGGCACCTCGTTGCGGCGCTGGGCGCAGCGGCTCACCGAGGAGGCCGTCAAATCCGCCTGGGTAGTCGACGCGGCCTGGTGGCAGGACGTCCTGCGGTGCGCCGGGCCGCCGCCCGGCCGACGGCCCCTGGACCCGGCGCGGGACATCCAGGCCACGGCCGGCCGGCTGACCATGGCCCTGCCCACCGATGTCACGGAAGCCGTCCTGACCCGCGTTCCCGCCGCCTTCCACGCGGAGGTGAACGACGTCCTGCTGACCGCGTTCGCCCTCGCCTGGGCGCGCTGGCGGCACGGCGGGCCGGACCTGCTGCTGGACCTGGAGGGCCACGGCCGGGAGGAGCACCTGGTGGAGGGCGCCGACCTGTCCCGCACCGTCGGCTGGTTCACCAATCTGTACCCGGTGCGGCTCGACACGGACGGCGTGGACCTCGCCCGGGCCTTCGCGGGCGGCCAGGCGGCCGGTTCCGCGGTCAAACGGATCAAGGAGCAGCTTCGGTCCGTCCCCGACAAGGGCATCGGCTACGGCCTGGTCCGCCACCTCAATCCGGCCACCGCATCCGGCTTCGACGGCCTCGCCGCCCCCCATGTGGCGTTCAACTACCTCGGCCGTTTCACCGCCGCCGACGGCGACCGGGCCGCCGACTGGACTCCGCTCACCGGCGTCGACGCCGTCGCCGGTGACCCGCCTCAGCTGCCGCTCGCCCATCCGCTGGAGCTCAACTCCCGTACCCAGGACGGCCCGGAGGGCTCCGAGCTGGTCGCGTTCTGGACCTGGGCCGAGGGGATCCTCGACAAGGACGAGGTGCGCGAGCTGGCCGAGCTGTGGTTCCGGGCCCTGCGCGCCCTGGTCACGCACTCCGAGAACCCGCACGCGGGCGGTCTCACCCCCTCCGACGTCTCCCTGTCCTCGATCGGCCAGGACGAGATCGAGGCGTTCGAGGAGGAACTGGACGATCTGTTCGACGACTTCGACGACGAACCGCACGACTTCGAGAAGGAAGAAGAGGCCAGCAAGTGAGTCGCACAGCGCGGAAGATCGAGGACATCCTGCCGCTGGCCCCGCTCCAGGAGGGCCTGCTCTTCCACAGCGTCTACGACGAGGGTGAACTCGACCCCTACGTCGTGCAGATGTCCTTCGACATCGACGGCGCGCTGGACACCGCCGCCCTGCGCGCCGCCGCCGAGAAGCTGCTGGCCCGGCACGCCAACCTGCGGGTCGCCTTCCGCCAGCGCAAGAACGGCGACTGGGCCCAGCTGGTCATGCGGGAGGTGCCGCTGCCGTGGCACGAGCGGGACCTGAGCGGTCTGGCCGAGGCCGAACGCGACGGTGTCGCCGCCGACCTGATCGCCGCCGAACGCGCCACCCGCTTCGACGTGGCCCGGCCGCCGCTACTTCGTTTCATCCTGCTGCGGCTCGGCACCGCCCGGCACCGCCTCGTGCTGACCAACCACCACCTCCTGCTCGACGGCTGGTCCCTGCCCATCCTCATGGGTGACCTGTTCGCGCTCTACGACGCCTCGGGCGACGACAGCGTCCTGCCCCGGGTCCGCCCCTACCGCGACTACCTCACGTGGCTGGAGGGCCAGGACCGGGACGCCGCCCGCACCGCCTGGCGCGACACATTCGCCGACCTCGTCGAACCCACCCTCGTGGCACCCGGCGCCGACCGTGCCGCGGTGGCCGGCGCCGAGGTCCGGGCCGAACTGCCCCGGGACGAGACGGCGGCGCTCACCGAGCTGGCCCGCGGCCGTGGCCTCACCCTCAGCAGCGTGGTGCAGACCGCCTGGGCGGTCGCCCTCAGCAAGCACCTGGGACGCGACGACATCGTGTTCGGCACCACCGTCTCCGGACGCCCGCCGGAGATCGACGGCGTCGAACGCATGGTGGGCCTGTTCATCAACACCCTGCCCTCCCGTGTGCGGCTGCGGGCCGCCGAACCGCTCGCCGGGCTCGTCGCCCGTGTCCAGCGCGAACAGGCCGCCCTCACCCCGCACCAGCACCTCGGGCTCGCGGAGATCCAGCGCACCGTGGGGCACGGCGAACTCTTCGACACCTCCATGGTGTTCCAGAACTATCCCGTCAACCGCTCCGGCACCGCCGGCACCGGCATCGGCGCGGCCATCAGCCTGGCCCCCGGCAAGAACCGCGAGGCCACGCACTACCCCCTGCTGCTAATCGCGGCAGCCCGGGGCAGCATGACGTTCCGGCTCAACCATCGTCCCGACGTCGTCGACGAGGCCACCGCCCAGCGGATCCTGGACCGCTTCGTACGCGTCCTGCGCGCCCTCGTCACCGCACCGGACCGGCCCGTCGGACGCCTCGACCTGCTCACCGGCCCGGAACGCGACCGCGTGCTGCGGGAATGGAACGACACCGCGCACGACGTCCCGGACGCCACGGTCCTCGACCTGTTCCGCGCCCAGGCGGACCGCACCCCGCAGGCCCCCGCCGTCACCGGCGCGGGCCGCACCCTCACCTACGCCGAACTCGACGCCCGCTCCAGCCGCCTCGCGCGCCTGCTGGCCGAGCACGGCGCGGCACCCGAGCGGTTCGTCGCCATCGCGCTGCCCCGGACCTGCGACACGGTGGTCTCGCTGCTCGCCGTCCTCAAGACGGGCGCGGCCTACCTGCCCGTCGACCCCGACTACCCGGCGGACCGCATCGCGTTCATGCTCGCGGACACCGAGCCGGCGCTGCTGCTCACCACCGGCGAACTCGCCCCCGGCGTCCCCGACTCCGGCGTGCCGCGTCTCCTCCTCGACGACCCGGCCCACACGGATCTCACCGCCGGGCCCGCCACCGCGCCCGCCGTGCCGATCCTGCCCGGCCACCCCGCGTACGTGATCTACACCTCGGGCTCCACCGGACGCCCCAAGGGCGTCGTCATCGAGCACCGCTCGCTCGGCGCCTATCTCCAGTGGGCCCGCAACGCCTACCCGGAGATGGCCGGCACCTCACTGCTGCACTCGCCGATCTCCTTCGACCTCACCGTCACCGCCCTCTACACCACCCTCGTCTCCGGCGGCCTGGTGCACGTCGCCGACCTCGACGAGCGGGCCGCCGAGGGCCCCGAGGCCACCTTCCTCAAGGGCACTCCCAGTGTGCTCGCCCTGCTGGAGGCGCTGCCCGCCGAGGCATCCCCCAGCGAGCTGATCATGCTGGGCGGTGAACTCCTCCTCGGCGAGGTCGCCGACCGCTGGCGGGCCCGCCGCCCCGACGCCGCCGTCCTCAATGTGTACGGAGCCACCGAGGCCACCGTCAACAGCGTTCAGTACCGCATCCCCGCGGGCGCGCCCGCACCGGCCGGCCCGGTCCCTGTCGGCCGGCCCTTCTGGAACACCCAGGTGTACGTCCTCGACAGCGGGCTGCGGCCCGTGCCGCCCGGCGTCCCCGGCGAGGCGTACATCGCGGGCACGGGTCTCGCCCGCGGCTACTGGCGGCGCGCGGCCCTCACCTGCGAGCGGTTCGTCGCCAACCCCTACGGCCCGCCCGGATCCCGCATGTACCGTACGGGCGACGTCCTGCGCTGGAACCACGACGGCCGGCTGGAGTTCGTCGGCCGCGGCGACGGCCAGGTCAAACTGCGCGGCTACCGCATCGAACTCGGCGAGATCGAGGCCGTGCTGGCCGGCCACGAGGACGTCACTCAGGCCGCCGTCCTGCTCCGCGAGGATCAGCCCGGCGACAAGCGGCTCGTCGCCTACGCGGCGACCGCCGACGCCCCCGTGACCGCGGAGGCCCTGCGTGTCCTCGCCACCGACCGGCTCCCCGACTACATGGTGCCGTCGGCGTTCGTGACCCTGGACGCCTTCCCGCTCACCCCGAACGGCAAGCTGGACCGCCGCGCCCTGCCCGCACCCGGCTACGGATCGCAGGCGGGCGTCGGCCGCGCGCCGCGCTCCCCCCGCGAGGACATCCTCTGCGCCCTCTTCGCCGACGTACTCGGCGTCGGCACCATCACCATCGACGACGACTTCTTCGCCCTGGGCGGCCACTCCCTGCTCGCCACCAAACTGGTCAGCCGCATCCGTACGGCACTCGGTGCGGAGCTGGCCATCCGGCAGCTCTTCGAGACCCCCACCGTCGCCGGCCTGTCCGGCGCCCTCGACACCGGCAACGGCGCCGCCCGCACCCCGGTCACCGCCGTTGTCCCACGCCCCGACCGGCTCCCTCTGTCCCACGCCCAGCGCCGCCTGTGGTTCCTGCACCGTTTCGAGGGCCCGAGCGCCGCCTACAACTCCCCCGTCGCCCTCCGCCTCTCGGGGAACCTCGACCGTACGGCTCTGGAGAACGCCCTCGCCGACCTGACCGCACGCCACGAAACGCTCCGTACGGTGTTCGCCGAGGACGCCGAGGGCCCCCACCAGGTCGTGCTCGACGAAACCCGCCCGCCCCTCGCCGTCGTCCGTACCGAGGCCGCCCGTCTGCCCGCCCGTCTCTCCGAAGCGGCCGGCCACCCCTTCGACCTGTCCTGCGAACCACCGTTGCGCGCCACCCTGTTCGAGGTCGGCGACGACGAGCACGTCCTGTTGCTCCTCACCCACCACGTGGCGACCGACGCATGGTCCCGGGCCCCGCTGGCCCGTGACCTGACGGCGGCGTACGCGGCCCGGGTGCGGGGCACGGCCCCCGAGTGGGCGCCGCTCCCGGTGCAGTACGCCGACTACAGCCTCTGGCAACGGAACGTCCTCGGCGCCGAGCGTGCCGCGGACAGCGAAGCTGCCCGACAACTCGCGTACTGGCGCGAGACGTTGGCGGACCTCCCGCAGGAACTGTCCCTGCCGTTCAACCGGCCGAGGCCGGCCGTGGCCTCCTACCGCGGCGACGTCGTCACCTTCGAACTCCCGCCGGAACTGCACGACCGCCTGACCCGCCTGGCCCGTGACAGCCGCACCAGTCTGTTCATGGTGCTCCAGGCGAGCCTGGCCACCCTGCTGTCCCGGCTGGGCGCGGGCACGGACATCCCGCTGGGCACCCCGATCGCCGGCCGCACCGACGACGCGCTGGACGATCTGGTCGG
>NZ_JBIWKB010000112.1:0-11657 GCF_044765425.1 Streptomyces sp. NPDC102462 | reverse complement strand
TCACCATCCAGTACCAGATCAACGAGGTCATCACCGGCCTCGTCGGCGTCATCCTGATCGGCGCCTCCTTCTGGTCCTCCGTCCGCCGCAACCGCACCCTCGCCGCGGCCGAGGGACCGGGCGACGACACCAGGGCCATGGCCTCCACGCACTGATCATGTTGCGGGCGGCCGTGTCGAACGAGGCGGATTCCGGGGAGGCGTGCAGCACGAACCCGATGCACTTGCGAGCGAACGGCACGCCGAGAAGAGGCCGGCGGGCGGGGTGAGTCCTTCGACACCTCGGGCAACAAGCTGGAGATCCACGCGGACCTGGCCAACTTCCCGTCGGCCGAGCCCGATCGCGATGGCGGTGCTGCTCACCCTCATGCTGATCGCCGTGGCCGGCCTCGGCGTACGCCAACGCCGCGCGCCCTGCAAACCCGCCGGTCAGCCGGTCCGACAACCGCTCACCGGACGACTTCGGCCGACCCGCTCCTGCCACGCCATAACAAGCGAACGCCCCTGAGTTACCGGTATTGAGGCTGGAGAACCCTTCGCCCCCAGGGGTCGCTCTCATGAACGCCGGTCCGGCCGGCCCGAGGACGACCGGATACAGTGCGCGAGACGCGCAGCCTGGCCAGAGAGGGGAAGCGTGACCGACACCAGCGACACCCGGCCCGCCGAGGGGGAAGCGCAAGCGCCGCGGCAGAGCCGACTGCACCGCCTGATGCGCTACATCCCGCTGATCGCCCCCTTCCTGCTGTGGGCCGTGCCCTGTGGGGTGCTTCTGTACACCGGCCAGCACTGGCCGCTGCCCATCACGCTGACCGGCACCGCCCTGTTCGCCGTCGGCCTCCTGTGTATGCCGCTCGCGATGGTGCGCGGCCACGGCCGGCGCCAGCAGGACCGGGCCGCGATCATCGGTGACACCCTGCTGGGCACCAGCTGGGTCCTGTTCACCTGGTCCGTTCTGCTCGGCGTCCTCCTGCGGCTCGCCCTGACCGTGGCAGGCGTCGGCGAGAGTCAGGACCGCGCCCGAATCGTCACATGGGCCGTCCTCGGCGTAACCGCCGTACTGCTCGCCTGGGGGTACGCCGAGGCCCGCCGCGTGCCACGCGTGCGCCGACTCGACGTACAACTCCCGCGACTGGGTGCCGGGCTGGACGGCCTCCGTGTCGTCCTCATCACCGACACCCACTACGGCCCACTCGATCGCGCTCGCTGGTCGGCACGGGTGTGCGAGACCGTGAACGCTCTGGAAGCCGACCTGGTCTGCCACACCGGCGACATCGCGGACGGCACGGCCGAACGCCGTCGCGCCCAGGCCGTCCCACTCGGTACCGTGCGGGCCACCTGGGCCCGGGTATACGTCACCGGCAACCACGAGTACTACAGCGAGGCCCAGGGCTGGGTCGACCTGATGGACGAGCTGGGCTGGGAGCCGCTGCGCAACCGCCATCTGCTGCTCGAACGCGGAGGCGACACCCTCGTGGTCGCCGGCGTGGACGACGTCACCGCCGAGTCCTCCGGCCTGGCAGGCCACCGCGCCCACCTCGCCGGAGCCCTGAACGGCGCCGACCCGGACCTACCCGTCCTGCTCCTGGCACACCAGCCCAAGTTCGTCGACCGGGCGGCAGCCGCCGGCATCGACCTCCAGCTCTCCGGCCACACCCACGGCGGCCAGATCTGGCCCTTCCACCACCTCGTCCGCATCGACCAGCCCGCCCTCGCCGGCCTCAGCCACCACGGCCCCCGCACCCTCCTCTACACCAGCCGCGGCACCGGCTTCTGGGGCCCGCCGTTCCGCGTCTTCGCCCCCAGCGAGATCACCCTGCTAGTGCTCCGCAGCCCCCACCTGCCCACCTCGCCGTAGCACTGGGCGAGCCAACACATCCGCTCGGAGGTGCCCTTGAGCTGAGGGGTACGGCGCCGACAGACGTGGTCAGCCCTCGCCCACGAGGTCGAGGTCGTCGGGGGTCGTCTTCGGGGCCGTCTCCGGGACGGGCCACGTGCGGTTCAGCGGCAGGGACACATCCCGCCACCAGGGACGCGTGGGGAGGTCCCCGGCGGGCTCGAAGGGCTCGCCAGGAACGGGGACCGCGACCGCCTGGCCGACCGCGTCGGCCGCGGCCAGCGTCCACTCCCCCGGCTCCGCCCAGGCATGGGCGGCCAGGTTGAAGGTACCCCAGTGGATCGGCAACAACGCCCCGTGCGCCCGCCCGCCCTGAAGATCGAGGTGGGCGCGCACGCCCTCCTCGGGGGTCATGTGGATGTCCGGCCAGAACTCGCTGTAGGCGCCGATCTGGATCATCGTGGCGTCGAACGGGCCGTGCTCGGCTCCGATGTCCTTGAAGCCCTCGAAGTAGCCGGTGTCGCCGCTGTGGTAGATCCGGTGCCGGTCGCCGGCGACGGCCCAGGACGCCCAGAGGGTGTGCTGCGTGTTGCGCAGGCCGCGACCGCAGAAGTGCCGGGCCGGGGTGGCGGTGAGGGTGAGCCCGCCGACGCGGGTCGACTCGTGCCAGTCCAGCTCCCGCAGCCGGTCGGCGGACACCCCCCAGTGTTCGAGGTGGGCGCCGACGCCGAGGGGCACCGCGAACAGGGTGTCCGTGCCGGCCAGCGCCTTGATCGTGGGCAGGTCCAGGTGGTCGTAGTGGTCGTGCGAGATGACCACGACGTCGACGGGGCCGAGCGCGGCCAGCGGCAGCGGCACCGGGTGCAGCCGCTTGGGCCCGGCGAACGCGAACGGGGAGCAGCGCTCGCCCCAGACGGGGTCGAAGAGCACCCGGTGCCCGTCGATCTCCGCGAGCACGCTGGAGTGGCCCATCCAGGTGAGCCGGAGCCCGGTGGCGGGCGGCCGGGACAGGTCGGCGAGGGTGGTGGCGTGCACCGGGACCGCGCCTTGCGGGGCGCGGCGGGGCCGCTGGTCCCGGTCGAAGTAGACCTTGGCGAAGTCCAGCATCGAACCGGAGGGCCGGGTCCGGGCGGGGCCGCCGGGGTTCTGGAAGACGCCGTCCTTGAAGTGGGGCGACGTGCGGATGCGCGCCAGGCGGGCCCCGCCCGGGTCAGCGCCGAAGGCCGCGGGCTGCAACGCGCGGAGCCCGGAGCTCAGGGAACGCAAACCGGACACGGTACCTCCTGGTGGAGTCGGTGGAGTCCTCCATTATGGTCAATCCCCGGGCGGGCCACCGGCGGTACCCGGGGTCGTACGCCCGCGTCGGCGCGGGGGCCGACGCGGGGTCGATCGGTCGCGCACCGAGCGCCCGCGGGGTGACCGCCTCCACAAAGCCCTGGCAGCCGGTGAGGTGCGGGTGACCGTGGCGAGTGCGCGGCCGAGCGGCACGAGGCACTGCCGCGGGCCGCCGTCGAGCAGGCCGAGGGGCGAGTTGCCTGCCCGGGCACGGCGGGGCGGTCGCGGGGCGGTGTCTGACGGCCCTGCTGGGCGGGCTCGCCGTGTGGCACACGTCGTACCCGGGCGCGGTGCCGCGGTCCCGGCGCTGGGTGTGGGTGGACCAGGCGGTCTCCTGCGAACTGTGTCTGGTCCGGGAGGCGCTGACGGCACGGCTGCGCCGAACGTCGCGCGCACCCGGGCAGGGACCTGGCACGGCTGCGCCGAACGGCACGCGCACCCAGGCAGGGAACCGGCACGGCTGCGCCGAGCGGCGCGCGCGCCAGGGCGGGGACCCGGCACGGTCACCGCCCCGGCGGTTCAGGCCACGGAGGCGATGCGCGTCCTGATGTCGTCCGGGGAGAGCGCGCCCTTGGCCGTCACATGGTCGCCCGAGGACTCGCCGCGCAGCCGGCGCCCGATCCACGGGACCAGGTACTCGCGGGCCCAGTGGACGTCGTCGCGGCGCACTTCGAGGGTGCCGCGGGGCCGCAGCGGCGGCCAGGGCTGTTCCGGGTCGGCCGGGACCTCGACGCCGAGGACCTGGCCGGCCCGCAGGGCGACGCGGGTGTGCCCCTCCGGCGAGAGGTGGAGGCGGTCGTCGTCCCAGGCCCTGCGGTCCTGTACGGCCTTCAGGGACCACAGGTCGAGCACGGGGCAGCCGTACCGGTCGGCGATGGCCCGGACGTGCCCGTTGTACGTGGCGATCCTGCCGCGCAGATGCTTGAGCAAGGGCACGCCGCGGGTGTCGAAGCCGGTCGTCACCATGACGGTGCCGGCCGCCGCGGTGAGCCGGGCCACGGCGCGCTCGAAACGCTCGGCCACCTCGTCCGGGTCGGTGCCGGGCCGCAGGATGTCGTTGCCGCCCGCGCAGAAGGAGACGAGGTCCGGCGCGAGTTGGACCGCCTGGGGGATCTGCTCGGCCACGATCTGGTCGAGCAGCCGCCCGCGCACGGCGAGATTGGTGTACTGGAAGTCGCCCTCGGGCCGGCGGTCCGCGAGCAGGACCGCGAACCGGTCGGCCCAGCCGACGAACGCCCCGTCGGGGCCTGGGTCGCCGACGCCCTCGGTGAAGCTGTCCCCCACCGCCACGTACGACCCGATCACCGCTGTGTTGTCACTCTTCGAATCGTCTGCCACGTCGGCCCATGATTCCCCTTCGGATGTGACCTACGCGATCGTAGGAAGGGGTTGACGAACGGTGAGATAAGACACTCCCCAAGAG
Organism: Streptomyces sp. NPDC102462; assembly: GCF_044765425.1. Classification (NCBI taxonomy): domain Bacteria; kingdom Bacillati; phylum Actinomycetota; class Actinomycetes; order Kitasatosporales; family Streptomycetaceae; genus Streptomyces; species Streptomyces sp. NPDC102462. The sequence goes on along the minus strand of NZ_JBIWKB010000112.1, from coordinate 7,066 downwards.
TCTCCCAACGCGGGAATAGGCCGGAGGGCGGGGGTGTTGGGCGGAGAATTGCCGTGCCTCGGGGGCCCATACGGCGAGGGCCGCACCGGGTTCCCGGTGCGGCCCTCGCCGTATGGGGTGGCGCTTTGTCAGACCGCTTTGTCAGACGGTGACGCCGTGCGAGCGGAGGTAGGCGAGCGGGTCGACGTCCGAGCCGTAGTTCGGCGTGGTGCGGATCTCGAAGTGCAGGTGCGGGCCCGTCACATTGCCGGTCGCGCCGGACAGGCCGACCTGCTGGCCCGGGGTGACGGTCTGGCCGGCCGAGACGGACAGCTGCGACAGGTGGGCGTACTGCGCGTAGTGGCCGTCGCTGAGCTGAAGGACCACCTGGTTGCCGTAGGCGCCGCCCCAGCCCGCGGAGACGACGGTGCCCGCGCCGACCGCCTTGAGCGAGGTGCCGGTCGGGACGACGAAGTCGACACCGGTGTGGTAGCCGCTGGACCACATGCCGCCCGCCGTGCGGTAGGCGGTCCCGATCCGGGCGCCGTCGACGGGGAGGCCGTAGCCGGTGGCAGCGGCGGTCCCGGTGTTCTGGGCGACCGGAGCGCTGTCGGCCGAGGTGTCGGACGCCGGCGGCGTCGACTGCCGCGCGGACCCGTCGGCCCTGTTGGACCCGGTGGACTCGGCGGATCCGTCGGACGAGGACTTCGCGGAGGACGGCTCGGTGGACGAGGAGCCGGTCCCCGTCGTGGCCCGCTCGCCGAGCGCGAGCTTCAGACCGGGGTGGATCAGTGAGGGGTTGCCGCCGATGGCCTCGCGGTTGTCCTGGTAGATCCGCTGCCAGCCGCCGCTGACGCCCTGTTCCTCGGCGATCTTGGCGAGCCAGTCGCCCGGCCGCACCGAGTAGGTCCGGGTGCCGGAGTCCGCGGCGGCCGCCTTCTTCTCGACGGTGCCGGACTGGACGGACTGCTGCGCGGCGGCGTGGGGTGCCGTCTCGGGGGTGGCGGCATGTGCCCCGGCGGCGCCGATGAGCGGCAGGGCGAGCGCGGCGCCGCCGGTTCCGGCAGCGGCTATGGAGCGGGTGAGGCGCTTTGTCTTGGGACGGCGGTGCTTACCCTTCGCGGGCATGGCGAATTCCTCTCCGGCGCCTGCGAGGTGAGCTGTCGGGTTCGGGCTGGAGCTGCCCGGCCGCGCATGGCGCGGCTTCACCCCTAGCCGTCCCGGAGACCGGGACAGGCAGTCGTGCCTGGTGGGTCCCCCGCTCCTGCCGTGCACGGGTGAGTGGTGTGTCGGGGATCCGGGCGGCGGCAGGATTCGGCGGTCCGTCCGGATTGGTGGCGAACGTAAGCGAGCGGGACGCGAACGGACAAGGAGCGGCTTCACCCGGTGCGCGTTTCTCTTGATCCGTCACGGGAATTCCCGGTCACCGTCCGTGCATGTCCGCCTTGCGGGCTTTCCCAAGTCCCGCAAGGCGCCCGTGCATTACGTGGTCATGACGGGCGACGCATTGTCACGGCTATGACGCTCCTCACGCCCTCCAACGCATAACTCGCAATTCGGTCAGAAGGGTCAGGCGTGGCGCAGCCGAAGGGCCGTGGCGTCCAGATCGCCGCGGAGTCCGGTGCACCCGGCCCGTGGCGCAACAGCACCGCGTCACGGTGAATTTCATCCGTTTCGCGGCATTCGTACGACACCGACGGATCAAGTCCGCGCAGCCGCGGCGCCGGAACGGTTTCGCCGTACCGCTGCGCCACTCAGGAGCCAGGTACGGGCGTCCTCGGCGCTGTCCGTCGTCGGACCTCACAAGCGCCCGCGACTGCGCTCACGCCTCGACGTCATCAAGTGCTACGGCCCGTGGGGCGACTCCTGTGGACAACTCGTTGCCGCGGGAAAACCATGTCGTATGGTCGACGGCGTGCCCGTCGACGAGCCGCGTCGCGGGGTCCGGCCAAAAGGAGCCTCCGTGACGCAGCAGGTCCCGTCGATCGAGCCCGAACTCGCCGGTGTGCGCAACTTCCGTGACCTGGGCGGACTGCCGACCGCGGACGGCCGGCGGGTGCGCCCCGGCGTGCTGTTCCGCAGCGGCCACCTGGCGCACGCGACCGAGTCCGACGCCGCGTTCCTCTCCTCCCTGGGCCTGCACACGATCTTCGACTTCCGCAATGCCGCCGACCATGAGCTGGAGGGGCCGGACGTCGCGCTGCCCGGCGTACGCAACGTCAACCTGCCGCTGACCGACCCGGCGGACGGCGCCGAGTTCTGGACGATGGTCCGTGACGGCGACGTCGGCCAGCTGCGGCAGCTGCTCGGCGACGGCAAGGCCGAGCACCGGATGATCGTCTCGTACCGCTCGATCATCACGGAGCGCACCGCCGAGCACTCCCGGGTGCTGCACGCGCTGGCCGAGGACAGTGTCCCGGCGCTGATGCACTGCGCGGCGGGCAAGGACCGCGCGGGCCTGTCCATCGCCGTGACGCTGCTCGCCCTCGGAGTGGAGCGCGAGGCGATCCTCGCCGACTACCTGGAGTCGAACGCCAAGCACCGCCGCTACCGGGTGCGCCGCAGCGGCAGCGCGGACACCGCGTACACACCCGAGATCATGGAACTGCTCAGCCCGCTGTTCGACGCGCGCGCCGCGTATCTGACGGCCGCCATGGAGACCGTCGAGCAGACCTGGGGTGGTGTCGACGCCTATCTGGCACAGGGACTGGGTCTGGCGCCGCGGACCCGGGAGCGGCTGCGCGAGCGGCTGCTGGACTGACGGACGCTCACCTTGGGGCCGTCACCCGGCCGTCGTCCCGTCGCCGCTCATCCCTTGGCGCCCACCTCGAACAGCAGATAGATGAAGCCCGCCACGATGTGGCCGACGGCGATGTAGATGATCAGCCGGATCCACAGGGCGCGCGGGAACTTCTCCTCCATGTCACTCATGGCAGCTCTCCAGTGATGGGGCCCAGGCACAGTGCGGCCGTGGGACTTTGCAGCAGGGTGTGGACGAACAGGAGCTCCACCCCGTCGTGGTCCTCGGCGGCGAGGCGGTGCGGGGTCAGCGAGTCGAAGTGCGCGCTGTCGCCGGGAGCGAGGACATGGGCGGTGGCCCCGAGGCGCAGGGCGAGCCGGCCCTTGAGGACGTACAGCCACTCCTCGCCGGGGTGCACGCGCACGATGTCGCGCTGCGAGCCGTGGGGCACGTGGACGCGCAGCGCCTGCATGCCGCGGCCGGGAGCACCGGCCTGCCAGTAGGTCCAGCCGCCCGCACGGGTCGGTTCCATGTCGGCGGCGCGCACGATCGCGTCCCGGTCGGCGACGGTCTCGCCGAGCAGGTCCGAGACGGTCGTGCCGTAGACGCGGGCCAGTGCGAGCAGCATCGGCAGGGAGGGCTGGCGCTGCCCGGTCTCCAGCCGGGACAGATGGGCGGGCGACAGCCCCGCGGAGTGCGCCGCCGCCTCCAGGGTGAGGCCGGCGCGGCGGCGCAGCGAGCGGAGCTGGGGCGCGACCGCGGACAGCTCGGCTTCGGAGGAGGACATGCCTCCATTGAGCCGCAGGTTTGCCCGCTGGGCAAATTTGTTGCCTGTGAGGCAAAAGCCTCAGGGGCAACCGGTGCCGCCGGGCAGGACGGTCACCGGTTGGCGACCGCCTGCTTGATGAGCGTCTTGCCGAAGTCCCACATCAGGCCGCCACCGCTGTGCGCGTCGTCCATCACCGCGGTGAAGGCGTCCACGAACCGGTCGACCTCGGCCTCCCCGATGACCAGCGGCGGAATCAGCTTGATCACCTCCAGGTGGTCGCCGGAGACCTGGGTCAGGATGCGGTGCCGCTGGAGCAGCGGGACCACGACCATCTGCGCGAACAGGCCCTTGCGGGCGGCCTGCAGCATGGCCCAGCGGCTGCGCAGCTTGAGCGAGCTGGGCCTGCCGAACTCGATGCCGATCATCAGGCCCCGGCCGCGGACGTCGGCGAGCAGTTCGTACTTGTCGACGAGCGCGGCCAGCCGGGAGCGCAACTGCTCGCCCGTCGCCCGGGCGCGTGCGACGATCTGCTCGTCCTCCATCACCGCCAGCACGGCAAGACCGGCGGCCATCGCCTGCGCGTTGGAGCCGAAGCTCGCCGAGTGGACCAGCACGCGGTCCATGGACGAGTAGACCTTCTTGAAGATCCAGTCCTTGCCGAGGGTGGCGCCGACCGGCACATAGCCACCGGACAGTGCCTTGGCCACACACACCAGGTCCGGTTCGACGCCGTCCTCGTGCTGGTAGGCGTAGAAGTCACCGGTCCGGCCGAGTCCGGTCTGCACCTCGTCGGCGATCAGCAGGGCCTTGTGCCGGTGCAGCAGGTCCTGGGCCGCGCGCAGATAGCCGGGCGGTGCCTCGTGCACGCCCTTGCCCTGGATCGGTTCGACGACCAGCGCGGCGACGTCGCCCTTCGCCAGTTCCCGGGCGAGGGCGTCGAGGTCGCCGAGGGGTACGGCCGTGTCGGGCAGCAGCGGGGCGAAGCCGTCCCGGAAGCCCTTCTCACCGTTGACCGACAGCGAGCCGGTGGTCAGGCCGTGGAACGCGTGGTCGCAGTAGAGGATCCGCGGCCTGCCGGTGGCGAACCGGGCGAACTTCAGCGCGGTCTCCACCGCCTCCGTGCCGCTGTTGCCGAAGAACACCCGGTCCAGGTGCGGGCTGTGCGTAAGGAGCCGTTCGGCCAGCAGTCCGGGCAGCGGCTGGCAGTCGAACCGGGTCAGGTCGGCGAGCTGGGCGTCGAGGACGTCGTGCAGCGCCTTGCGTACGACCGGGTGGTGGCGGCCCAGGCCCATCACCCCGAACCCGGCGAGCATGTCCAGGTAGTCGTTGCCGTCCGCGTCCCAGAAGTAGGCGCCCTCGGCCCGCTCGTAGACCTTGTCGAAGCCGATGGTGTGCAGCATGCGCGGGAGCTGGTGGTTCAGGTACGCGGTGTGCAGCTCGTAGCGCTCGGCTCCGCGCTCGGCCAGGAGGGCGCCGAGGTCGAACTCCTTGGTCATTCAGCTTTCTCCTTGACTGTGCCGTCGCTCAGCTCCCTGACGGCGAGGCTCGCGCCGATCCGTCCGGCGATCTCGACGGGGGTGAGACCGATGTCGGCCAGCACCTCCCCGCGCTTGGCGTGCGCGAGGAACTGCTCGGGGATGCCGAACCGGCGCACCGGCACGTCGACGTCCGCGTCGCCGAGCGCCAGCGCCACGGCGGAACCCACCCCGGCGGCCCGGCTGTTGTCCTCCACGACGGCCACCAGGCGGTGGCCGGCGGCGAGCCCGGGCAGATCCGGGTCGACCGGTTTGACCCAGCGCGGGTCGACTACCGTGCAGCCGATGCCGCGTGCCTGAAGCAGCTCCGCGGTCTGCAGACACACCGGGGCCATGACGCCGACGGCCACCAGCAGGACGTCGGGCCGCTCGGCCCGGTGCAGCACGTCCATGCCGCCCACGCGGTCGACCGCGGGGATCCGCGGCCCGACCGACTCCTTCGGGAAGCGGACCAGCGTGGGTGCGTCGTCGACGGCGACGGCCTCCCGCAACTGGGCGCGCAACTGGTCGGCGTCGCGCGGCGCGGCGATTCTGAGGCCGGGCACGACCTGGAGGACCGACATGTCCCACATGCCGTTGTGGGAGGCGCCGTCGCTGCCGGTGACGCCGGCCCGGTCCAGGACGAAGGTCACGCCGCAGCGGTGCAGGGCGACGTCCATCAGCAGCTGGTCGAAGGCGCGGTTGAGGAAGGTGGCGTAGACGGCGACGACCGGGTGCAGCCCTCCGGTCGCCAGGCCCGCCGCCGACACGGCCGCGTGCTGCTCGGCGATGCCGACGTCCCAGACCCGGTCGGGGAAGCGCTCGGCGAACTTGCCGAGGCCCACCGGGTGCAGCATGGCCGCCGTGATCGCCACGACGTCGTCCCGCTGTTCCCCGATGCGGACGATCTCGTCGCCGAACACCGATGTCCAGGACGGCCCGTCGGCGGGTGCCAGCGGCTCGCAGGTGAGCGGGTCCATGACGCCGACGGTGTGGAAGTGGTCCTCCTCGTGCGCCAGGGCCGGTTCGTAGCCGCGGCCCTTCTCGGTGAGGCAGTGCACGAGGACCGGACCGTGGAAGCGTTTCGCGCGGCGCAGCGCGGACTCGACGGCCCTGATGTCGTGGCCGTCGATCGGGCCGACGTACTTCAGGCCCAGGTCCTCGAACATGCCCTGCGGGGCGAAGGCGTCCTTGAAGCCCTTCTTCGCGCCGTGCAGCGACTCGTAGAGGGTGGGGCCGACCACCGGGGTGCGCAGCAGGACGTCCTTGCCCCAGGCGAGCACCTTCTCGTAGGAGTCGGTCGTGCGCAGGGCGGCGAGGTGGTTGGCGAGGCCGCCGATGGTGGGCGCGTACGACCGCTCGTTGTCGTTGACCACGATGATCAGCGGGCGGTCCTTCGCGGCGGCGATGTTGTTCAGCGCCTCCCAGGCCATGCCGCCGGTGAGCGCGCCGTCTCCGATGACCGCGACCACATGGCCCTTCTCGCCCTGCACCCGGCGGGCCTTGGCGAGCCCGTCGGCCCAGCCGAGCGCGGTGGAGGCGTGGCTGTTCTCGATGACGTCGTGCTCGGACTCCTCGCGGGAGGGATAGCCGGACAGGCCGCCCTTGCCGCGCAGCTTCGAGAAGTCCTGACGCCCCGTCAACAGTTTGTGCACATAACTCTGGTGGCCGGTGTCCCACAGGATGCGGTCGACCGGCGACTCGAAGACCCGGTGCAGTGCGACGGTGAGTTCCACCACGCCCAGGTTGGGCCCGAGGTGACCGCCGGTCCTGGCCACCGCGGTCACCAGGAACTCGCGTATTTCTTCGGACAGTTCACCGAGTTCCGCCTCGGACAGCCCTTTCAGGTCGCGTGGTCCCCGGATGTTCTCCAGAATCGTCACGCTCGGCCCCCTCTCGGTTTGTGCTTGCTCAACTCACTGTCACTGCCGGTGTCCCCGTGACGGTGGGGGCGCCCGACGCGGCGCCGTCGGACTCCATCTGCTCGGCGATCTTCATCGCCTCCTCGATCAGGGTCTCGACGATCTTCGACTCCGGCACCGTCTTGATCACCTCACCCTTCAC
>NZ_JBIWKB010000111.1:0-11845 GCF_044765425.1 Streptomyces sp. NPDC102462 | reverse complement strand
GATCCTCGCCAAGGTCCGACTCGTCCAGACCAGCGTGAAGAAACTCGTCAATAACAACTCGAAGTAACTCAATCAGGGTCACGAGACACTAGCGGAGGAAGAGCCGGTATCCCCTGCGTACGGCGGGAAAGACATTGCGCATGAATTCCCCTTCGACATTCCCCCGGTGCTCGAATTCGACCGCGATGAACGTCTCGAACTTACCCGGCGCTCCGCCGACCGCCCGGGCGGCGCCCATCAGGACGCTTTCTCGCCAGACCAGCTGAGTGAAGTGGCCGGCTCGCGGATTGAAGCCCGGGTTGTCGAAATCGTATTCCGGCGCCTCGGTGTACCACTGCTCGACGGCCTCACGGGCGTCGGCCGCCCCCGAGCGCCGCTGATCACTGCTGCCCCAGTAGAGGACTTCGCTCGCCCTGAGGCGGAATCCCCTGTCGCCGCCACCGGGCCCGGTGCCCCGGGAAACCTCCCGCACCCTCGATCGCGCGTAACGGGTCAGCCCGTCATGCAGCCGCACGGGTGGCGCGTGATGGCGGGCCCGCACCGAATTGACGGCACGCAGCATCCCCCTGAGGAACGCGTCGGTCGTCGCATCACAGAAATTCCCCTGCGGACGAACAGCGGTCACGGCACCCTCGATCGTGGCCCCGGGAGGACGGGTGGGCATGGACATGCGCATCAGATGATTTCCAGTCCGGGTGTGGATGCGTATACGTGTACCGCGCGGAGCACTGGAACAGGGCCCGCACGGAGGCAGATTCCCTCGCACGGGTGGTGTACCGGGCAGCATCACCGCATCGTGCCGCGGTTGGGCCGGATCCGCTCTCCGAGGGGGGTAACCTCTCTCGGGTCCGCTTCCGGTACTGGTCGTGCGGAAGGAAGCGGACGCCCCGGCAGTACGGCAGTGAATTGATCGGTATCTGCTAATGTCGGCTCGGCCGATTGCACAGAGAACCAGCCCCCAGGTCTCTTTTGCGACGGCCATGGAACTGTTTGCGTATGAGCAGTTCCCGCGGCCATTTCAATGAATATGGTCCGCATTGACGAGGCAGCCTCAAAAGGGTCGGCTCGTCACATTCGGCAAGCCCGTGTGTGCGCCGTCGTTGTTCGGCGTGCACACGGGTTTGCGGCCTGGTGCCCCTCACCCGTCTCCCTTCCGGGTGAGGGGCACTCCCCGGCAGACGCACCAAGAAAACAAGGCGCAGCCCCAGGGATCGACAGGGCCCCGCCTCGCGGGTCAACAGGGCCGCACCCCAGCGCATCAACCTCACGGCCCGGGCCCACCCCGACCCCGACTCCTGGGCAGAGGGCACCTTTCCCGGTTCCGGCTCCTGGGTGGACCGCGTCAGTTGCCGGAGCCGTAGAGGGCGAGCAGCCGGGCGGCCTGGGTGGTACGGGTGTGGCATCGAAAGGCGCGTCTGGCGGCCTCGGAATGGATACGGCGGTCGACCGGCGAATCGAGCAGACGCAGCACCGTGTCGGCCAGGATCTCGGGAGTAGGGGCCAGCCCGGGAAGCCGGAGCGCCCTGAGCGCCGGGATCGAGCGGGCCACGACGGGCAGGCCGGCCACCGCCGCCTGGAGCAGGGTGTCATGGCTTCCCTCCCAGGCCGCGGTGTGCACATACACATCGGCGGTCCGCAGCAGACGCAGCGCGTTCCTGCGCGGCAGCCGCCCCGTGACGCAGATCCCCGCACTCTCCAGAAGACGGCGATAGCGGGGCTCCCCGTCGCCGATCCAGATCCACGTGGTGTCCGAGTCCGCCGCGGCGGCAGCGCGCGCGAAGAAGGCGGGATCCCGTTGCGGGCTCAGCGGACCCATGGCGACCGCCGTCGCCCCCGCGGCCACGGGAGGCGGCACGTCGGTCGGGTCGAGCACACCGCCGTGCGGTACCCGGGGTACGTGGACGATCCTCCCCGAGGGCTGCAGGCACGCCGCCAACTGTCCCTCCCGAGGCGTGCACACGGCCACCACATCGGTACGCGGCGCGAGCAGGTATTCGCAGGCGAGGGCGACGATCCTTGCCGTGGCCCGCAGGTCCTGGCGTTCGAAGGCGTAGCAGTGCGGGCTGTAGACGATGGCGTCCGTCGGGATGCTGGGCGAAAGACGCACATACACCCCCGCGCCGAACGAGTGCGCGTGCACCCGATCGGGTCCGATCTCGGCGTAGGCGTCGCCGATGGCGCGCAGCCGGGCGCGGTGCCCGCTGGGCAGGGCAGCGATCCTGGCCCCGCGGATCCCGGGGGGAATTCCCGAAGGACCGCACGGTTCTGTGACGAGTACCCAGTGCTCCAGATGACGGGCCGCGGAAAGATACTCGCCCAGCGCGGAAAAGGCGTTCCGGGCGCGTGATTCGACGACATGCAGAATACGGGCGGGGGTGCCGGTGGCCGGGGCTGGGACATGAGTCGTGCGCGGGTGGGCGAAAGTCAGGGACATGTTTCTCACCGAGAGGAATCTGGGAGCGGTGGCGTCCTGGCTCACACATCCGTGCAGCAACAGTTGGGCAAGGACCGTCCGCAGGGAACGAATTGTCAGGTGAATTGAAGATCCACCCATATCACATCGGTTGATCGTCAATGCGTGAGCGCGGTCCGTGGCGTCCCCTTCCTGCGCGCATGGCCGCAGGTCCCGAGGGCATTCGCCGGTCGCGCGGCCATCCCTGTCACGGCCGACCGCGGCAAGGAGCCGCACGGACGGCTCGACGGTGCACAGGACGGAAGACCGGCCCCGGCAACGGAATCGTCTCCCCAGCCGCACCGTCACGGTCCCGGGATCACAGGTGAGTGAGTGCCCTCGAAGGCCCCGGCGCACCGACCGCCACGGCAGCCCCGGCGCACCGACCGCCACCCGCATGCGTGCAGGCCCCCGCGGCGTCCGGTGCCGTTCCTCAGGGGCGCCGAGGCGCCTCGACGGGGGCCCACGTCCGCCCGGGATCGAGCCCTCTTCCTTGAGGACGAGGCGGGCTGGGAGTCGTGCGCCTGCGGGGCGGCGCGGATGTGTTGTTGCGGTCGGCGGATTACCGGTGAGTGCCCCTGGTAGGACGTGACAGGGCACCCGCGCCGTGGGGTGCGACGGGGCCGGTCGCGTCGATGGGGTGTCGGCGATCGCCCCGGATCGCGCCCAAGGGTTTCCTCGCCGAGGACGAGGCGGGCTAGGAGCCGTGGGCCCGCTGGCCGCCGTGGACGTGCGGCAACCAGTGCCGGCGCGGCCGTGCCGGACGGGCCTCGGGCTGCCGGAGTCGATGCGCCTTCTCAGGTGGCTTCACCTGTCTGGACAGTCGGCCGTCATGCGGAACAAGCCCGACGATCTGATACGTATACCCCTTCCGACAACGGAAGGGGTTCTTCAACCCGATAGGTGAGTAAGGCACATGAAGAAGTACTCAAGGCGGATGCTCGCCATCATGCTCACGGTGGGCGGTGCCGCAGGGGGTGCGCTCGGGCTGCTGGCCGCCCCGCAGGCGGCCGCGGCCGAGGGCTCGGCCGACCTGTCCATCGCCAAGGCAGGTCCGGCGCTGGGGAACGCGGGAGACCCGATCACCTACCAGATCGCCGTCACCAACTACGGTCCCAACGCCTCCACCGGGTGGGTCGTCACCGACCAGATCCCCACGGGGCTGCTCAACCCGAGCGTCACCACCTCGTCCGCCAACTGCGGCCAGGCCAACGGCACCATCACCTGCCAGGGCGGCGCCCTGCCCGTGGGCTCCAGCGCCATCATCTCCGTCACCGGCACCGCCGGCCCGAACGGATTCCGGATGACCAACACGGCGACCGTCGACGGTGTCGAGGCCGACCCCAACACCGACAACAACGTCTCCTCCGCCAACACCAACATCCTGGCGGTTCCGATGGTCGACCCGGTGGTCGGGGCGGGCGTCGCCGCCGCTGCCGCGACCGGGGCCGGCGTCGTCCTCTACCGCCGCCGTCGCGGCGCCGGCACGCCGGCGATGTAACACCCAGGCACGGCCGGTTCCGCACCGGGGGCTTCGGGCTCCCGGGCCCAAGGGGTCAGGGCCCTGTGCCCTTCCCCGGCGGCCCGGAGCCCGGCACCGACCGCCACACGGCTGCCCGAGTCACCTCTCGCTGCGCGACGTGCCGCGTTGACGGGGGACGAGCACGGCACCGGGCCGCGAGGAAGTGCGGGGCGGTTCCGGCGAGGACCGCGGCTGCGGCACGCCCCGCCGACTCGCCCCAGTGGCCCTTCTTCGCCTGGGCGCGACGGCGTACCTCAGACAGAAGTACGCACAGAACGCGTTCAGGGAGAGCACGCAGAAGAGCAAGATGACCACAAGGAAAGACTCCATGCTCTCGGTCACCCCTTGTCTCGGTAGAAGCGGCACTGCTGGTCGGCGGAAGCGGCACTGCTGGTCGGCGGTCGGATCAGGGAGGCGTCACTGACAGGCGCAGCACATGGAGTGCGCCGGGCTCGGGCACGCCCGCGCGGTGCCGGGGTGCGTCGGGCCCCATCGTCCGTCCATGAGGACCCCCTGGCCTGCTCGCACCCGTACCGTCGGGGCCGCCTTGAGCCAGGCGGTGACGGAGTTTCTGCATCCCTCGTGCATCCGCACCCTGTGCAGTTCGTTGGGGCTGAACAGGCCGAGTTGCCGGTGCTCGTCGCTCGGCACGGGGGTGGCGTGCGGTGTCAGCACGGGGCATCCGTAGGTGACGGTGAGGACGCTGCGGCCGGGCTCCGGTTCGTGCGACCAGACATCCAGCAGCGGGCCGGCCATCGTCTGCCATCCGGACTCCTCCGCGATCTCGCGGACCACGCACTGTTCTGGTGATTCACCACGTTCGAGGCGCCCTCCAGGAAGCTCCCATTCATCGCGCTCGTTCAGCAGGAGGAGGACACGAAGATCAAGAGAAAGAGTCACTCCCCTGACGTACACGGAGTAGGCGGGCCGTGCGTGGGTCATAGTAGTCCTTCCGTGTCGCACCCGACGCTTGCGGAAGCGCCTTCCAACTGAAATTGATGAATTTTCAGATGATAACTCTTGACGATCGGGTGGAGGGCTAAAAAGTTACGCCGTGTTCTTGCATCCAGACGACCGGATCCACTTCCGAGCCGAATTCCTGGGTGACCCGCACCTCGAAATGAAGATGCGGCCCCGAGGAATTACCGGAGTTACCGGAAAGCGCGATCGGATCACCCGGTCCGACGCTGTCTCCCGCACTCACCCGGAGCACCGAAAGATGGGCGTACTGCGTGTGGTAGCCGTTGTCGTGCCGGATGACGATGTTGTTGCCGAAGGGCCCGTCACAACCGGCCGCGACGACCACTCCGGCGCCCACGGCACGTACCGGCGTACCCACCGGGACGGCGAAGTCCTGTCCGGTGTGCCGATGCGCCCAGTGCGAGCCCTGCGCCCCGAACCCCGCCGAGAGCACATAGCCCTGAACCGGCAGGGTCCACTGGTCGCGTGAGCGGACGGGAAGCGGGAGAGAGGACAGATCGCGGTGGACCGGGGTGGACCCGTCCCGGCAGGGAGTGACCGCGCGCCGCGCTTGCGCCTCCTGGAGCGCGCGGGCCCGGCGGAGCTTCGCCTGAATGTCCCGCTTGGCCGCCGCCTGCTGCTCCTGGAGCGTCCGCAGCAGACGCAGTCCGGCCATGGCCTTCTGCTCTGCCTCGGTGAGGTCCACCGTGTTCCGCTGCACACGTCGCAAGGAGGACGTCAGACCGTGGTGTGCGCTGCGTACGAGGCTCAGATTCCGCAGCGCATCACGGCGGGTGGACCTCGTCAGGGCCAACAGCGTGTCGGGGAGCAGGCCACCGCGGTACTGGATCCGGGCCAACTCGCCGACGTCGGACTTGAGTTCGCGTAGATCGCTGCGTTGACGCGCGAGTTCGGACCGGAGCAGCCGCACGGCCGTCGCCTGGACCTCGGCACTGCGCCGGTATGCCTCGTGCCGTCCTGCGGCACGTGCCGCCTCCTCGTACAGGCTCTGCACCTGGAGTTGCGAGGTGGCCCCCGAACCGTTCAACGGGCCTGCCTCGTCGTCCGCCCACGCGGCGGGGGCAGGCGACGAGGACAGGCCGAGAGTCAGCACCGTGCAGAGCAGGAATCCGCGAGAACGCCTGGTCAGCGTGGTCCGCACGGGGCCATCCGTTCCTTGTTCCGATCGGCGGTGACAGCGGCCGGCCGCACCGCCGGCGTGCGCGGCCAAAGGTGGTGGCCCGGCGCCCTGCCCACCCCGTGCCGCCCGTCGGCGGAACGGAGGGGAATGCTTCGGTGGATCGTCTGCGGCTGACGGGGTACGTCGGATTTGCGGGCCAAGGATTCCCCTCGCACATCGGCAGTCCGTGTTCGTTCGGGTGGCGCCGCCTCGGCGGAGAAAACCGGGCCATGGTCTTCGGCGCACAGGATGACCGTGATCCTGCTGAGGCGACGCCTTTCATATCGAGGAAGTCGGGACCGCCGCATGACGGCGTGAGAACGACGGCCCATCGGTGACTGGTCCGGCTCCCCGTTCATGGTTCACGGACACGCGCGGACCGGAATGGGTAATACGCCGCTGAACGAGTGATACGACGTCATGTCCCGGTGCGCTGGCGAACGTCGGCGCCGCGACGCGAACTCCCGGTTCAGCGTGGCGGCAAGGGTGGGACGATCCGATCTTCCTGGACCTGAAGGTAGCATCTTCCGCTGGGCGTACGGCGTGGATTCACCCCGAGAAGAAGCGAAGGCCATATAAAGGGGTGGCAAACCTCCGCAGCGATCATGGGAGACAAAGCCGTGATGACCTGGATCGGCGCCTCCTTGCTTCCCGGCTTGCGCGGCGCCCGTGGCCGTCCGTTCTCAGCGTAATGCTGGGAACCTTCCTGAGAGTTCGCAGTCAATGGCTCCTCAAGCAACGGGCGGCGTATCGATCCCGAACACGTTTTACGGCACCCCACGGATACGATCCGAGCAACGGATGACCTGAGCCGGTCCGACGATCCCCGTACCTACCCCCTGGGCCCGGACATAAGGAGCGGCATGTCACCACGCCGTCCGTCGTGCCTGAGCTGAGGACCCGCTCTGCTTATCGAGTCTCGGCGACTCTCAAGAAAATCGATGGGATTCATCGTGCGCCCGTGAACGCCCTCGGCGAATCCTCGTCCAGGAGCCGTCCTTGTCGAATTCAACCAGACATCGTACGCCGCCGGTCAGCCCTTCGGACCCCCAGGGCGCCGACCCCGCGGCAACCGAGTTAAGTGACCAAGAGCTGGCTCAATTAGTGCGAGACGGCGATGCCGATGCCTTCGCGGAACTCTTCACCCGGCATCGCAGAGCCGCCACCCGACTGGCCGCGATGCACGCCGACGACGCCCACACCGCACAGGATTACGTGGCCGAGGCGTTCTCCCGCGTCCTACAGGCACTGCGGTCGGGCGGCGGCCCGTCCAGCTCCTTCCGCAGCTATCTGCTCAAGGTCCTGCGCAACGTGGTGGCCGAATGGGGCAGGAACGCGGGCCGCCAGGTGTATGTGCCTGACGTCAGCCTCTACGAGGTGGAGTGCGCGGCCTCGGCCGGATACGAAGCCCTCAAGAACTATGAGAACGGGCTGGCGTTGGAAGCGCTCGCCTCCCTCTCGGACCGGTGGCGAACCGTCCTCTGGTTCACCATCGTGCAGTCCCAGCAGCCCGCGGCGATCGCCAGCAGCATGGGCATCAGCCCGAACAGCGTCGCGGCCCTGGCCTACAGGGCGAAGGAAGGGCTGCGGCAGGCATATCTCACGGTTCATCTCGGCCAGCGGAGATATCACGGTCAGTGCTCCGGCTATGTGCGAAGGCTTGCCGCATATTCCCGCGGACGTCTCAGTGAGTGCGCATCCGAAGAGATGGCACTGCATGTCAAGGAATGCGGCGCATGCAGCCGTCTGCATCAGGAGATCGACGAACTCAACAGCCTCTTCCGTGCCTAGAAGTGCCTCGCTCCGCATGGGGCGCGCCAACCATCCCGTTCTGTATTGGAGCCAATGACCCATGAACGAGACAAACGACATCGCGGTGGTGCTGGGCACGCGTCCGGAGATCATCAAGCTGGCCGGAGTGATCCGCGGTCTCGGACCACGTGCCTCGATCTTCTACACCGGGCAGCACTACGACAGGGAACTCTCCGACAGTTTCTTCCACGCGTTCAAACTCCCCGAGCCGCAAGTGCGGCTCACCGGGATCAGCGCCGCCCACCGAAGTGTGCAGGTCGCGCGGGCCACTCATCAACTCGCCGAGTACTTCCGAGAGTTGCCCCCGAAGGTGGTGATCGTGCAGGGCGACACCAACGCGACATTGGCGGGCGCGCAGGCCGCGAACTACTGCGGAATCCCCGTCCTGCACGTGGAAGCGGGTCTCCGGTCCAACGACCGGACCATGCCGGAGGAGATCAACCGGCGACTGGTGTCCGTCCTCGCCGACGTGCACTGCGCCCCCACGTCATGGAATGCCGCGAACCTCGTCTCCGAGGGAATCCCGCTGCACAGGATCAGGGTGACGGGCAACACCATCGTGGAGGCCACCCGGGAATCCATGCCGGGGCCACTGGAAACCCGTGAATTACTCGACCGGCATGGCCTCACGGAGAACGAGTTCATTATCGCGACGATCCACCGTCCGGAGAACACGGATTCCCCGGAGCGGCTGTCCGAGATCATCGACGCGCTTGCCGAGGCGCCGATTCCGGTGGTTTTCCCGGTGCATCCGAGGACGGTCAGCAGCGCCCACGCCTTCGGCCTGGCCGGACCGCTGGCGCGACT
Organism: Streptomyces sp. NPDC102462; assembly: GCF_044765425.1. Lineage (NCBI taxonomy): Bacteria > Bacillati > Actinomycetota > Actinomycetes > Kitasatosporales > Streptomycetaceae > Streptomyces > Streptomyces sp. NPDC102462. Next base: position 3,112 of record NZ_JBIWKB010000111.1, on the reverse strand, counting down.
GCGCTGCATTCCCCCGCTCGACCACTCGGCCTTCCTCTCGCTGGCCGGCAGCGCGCGCCTGCTGATCTCCGACTCGGGCGGGATCCAGGAGGAGTGCACGATCATCAAGAAGCCGCTGATCGTGGTCAGGAAGAACACGGAGCGGCCCGAGGCGATCGCGGCCGGCTTCGCCGTGCGCGTGCGTCACAAGGAGGAGATCTCCGAGGAGATCACTCGGATCCTGCTCAACCCCGACCTGGTGAGTGCGCTGGCCGGCCGGCCGTGTCCCTTCGGCGACGGCAAGGCCAGTGAGCGCATCGCGGAGATCGCCCTGGCCATGGCCGCAAGGACGGCTCTTCCGTACAGCGAGGCGGGCGACGAGTTCTCCAGCGCCCCCGAGCCGATCGGGCCGCAGGGAGGTGCTGTGGGAAGGGCGTTGCGTCGTTCCCCTGTCCAACAGGGCTCCATCGGCCAGTAACAAGGCCTGGAGCTGCTGGGGCGTCAGGCGGTCGGTGCGGCTCCGCGGAACGCTGGTCGGGGCCCACCGACCGGCTTGCCCCGCTGACCCCCTTGAAGGGCAGCAGGGCAAGCCGTACCCGTCCGGCGCGGCCGCACGCAGCCACTCGTGCCGCCGCTGTCCGGCCGGCACCGGCGGGGCGGACCCCGCCGGTGCCGTCGGCGCTACCGGCGGGAGATTCGGCGGCGGTACACGATGGCCCCGCCCGCCAGCAGCGCGGCGACGGCGCCGCCGGCCGTGAGCATCACGTCGGTGCCCGTGCTGGCCATCCCGCCCGTTTTGGCGGGCGCCGCGGCCGTCGAGGTGGCCGGCTCGTCACCCGGCGACAGCGGCGCCGTCGGGATGGTGCCGGTGGGGGTCGTGGGAAGGCCCGCGGACTGCGCGGGCACCGTCGCCGTGGTGGCCGGGCCGCTGTCGTCCGGCTCGGACGCCGGGACGGTCGTGACCGTCGAGACGGTGGCCGTGGTCGGCACCCGCGTCGGCGACAGCGGGGTCGCCGGGACGGTGACCGGGCCGCGGTCCGAAGGCTTGGACCCTGCCGGGGCGGCGGGGGCGGTAGGCGTCGAGGACTCCGACCCCGCGGGAGGCACCGGCTGCTGGGGCACCGTGGGGGAGGAGGGCGAAGAGGCCGGCGGGGTGGAGGGCGTCGCGGGGCCCTGCTGCGGCGTCTGGGGTGCCGTCGGAGCGCCGGGAGACGAGTCCGTCGGGCCGACCGGACCGCCGTCCGTGGCCGCGGGCGTCGTCGGCGTGGTGCCGCCGGTCGCGGGCGTTGAGATCGCCGGCACCGAGATGGCTACGGGCGGCAGGTTCAGGGCCGGGACGCCGGGCGTGACGATCCCCGAGGGGGGCTGCGTCGTGGGCCCGGCCGGGTAGAGGGGTACTCCGGGGACGGACGGCAGCGTGATCGGCACCGTGGGCAGGGCTACGGGCGGCAGGTTCAGGGCCGGGACGCCGGGCGTGACGATCCCCGAGGGGGGCTGCGTGGTGGGCCCGGCCGGGTAGAGGGGTACTCCGGGGACGGACGGCAGCGTGATCGGCACCGAGGGCAGGGAGACGGGCGGAGTGGCCGACCCCCGATCCGACGGCGGCGTGACCCCCGGACCGGCCGGTCCGCGATCCGACGGGGGCGTGACCCCGGGACCGGCCGGTCCGCGATCCGGCGTCTCGGCGGGCCCGTCGGTCTGGGGCCGGGAGGTGGACGGACCGTCGCCGTCCGGGGCGTCGGCGCAGGGGGTGCCGGGGGCGGCCGGGGTGAGGGCCTGGATGGTGTTGCCGCACACGTCGACCGGCAGGTTCACCGTTGTGTTGACGGTGTTGCCGGACAGTACGGGGGGCGTGTCCGTGGTGGTTGCCGGTTCGGTGCGGTTGTCCGTCGTGGTCGGTGTGTTGGTGGCGGGCCGTGCCGGGGTGGGTGCCGGGTTGTCGGCCGTGGTGGGTGCGCAGGCGGTGCTGGAGGTGGCCGGGGTGAGGGCCTGGATGGTGTTGCCGCATACGTCGACGGGCAGGTTCACCGTTGTGTTGACGGTGTTGCCGGACAGTACGGGGGGCGTGTCCGTGGTGGTTGCCGGTTCGGTGCGGTTGTCCGTCGTGGTCGGTGTGTTGGTGGTGGGCCGTGCCGGGGTGGGTGCCGGGTTGTCGGCCGTGGTGGGTGCGCAGGCGGTGCTGGAGGTGGCCGGGGTGAGGGCCTGGATGGTGTTGCCGCATACGTCGACGGGCAGGTTCACCGTTGTGTTGACGGTGTTGCCGGACAGTACGGGGGGCGTGTCCGTGGTGGTTGCCGGTTCGGCGCGGTTGGGTGCGTTGGTGGTGGGCCGTGCCGGGGCGGGTGCCGGGTTGTCGGCCGTCGTGGGGGCGCAGGAGGTGCCGGTGGCCGCCGGGGTGAGGGCCTGGATGGCGTTGCCGCATACGTCGACCGGCAGGTCCACCGTCGCGTTGACGGTGTTGCCGGACAGTACCTGGGGCGGCCGTGCCGTGGTGTCCGGGGTTGTGGTGGGTGGTTGGGGGCGGGTGATGGATGAGGTGGCGCCGTCGGAAGCATGGTCGGGCAGGGCAGGTGTGTTCGGTTTGTCGGCCGTCGTGGGCGCGCAGGAGGTGCCGGGGACCGCCGGGGCGAGCGCCTGGATGCTGTTGCCGCACACGTCGACCGGCAGGTCTACCGACACCTGGACGGTGTTGCCCGACAGCGCGTCGGGCACGTCCAGCGTGATTCCTTGCACCTGGGGGGCGGCATACGCGTCGGATCCGCCCACCAGGACGCTCGTCGCGGCGGCGGCCATGACCATGCCCTTGCTCAGGGTGTGTCGCACTCTCGTTGTCTTCCTGTTCGAAGAAGGGGTCAGTCGACCTCGGCCCCGGGACCGGGGAGGAGGGGCCGGGCGCTGTCGCGGCGGCCATGGATCGTGACGGCACGTGCCGAACGAGGACGGCATGAACGCCTCGCACCATGGCCTGCGGCTTATAAACGAGAGAGGTACCGGTGAAGAAACCATGGATCGTGGATCGCCGGAGAATTCATTCTTAACCTCGATCATTCATGAGTCCCCGTCAGCTTGCTGACGGGGACTCTGTGTCTGTGCGGTGGGGTCTTTTCGGGGTTGGGGCAGGCTGAGGGCCCGG
>NZ_JBIWKB010000110.1:0-12630 GCF_044765425.1 Streptomyces sp. NPDC102462 | reverse complement strand
GGACCCTAGACAAGTCCCATCGTTGCAGGTCAGGAGCACTCTCCGTTTATTTGATCAAGACGTGGACGAGCACGCCATGAAAGCGCGAGGCTAGTGGGGCGGGCCCGGTTCCCTGTCTCTACGGAGTCAGTCGGTTCGGCCCCCGGAAGAGGAACGTGGCTTCCCGAAGCGAATCGAGGCCAAGCAGCACCATCAGCACGCGGCCGAGCCCCATGCCCAGACCGCCGTGGGGCGGACAACCGTAGCGGAAGCAGTTCAGGTAGTCCTGCATGGGCCCGGTGCTCATGCCCTTTTCCGCAGCCTGCTTGAGCAGCACGTCGTAGCGGTGCTCACGCTGGGCGCCGGTAGTCACCTCCAGCCCCTTCCACAGCAGGTCGAAGCTGAGTGTCAGGCCCGGGTTGTCCGCCGGCCTCATGTGGTAGAAGGGCCGGATGCTCGTCGGATAGTGGGTGATGAACACCCACTCGTGCCCGGTCTCCTCCTTCACGTAGGAGGCGATACCGCGCTCGCCCTCCGGGTCCAGGTCCTCCTTCACCCCCTCCGGGTCCCAGCCCTTCGCCCGCAGGATCTTCTGCGCCTCGGCCATGGTGACGCGCGGGAACGGCGTCGCCGGCACCACGACCTCGACGCCGAAGGTCTCCCTGATCGCGTCGCCGTGCAAGTCGGCGACCTTGGCGATGCCATGCGTGAGCATCTGCTCCTCGAACGCCATCACGTCCTCGACGCCGTTGATCCAGGCAAGCTCGACGTCCACTCCCGTGAACTCGGTCGCGTGCCGGGACGTGAACGACGGCTCGGCTCGGAACACGGGTCCGATCTCGAAGACCCTGTCGATGCCCGCCGCGATGGCCATCTGCTTGAAGAACTGTGGCGACTGTGCCAGATACGCGGAGCGGTCGAAGTAACCGAGTTCGAACACCTCGGCTCCGGACTCGGACGCCGTTCCCATCAGCTTCGGCGTGTGCATCTCGGTGCACCCCTGCGCGTAGGCGTACTCGCGCATTCCCTGCTCGAACGTGGTCTGCACGGCGAACAGCAGTTGCGCCTGAGGCCGGCGCCGCACGTCCAGGAACCGCCAGTCGAGGCGGTGCTCCAGCCCTGTGTGCTCGTCGATGGGCAGCGGCGTCTCAGCCCGGTTCAGGATCTCGACCGACTCGGGAACGACCTCAAGGCCGCCGAGCTTCACGATCGGGTTCTCGACCACGCGGCCGGTGATCCGGATGGCGGACTCCGTGGTCAGTCCCTCCAGGGCGGCCTCGACCTCGTCGCCTCCGCCCGAGCGCTTGTGAGTGACCTGCACCATGCCGGTGTGGTCACGGACGACAACGAACTGCATCTTGCTCTGCAGGCGGAGCGTGTTCACCCAGCCCGACACGGATACGGTCTGCCCGACGTGTTCTCGCAGGTCGGACACCAGTACGCGGCTAGTCGTGTGGATCATCGCAGCCCTCCCAGGGGCGTCGTCATGATCCCTTGGGGGCGCGGACGAGAAGGGTACTCGCGGTGCCACCGCGCCTTTACCGCCGCTCAGCGAGAGCGGCGGCCTCATTCAAGCCCGATGACGGGGGCCGACCGACGGGGCATTGGGTCGAAAGACCGTTCCTCCCCGCACTCAGGAGTGTCTTCGCATCGGGGCGCGAGATTGCCTTCCCAGCTACCGGCAATTCTCTCGGCTCACGTGATCCCGAAGCTACTCGTCTCCATCAACGCGTTGCCAACGAGCATAGCGGGAACACCAGAGATGCGGTGGCAAGATCACGCCAAAGTCGGTACGTCGCCCATGAGCCGCCTCTCGGTACTCCCCGGTCTACGTCGGGCAGGTTTCAGGCACGGGCGCGCACCACCGCGATCGCGGCCGCCGACGCCGGCCTGATCGTGGTCGCACCGACCGTCTTCCGGGCCTGTTGGAGCGGACATCCATGGAGTGGCCCCAGATCTGCCAGCGGTCCATACCCAATCGAGGCGGGACATCGAAAGAGATGAACACTTGTGCCCATCGGGACGGGGGGCATATCACCCGTGTGATTTGAATCCGTCGTCGATCAGGTTCTACGCTCCGAAGAAATTTAAACGAAGATACCCACTCGTTTGGCTACTGACGCGCTCAAGCGATACGCAAAGGAATTCTGGCGCCCTTATCGCGAACTCCGCCGCGCTCCTCACGGAAGGGCATCCTGACGATGGATGGAACGTCACGCGCCGCAGTGCCCGTTGAGATCCTCTCGACCCTCAACGTGCCGCCCGGCAGGAGCACGAAGTACGTCTTCGGAACGCCCGACAGGTCCACCTTCGAGGCCGTACGGCTCTGGGAAGGCGACCACGAAGCCTACTCGGTGTGCATGTCCGCCCAGGCAGGATGCAGGTACGGCTGTACGCATTGCGCTACCACTTTCGCGCGTACACCCTTCGTTCGGAATCTGCAGCCGGAGGAGATCACCGCGGCAGTGCAAGCGGTGGCGGAACCCGTTCTAACCCCCCAAGGCCCCCTCGTCTGGGTCGACTTCGCCGGAGTCGGGGATGTCGCCGCGAACTGGATCCATGTCACCTCAGCAGCGAGAACGATTGCGGACCGGGACTTGGCGAAGCAGGTGAAGGTAACCAGCATTGCCCCACAGGGGTGGGTTCGAAGGCTCCTGCGGGCCAACGCCTGGTTACCGGACCGCTTCATGTTCTCCCTGCACGGCGCCACCGCGACTCAGCGCCGCATGGTAATCCCCCGCGCGGACGATCCCGCGACCGTGCTACCACTGTGGGCCGCCATCGCCGAGCAACGCCCGGTGGTAGTGAACTACGTCCTCTGCGAGCACAACACGCGGCCGGCGGACGAGGCCGCACTCACACAACTGCTCGCTCCGTACGCTGGCCGCTTCGTCCTGCTGCGGCTCTCCAGCATCAACCCCGTGCACGGCAGTCCCCTACGCCCGAGCACCAGGGAAGCGGACTTCATCGCCGCGCTGTCCCGCGATCTGGAGGGCTGGGTCGTATCGCATCACCTGTCCGCCGGGCGCGAGGCGGCCGCCGCCTGCGGGCAGCTGCGTTCGGAGATACTGGACCTCGCTCCGCGCATCAGCCGTACGGGGCAAGCCGACACCGTGGGCTGAGTCGATCGCCCGCCGCCGCACGAGAACTACGGCCTCGGCTGCTCCCCGTGTTCGAGGTACACGGGGCCGCCGTTGGCTCGCGAGGCAATCGCGGCCTTCACCCTGCGTGACAGCCTCGGGATCAGGAGCTCGTCGAGTTGCTCGGGTGGAAAGAACTCGGCGGTGAGAAGCTCGTCGGGAGCGACCTTGATGGAAGCGAAGTCCTCTGGGGTGAGTTCCCCGCCGTCGAAGACGTACAGAACCTTGTCGCCCTCGGCGTCACTCGGAGCCCAGTCGACGGCGAGGAGAATGCCGATCGGCGGAGTGATTCCGAGCTCCTCCCCTACTTCCCGTCGGCAGGCGGCCAAGGGCGACTCCGCATGCTCGACATAACCGCCGGGGATCTCCCACATCGGCTTGTAGGAAGGCTGGACGAGGAGGACGTGTCCGTCGGCGTTGAAGAACAGCGCACCGGCCGCCATACGGGGCCGCGCCATGCGCTGTTCCTGCTCATTGAGGGCCATGGGCCTCAGCCTACGGTCCGGGTCCGCTGCGACCTCGCGCGGCTACGCGTCTGGCGCGGGCGGTCATTGCGTGTGGATACTCCTGGCAGTGGCGGGACGGGAGCGAGCCCATGCGAGGCATGACCGATCATCTGCCCTTCGGCAAACGTGTGCGGTTCTACCGGCAGCGCCGCGGGCTGAGCCAGCGGCAGCTCGGTCAGCTCCTGGGGCGCTCCGAGGACTGGATGTACCGGATTGAGTCCGGGCGTATCCCGGTCAACAACGTGAAGATGCTGACGGACCTGGCCCAGGCACTGCGTGTGCACCTGGAGGACCTTCAGGGCACGCCGAGGTTGCTGGAAGACCGTGAACGCGACGCAGGCAGCGTGCCGGCGATCCGGGCAGCGCTGATGCAGTCGCGTCACCTGGCGGGCTCGCTCTACGACGAACGTGAGTCAGTTCGCCTGGAACGCCTGCACCTGGAGGTCAACGAGGCCTGGGAGCTCTACCAGAGCGGGCGGTACGCGAAGCTGGCGGAGCGAGCGCCCGGACTCCTCGCGGACGCCCGTTTGGCGACGCGGGAGCGGTCGTCCGGTCGTGAGAGATCCGAGTCGCTACGGTTATTCGCGTTGACGTGTCACGTGGCAGCGGTACTCCTGCGGAAGTTGGGGGAGACCAATCTCGCGTGGACCGCAGTGGACCAAGGCGACATGGCGGCGGTGGAGTCGGGAGATCCATCCGTCGTGCTCGCTCTCCGACGGGGCATCGCGCACGTGCAGCTCGGAGCCGGAATGCCGGCGGAGGCGGTCAACGTCACGCTCGACGCGGCCGACGGCCTCGAACGCGGGTGGTGGTCTTCTGCCCCGTCCGCACTCTCCCTGTACGGGACCCTCTTCCTCAACGGCGCGGTCGCCGCGGCAAGGATGAGAAACCGGGCGCTGGCCGATCACATGATGGGCAAGGCGCACGAGGCAGCGCAGCGGCTCGGCAGCGACCGCAACGAGCTGTGGACCTCCTTCGGTCCCACCAACGTCGAGATCCACCGGTTGGCGCTCGCCCTTGAGTTCGATGATGTCCAGCTGGCCGTGGAGATGGCCCCACACATCCGGACCACCGGACTTCCTGTGGAACGGCGGGCCCGGGCCCGGCTCGACGTGGCCCGCGCGTATGCCGAAGCCGGACGCATCGACGATGCCGTCGAGGAACTGAAGCGCGCCTTCCGCATCGCGCCCGAGCAACTGCGGGCCCACGAGTTCGCTCGCGAGTTGGTGCGCCGGCTGTACACGCTCTCGCGTCGCCGGGACGTTCGAGATCTTGCCTTGAACCTTGGGGCCATCAAGTAGCGGCCCAGTTCAGCCACACCGAGGAACCCGGAATTTTTCTCCGGGTCCACTCCCGCGTGGACGCTTACGGTCTTCACCACCGAGCGTCGCTTGAACGGGAGGCAACAGGGTGTCTGTCCGCCGACTGGACGACAGAACTGGATCCGACGGCATCGACGACGCGGTGGTGCTGCGCTGGAGTGGCCACCCGCGGTGCGTCGGCTTGGCCCGCAACGAACTACGCCGTGCGCTACATGCATGGGGTCTGTCCCGCATGGAGGACACGGCCGTACTCGTGCTTTCCGAGATCTTCAGCGACGTCGTACGCCACGTTCGAGTACCGCCGGGCAGAGAGATCGAGTCCTGGTTTATGCGCACCAGTGAGAGCCTCCGGCTGGAAGTCCACGACGATGCTGACGGCTCATACCGACCGGCTTCTGAAAGGCCTGTTCTGCAGGACGAGTTCGGGTCACGGCTCCTACAGGCATTGACCCACCGCTGTGGCGTGGCCCAACAAGCCGGAAACCGCTGGGTCGTTTGGGCGGAGTTGGCCCCTGACTTCCGGAGGGGGGCCTGCGATGACCGTTGACCGCCCGACTCACCAACTGTTCGCCCTGGCCGAGGAGGTACCGGACCGACCCGCTTCCGCCAGCGGCAGACGCGAAGAACGGGAAGCCGGCGTCTGGGAGGGGTTCGGCTTACGCACCTACGGCTCGGACACGGGACCGAGTGGACGCTCCGTTCGGCGCTGCCGCCGCTGCCAGTGCATTCTCAGCCGCTACAACGAGGGCTCGTACTGTGGCAGTTGTGTCCGCAACGCACCAAGCAAGCCTCGGGTCGTGCCACCTGTGCCAGCCGAGGTGTGGAATCGTGCCGACATTCAGACGGCGCTCTTCGCGCGGGACTTCGGCCAGGTGTGTAACCTCGTCCGCATCGCGACCGGACTGCGCCAGAGTGACATGGCCGACCTCACGGGACTGAGCCAGGCGTTCCTCTCCATGCTGGAGTCCGGCGGAAGGCGGCTGACCAACATCGACAAGATCGTCGAACTGCTGGCAGGACTCAACGTCCCGGCCGACCTCGCTGGCCCCACACTCCTGCCAATGACGGCGTCAGCCGAAGAGGCCTACCACGCCAGCTAGGCCGGGAGATTCTTAAGAACTGGAAGATGCCGGGAGTACCTGGAGAGGGTGCCCTGATCCCCCGGCATGGGGTCTCATCGAAAGCTCCCCGTTAGCCGCCCTCCCACCGGGCACGGGCCTCGGTCTGGGCGGATCACGCCGCCAAGCCGCTGTACGAGACACTGGCCCGCTTCGACACGACATACTTCCGCCACGCCAGGTCCCGACTCCTCGCTGAGGCGACGGGACCGTGAGGGCGGTGGCCGTGGGGTGGTCTCGCAGGCCGGGTCGGTGCTGCTGGCCGAGCCGGATGTGTTCGGCCCGGTGGCCCCCGATCCCACGGTCTCCCGTGTCATCGACACACTCGCCGCATCCGGCCCGAAAGCCCTCGCGGCGATCCGGGACGCACGTTCCCGTGCACGGGGCGGGTCTGGGAACTGGCTGGTGCGAACAGTCCGGCCGCCGACGGCCAGGTGATCGTGGACATCGGCGGAGTGCTGGCCCTCGCGCACTCCGAGAAACAGGACGCCACCGCGACCTGGAAGGAGACCTTCGGCCACCACCCCCTCGTCGCGTTCGTCGACCACGGCCAGGCCGGGTCCGGGGAGCGCTCGGTGCGGCCGGCGTCGTAGGCCGGCGTCCACGCCTTCTTCGGGACCTTCAGCACGGCCTGGTGGATGGCGTCGGTGATGGTCATTCCGACGGTATACGACAGCCACCGGCCCCGGCAGGAGAGCCAGTCGAGGAAGGCGTGGGTGCCGCCGCCGGAGTTGGTGCGGATCAGTATCTGCCGTCCCCGCCGCAGAGCGTTGGGGAGTTGTGCCAGGGCGAGTCGGGCGGTTTCGATGTGGTCGGCGGCGGTGTTGGAGCCTGCGTTGCCGAGCCGCAGCCGGGCGGCCACCGGCTCGCCTGGCTGCCGATGCTCGCCCTGACCGGCGATACCCGCCGCTGGGAACCCAAGAAGCTCCCTGCGGCTGTTCTCCGCCGCCGCTCAGTTCGTGAACACCGGCCGCCGCCACTGGCTGCGTCTGCCCACCCGATGGTCATGGACGCCCGTGATCACCAGCGCCATGAACCGGCTCCAGACCCTCCCGAACCCCGGCTGACCAGCCAATTCGACCGTCCTAACAACGCGAACGACCACCCCGGGAGTGGAACCCGGCGCCCACCCCACGCGACAACCGTGCCATCAGCCTGCCCCACCCCCGGAAAAGCCGCACCCCATACGCGCAGAGTCCCCGTCAGCGAACTGACGAGGACTCGTGAACGATCGAGGCTAACCTCCATTCCATGCAGTTCACCCTCGATGGCGAATCCTTCGAGCTGACGCCCACGCTTGTTCGTGGGCGTCTTGCTAGTCACGTGCCCGAGGAGATCCGCGAGTACTGGGTAGAAGTAGATGGTGTGCGTTGGCCGGTCAAGCAGGTCATCTCCCTTGCGACAGGTGCCAAGCGCAGCCGGTTTCAGTCGCATGACTCTCGGCGGTGGCTGCAGAACCTCGGGTTCTTGATCGGTGCCGGATCCCCGGCCGCCGAGAGCGGCTCGGTCCCGCGGCTGACCGGCGCGTCTCGTCATGGGTCTTTCGACGTGCTCCAGCTCAAGGAACTGGAGGCGCTCGACGTCCGTGTTGCGTTCTCGTGGCTGAGCGCCGGCCCGATCACGCTTGACGAAGCCAGCCTGCCGAGGTTTCCCGGACTCCCGAGAGTGCCAGGGCTCTACCGCTACGATTTCGGTGTGGACGACGACGGCATCCGCGTGCTTTACATCGGGGAGTCCGTGGAGCTGGCCAGGCGAGCCAGCAACTACCGCAACGCCAAGACGGATCGCTCTCGTCAGCGCACCAGCCGCCGCATCCACAAGGAGATCGTCGGCCACTTGAAGTCCGGTGGTTCGATCGAATTCGCCATCGCAACGTCAGTCCGCTGGGGTGACAATGTCGAGCTGGACCTGCGGCTCAAGTCCGCCCGTCGCCTTGCCGAGAACGCTGCGGTGCTCCTCGCGCAGTCGCAGTCCGGGATCCGCGTGCTCAACATCGACGCGGAGCTGGGAGAGGACAGCGAGTGAGCAGTCTCCCGGACCTTCGCTTCCTGCTCTCGATCAACAGCGAGAACGCGTGGAGCGATCTGCTCGCCACCCTCATGAATGCCGACCAGGCGATCACCCGCTCCGTGCTTGGGATCGAGGCTGTTGGCCCGCTCCAGATTCGTCGGGAGGTCTCGAAGTCGCGGGGCCGGAAGGCATCGGATCGACCCGACCTGGTGGTGGAGGCGAACGGTCAGGTTGTCGCTGTCGTCGAAGTGAAGCTGCTTGCCGGCCTCGGAATTGAACAGCTGGAGCGGTACTACAAATACGTCGCCGAGGAGGACCGAGACGACTGCCAGTTCGTGGCGGTCTCGCTTCGGCGCATCCGCCTCGACACCACCCATGCCCAGGGCTGGCAGAACCTCACCTGGGAGGAGCTCATCGCTCCCTTCACCTCGTCCCCGGTGCCGTGGGCCGCGACGACCGCCACAGCCTGGACGAGCCACATCGAGTCCCAGGTGCCGGAGGTGGATGGCGACACCGTCTGGAATCAGATCGACGGTATCGACCTGTACCTCGCCCTCCGGCTTCGTGCTGCCTACATGTACGACAACGTCGCCTTACCCGGCGGCTCATCGAAGTCCATCCGAGAGATCGGCTCCGGTGGCCTGTACGTCGCGATCGTGGACGCCCCGATTCCGGGCAGCGGTTACACCGTCCGATGGGAAGCCACCGAGAGCTTGCCGACTCAGGACGTTGGCAAGCTCGTCGACAGCAGCGGGCTTCGTGGGGTCGACTTCCGCTTCTTCCTCGTGCAGCAGCAAGTCACCTCCTCCAAAGCCTACGACTGGGATCACCTTGCGCTGCTCTGGCAGAAGTACCTCACCCAAGAGGACTGGATTCCGTGGAGACAACATCCGCCGCGCAAGACGTTGCAGTGGGAGAAGGATGGCGTGGCTCGGCTCAAGGAACTCGGCGCTCCAGCGTTCCTCGGCAATGGCTACGGCGAGGGGCAGGCCAAGCTCAGCGGTGAGGTCGAGTTCGGCGCGCGCTTCGTGCTGCCGCCCTCAACCACACTCAACGAAGCCGTCCGGGTGCTCAACAGGGTCGCCGTGATCGGGTCCCGGATGGCGCAGCACGCGACTCAGCCGCGAGGGAGACTGTGATCGCGTTGATCGACGGAGAATCTGATAGTGGCGATGCAGGGGTGGACGGATAGATGACGGGCGACTTTGGACCCGACCGCTTGCGGCAGCTCTTCGGGGACCCGAACGAGGACGGGGTCTACCTTGTAGGCGTCGTGGAGTTCTCGGACGATGCCAGCGAGGACCAGTGGTCGTACGTCGGGAATATTCAGATGGGGACCCTGGCGTCAGTTGCCAGCAGGCTCGGCTATGAGCGGCGTGACATCACGATTGCGGAGCCTTACCGAGAGCCTGGCCGTGGGGTGCTGCCGGACGGAACAGAGCTGGCGGTCACCTCGACCACCGTGCCGGGGAGCGCATCCTGGTATCGGAGTAGCCGGGAGCCAACGCCGGAGGAACGGCTCCGGTGGGCAGGGCATCCAGTGCCGCCGCCACCTCCGCCCGAGCCGGTGCCGGTCGGTCCCAACATGGAGACGGCGAGGCCTCGGATCGAGGAGCACCAGGGCGAGGTCTTCTACACGAAGACCGGCAAGTCCTTCACCTACCGGACCAACCACTACACCCTGGTCATCGTCGAGAGCCGGCGCAACGTGCAGTGGCACGAGATCAGGTCAGCGCTGGAGGCATGGCCGATCGCGGGGCCGTCGGAGATTCCACGATGCCCCGAACGTTCTGGGCGGTACGTCTACGGAATCGTGTCCGACGAGCGGATCCGGCAAGGAGACTGGTGACAACCTTGGACCTGCGGCTCCGTGGCGGCTGATGCGACGCTCGCCGAACTTGCCGAATCGTCGGACGCTACAGCTACGGTTATGGGTGAGGTTCTACTACCGCGACATCCTCGTCGACCGAGCGCCGAGGAAGACCCGAGCACTGACGAGGACGCATGGCCGAGGACCAGGAGTACGACGAGGTCGACGCAGTTGTTCGCATCCCCAAGGGCGAGAGTCTCGTCGACTCGCGGAAGAGCGAAGGCTGGAGTCGTGGGTTCACTCCCAAGACGAGTGACAAGGGACCGGAGTACGTCGAGATCCGCCTGAAGGCCGAAGACGAGTCAGGTTTTGCAGACAAGCCCGAGATCGTCTACGTCACCGAGTACGTGGAGGATCAGCGTCCTCGGCTCACCCCCGGCCAACAGGCCGTGGCTGACATCGCGGGCCAGATCATCGATGGTCTCGTAGAAATCGCAAAACCTCTCGTTGTCCACTGGTGGCATACCCAGACCGTGCCGTTCCTCGTTGCCAAGCGCGAAGCCTTGGTGCTGAAGCAGCAGGCCCGCAGAGCCCAGAAGAAGGCCTCGCGGGCCGGGGTCACGACGACATCTCCTATTGCTGTCCCGGGGGTCGAGACGGACGAGCCTTCCCAAGATGTGGCCACCGCGACCAGCGACCCGAAGGTCACTGTGACGAGCGAGCAGTTCCAGCAGATGTTCATGACTTGGCTCGCTCGTGAGGACGCCCAGCAGGCGCTCTGGAGCCTCATCGTGAATGCCGAGGTCGAGGATGGCGGTGCTGCCACCCAGACATGGCAGCAGGATCTGAGAGAGCTTTCGCCTGAGCAGCGAACCGAGCGGGTCATGGAGTTCTTCGCTACCAACCCCTCGGTCCTGGAGGACTTCGCTCGTCAGCTCATGGGCAGCATGGCCCTCGGGCTCGGCGAGACGACTCTCAGGCGCGACGGGGTGTAGGGCCGTGCCGTTTCAGGATGGCGCGTCACTAGCCTCGCCCTTTCATGGGCTTGTTGGGCACGGCTGACGTTGGGGGTACCGAGAACGCTTCTGATCTGCCCCTTCGCCGTCCGGAGCGGCTCTCAGGCTCGGTCGGTTTGCTGCACCTGCAGGGCGCGGTGTCCTGCCCGCGTCGGCCACAGTCGCGTGCGAAATGGGTCGTACTGGCAGGGGGTGCGAGGGTGTCAAGGCATGTACGCGATGAGCAGGGCAAGGGCCCGGCTGCGCGGCGGGACCCGAACAAGCGGCGTTCAGCCGTCGCCAGCAAGTGGTTCGAATGCCACGATCACCGAAGGGTCTAGGCCACATTCCCCGCAGCGCTCGTGGTCGGTGACTCCTCCGTCGGGCCGTTCCTGGCCCCGTAAGCGCCTGACCTCGCGGACGTGTCCGCAGTACAGGCGCACGCGCCAGCGCGCGAACTCCGAGGGGTGAGGGGGCGAACCCAGCAGTTCCTGAATGGCCTTGAACTTTTCGTCGGACCATCGCGGTGCCTTGGCCACCTGGCGCTGTACCCAGTCCGCGGTGGCCACCGCCTCTTGCTGCCGGCGGTGGTCCGCACGCGTCAGTTGGTACTCCTCAAGCGGCACGCCTTGGGCTACGCGTTTGGACTCCACTCTGGCAACGCTATGGGGTTCTGGATGCTCCCGAGTTCGATCGGCAGGTCTGCACTCGTATGAGGGAAGACCTGCCTGGGAGTCGACCCGCTCACGCCGGTGACGATCTTGCCTTTGGTCTCACTCGGGGCGAAGGGGCGTGAGCTCAGGACGCCAGGCGTTGCGGGCGGTCGGCGGCCTCGTGGAGAACGTCGTCCTTCTTGCAGAAAGTAAAGCGGACCTGGCTGCGGCCGACGCGCGATCACCGGCAGGTGATCGACGCGATCGCCTCGAAGTTCCAGACCGGCTCGCAGTGGGTGCGCCTGCCCGCCAAGTACGGCTTGTGGAAGGGTGCCTACACCCGGGCGGAACTGGGCGATCGACGGCCCGTGGAAGCGGGTCTTCACCGCGCTGCTCGCCCAGGCCGACGCCGAGGGCGACCTGGACTGGGTTGTCTCGGTCGACTCGACGATCGTGCGCGCGCACCAGAACGCGGCCGGGGCCCGTCAAAAGGGGCCCCGGCCGACGAACCCGCCCACCACGCCATCGGACGTTCGTGCGGCGGGCTGACCACGAAGATCCACCTCGCCGCAGACGGCCAGTGCCGCCCTCTGTGCTTCCACCTCACGCCCGGCCAGGCCCGCCCAGTGGATGGACCAGCTGGCCGAGTTCATCGAAACGGTGGCCGGGCAGCTGGAAGAGCTTCGAAGGATGCACCCCCGACTCACCGCAGCCCGCACCGAATGGGCAGCGCGGGCTGACACTACGGCCGACACCGAGGCCGCGTAATCCCATCGGGCCAAGGCCGCACCAAGCTCTGCGACCGCAGGGTGCTGCTCCAATGGCTGTCGCGAATGCCCAGGCCAGGAGCCTCGTTTGCTCTCCGCTCCAGGGACTTTTCAGGGACTTTCAGCGCTGTCCGAGGGACTTCCGAGGGACTTTCCGCCACCTAACGCGGCAAGCCGTTGAAAGATCGGAAAGGGCCTCCGACGCAGGTCAGAGGCCCTTTCCCAGGCAAAGCCGCACCTGCGTTCCGCGCAATTCGGGGGTTCTGGAGTCCCTACCGGGCTGAAGGTGCAGGTCAGTGAGCTGGAGGCTGGTGACGCGGGCAGATTCAC
>NZ_JBIWKB010000109.1:0-13429 GCF_044765425.1 Streptomyces sp. NPDC102462 | reverse complement strand
CACGTGCCCGCACAGCGCGGTGAAGCAGGAAGCCCCCGGAAGGGTCAGACGACCCAGGCCGGAATCCCTGGACTTTAGGCCAGGGAGCACGTCAAGGAGCCGGAACACTCGGGATGCGACCGCACCCCGCCCAGGGTCCGGGGGCGCCGGCGGGGCGGGGCGCCAGGAGGAGGGTCAGAGGTCGAACTCGTGTGGGGGGAGGTCCAGGGTGAAGCACGCCTCTCGGACCACCGCCTGCTCCGTCTTGTCGAAGTCGCCGTCGGCGCCACCGATGACGATGCCGATCTGGATCACCGCGCGGGCCTCGGCGGGCTTCTTCTTCGCCTTGGCGATCTCCTGGAGCACGCTGACCTTGCCGAAGGCGAAGTCGGCGGTCAGCTTGTTCAGGTTCTCCTCGAAGCGGCGCCGCAGGTCGTCCGCGGGGAAGTTCTGCAGCACCTCGTTGGTGGCGATCAACTGGGCCACGCGCTGGCGCTCGGCCGGGTCGATGGTCCCGTCGGCGGCGGCGACGAGCGCGCACATCGCCATGCTCGCGTCACGGAAGGCACCGCTCTTCAGGTCGTTCTTCTTCGCCACGAGCTGGGTCTGCATCGTCGATGCGGACTCCTTGATGCGGTCCCACAGGGCCATGCGAACTCCTTGAATACACAGTCGAATGCCTCTACAGCACCGTAGAAACTCTCGGGGCCCCCGTTAAGTTCCGCGCGGCCCGGCCCCCGGTTCCGCCACCGCCCCGGGCACCGCCGCCCTACCGCCGCGGCGCGCTCGGGGCCGCCAGTCCGTCGCTCAGCAGCCGGTTGTCGACCTCGTCCAGGGCCAGCCGCAGCCCGCCGAGGGCCACGCTCTCGTCGCCGAGGGTGGAGGTGCGCAGCTCCGGAAGGCGCAGGCAGTGTTTGGTGAGTTCGCGGCGCAGCGGCTCGAGGACCACGTCGGCGGACCGGGAGAACCCGCCGCCGTAGACGACGACCTGGGGATCGAGCGCGAGGACGAGCGCGGCGACGCCGACCGCGAGGTCGCGGGTGTAGCGGCGGACGGCCGCCTTCGCCTCCCGGTCGCCGTCCCGGGCCGCCTGGAACACCCATGCCGCCGCCTCGCCCGGCGCGGCCGTCGCGGGCACGCCGGGGAACGACTCCAGATGACCGGGGGCGGTCAGCCATCGCACGGCCTTCAGCGCGCCGATCTCGCCCGCGGCGCCGCCGTGGCCGCGGCGCAGGGTGCCGTCGAGGATCAGCCCGGCGCCGGTGCGCAGTCCGGCGAGCAGGAAGACGATGTCGTCGGCGTCCTGCGCGACCCCTTTCCAGCGTTCGGCCACGGCGGCCAGCTTGCAGTCGTTCTCGACCTGGATCGGGCAGGAGAAGCGGGCCGCGAGGTGCGCGGCCGGGTCGGTGGTGTGCCATCCGGGCAGCGGGGTGAACAGGGTGGTGCGGCCGGTGGCGTCGACCGGTCCTGTCACCCCGACCGTCACCGCCCAGATGTCGGCCGGCGTCATGCCGGCGCCGCGCAGCGCCTCGTCGATGACGCGGTCGACCGCCGCGAGCCGTGCCTCGGGCGCCGCCTCGGGATCGGCCGGGCGGCGCACGGTCCGCACGAGGTTGCCCTCCAGATCGCTCAGCATGACCAGGATCTTGTGCACGCCGATGTCGATGCCGAGCACATGGCCGGCGTCGGCCCGGAACCGGAAGCGGCGGGCGGGGCGCCCCACCACGCTGCTGGGCCCGGGCTCCTCGACCACGGCCCAGCCGTCGGCGACCAGCGCCTGCACCAGGACGTCCACGGCGGGCCTGGACAGCCCGGCCCGGCCCGCCAGTTCGGTGACCGTGGAAGGCGGGTTGCCGCGCAACGCCCACAGGATGGACAGCTGGTTCATCTCGCGCATCCGGGACAGGTCTGTTCCGGTCGTCGCCATGCTGGTGCTCCCTGTAGGGGTTCCGGTGCCCGCCGCTGGATAATGCTGAGCAGTTTACTAATTCCCGGCGGTGGCCGTGCCCGCGCAGGTCACGCGATCGGATACCGCTGTTCCCGCTCCGGAGCGACCGCGGGCGTGAAGTCGACCTCCCGCCCGTCGAGCGCGAACCGGTAGCGGCCGAGCCTGCGCACCCGCGGGCGCGCCGACAGATACGAGGTCATCGCCTCCAGTTCGTCGGGGTGCAGCCATCCCGGCGGATCGGAGACCGCACGGAACCCGCAGATGTCCGCGAGGTCGCGCAGCCACCGCTGCTGCTGTTCGGTCAGCAGGTTGAGGCGGCTGCGGAAGTACACGACGTCCGGGTCGACCTCCAGCAGGGGCGCCTGCCACAGCCGGTGCAGGGTGTTGACGACGGCGTTGCGGGCCAGGGCGTCGGAGGGGTCCCGGGTGGCGTAGTGCTCCCACAGCGGTGCGACGTCGGGGCCGCTGCGGATGCCGTCGAGCAGCCCCAGGGAGGGCAGCAGCGGTGCGCCGCTGCCCAGCAGATAGGCGTCCGGGCCCGCCTCCTCCCGGATGATCCGCAGTCCGAGCCGGTAGGCCTCCTCGCGCCCGGTGTCCGCGAACGGCGCGCCGGCCGCCGTGCCTGCCCCGATGAAGTCGGCCTTGAGGTAGGTGAACCCCCATTGCCGGCTCACCCGGTGGATCGTCTCGCGCAGATGGTCCTGCGCGGCGGGCCGGGTGAGGTCGAGCGCCCAGTAGCCGGTGCCCCAGTTGTGCCCGGCGACCACCGGCTCGCCGTGGTCGTCGCGCAGCAGCAGTTCCGGCCGCTCCCGGGCGGTACGGGATCCGGGAAGCACGATGAACGGGGCGATCCACAGCCCGGGCCGCAGCCCCGCGTCGGTGATCCGGTCGGCCAGCGCGCGCATCCCGGAGGGGAACTTGGCGTTGGGCTCCCAGTCGCCCACGGTCTGCTCCCAGCCGTCGTCGACCTGGACGACGTCGAAGGGCAGTCCGCGCAGGGCGGTGATGTCCTTGGTGAGCTGTTCCTCGGTGATGTTCTCGTAGTACGCGTACCAGCTGCACCACACGTTGCCGGCCCGCTTGCGGCTGTGCCCCAGACGGTCGGCGAGCTGCCGGGCGTAGGCGGCGAAGACCTCCGCTTCTTCGCCGTACGCGAGGAACCAGGGGGCCCCGTCGCGCTCGTACCATCCGGCGAGCGTGTCCTCGTCCGCCGTGAGGCGCGGTACGTCGAGGCCGAGCGCGCCGAGCAGCAGCACCCGCCCGTCGGCTCCCTGGAGGGCGGCGACGGCGGAGGAGTGGTGGCGGGCGGGGTCGTCCCACACGGTGTCGTCGGCGGTCAGGCGGCGTGCCGCGCTCTCGATGCGCAGCGGGGCCGCGGAGAGCCGGCGCCAGCCGCACGGGCTCCAGGAGTTGTGCCCGTGGCGGTAGAAGAGCGCGTCGCCGAGCCCGTGCAGCACGGCCGCCCGGCCTGGCGGCAGCAGCAGGCCGCCCTCGACGGGCCGCGGCGGGGCGTCGCCTTCGAGCTCGACGGCGAAGGTGCGCGCGCCGAGGTCTACGAGCTGGGCCATGGATCTCCTTGTATCGGTGGATGAGGGTGCTGACTCGTGTGCCGCGGCGGCTACTTGAAGAGGCCGTTGACCTTGTCGTTCGCCGCCTTCAGGGCCGCCTGCGGCTGCGCCCTGCCGAGCATCACGGACTGGATGGCGTCCTGGACGATGGTGCTGATCTCGGTGCCGTGCTCGGTGACGGGCAGCGCGAAGGTGCCGTCCGGTGCGGCCGCGGCGTCGGTGAAGACGTGGACGTCGTCGCCCTTGGCCCGGTGCGCGGCGAGCGCCTTCTGGGTGGCGCTCTTCAGCGCGGGGAAGACGACGGCTCGCTCGGCGACCAGGTTCTGACAGCCGGGGGAGGCGAGGAACTTGACCCACTGCCAGGCCTGTTCCTTGTGCTTGGTCCCGGCCCAGATGGCGTCCGACAGTCCGTTGATGGCGCTCTTGCGGCCCATCGGGCCCTTCGGCAGCGGCGCGAAGGCGAACTTGTGCGGCCCCTTGGGGTCGGTGAAGGTGGAGATGGTCCAGGAGCCGGCGACCATGAGGGCGCCCTTGCCCGCGGTGAGCAGTTCGGAGTTGGCGACCGTCGACTGCTTGTCCAGGCGGGGCGCGTAGCCCTTGTCGATCAGGTGCTTGAACCAGCCGATGGTCTCGGCGAGTCTGGGGTCGTCGTACCGGTAGTGCGTGCCCCAGGGGTTCTTGTCGAGGTACTGGAAGCCGTTGGCGACGGCGAGGTCGCCCCAGCCGTTCTGGCCCTGGGACCCGTCGGCCCACTCGGGCAGGAACCCGTAGGTCTTCACGTGGTTCTTGTCGAATCCGGCGTCGAGACCGTTGCGGCCCTCGGTGTCGACGGTGGCCTTGGCTATGACCCGCTCCAGGGTGCCGCCGTCGTCGGGGTTCCAGGTCAGGTCGTTCAGTTCGGCGGCGTCCACGCCCTGCTGGTCGAGCAGGGCGGTGTTGTAGACGAGCGCCATGGTGTCCCAGTCCTTCGGCAGCCCGTAGCGCTTGCCGTCCTTGACCCAGGTCCCGGCGAGTCCGGACTGGTAGGCGTTCAGGTCCACCTTGTCCCGCTGCACGTACGGCTGGAGGTCCAGGAGCTGGTTGCTGGTGGCGAACTGCGGATAGTAGGAGCCCTGGTCGGTCCATACGTCCGGGGCGTCGCCCGAGGTCAGCTGGGTGGTGAGGTTCTGCCAGTACTGGGCCCAGGCGGTCTGTGTGATCTTGACGGTGATGTCGGGGTGGGCCTTGTGGAAGGCGTCGGCGCACTCCTGGTAGGCGGGCAGCTGCCGGTCGTCCCACAGCCAGTAGTCGAGGGTCGTCCTGCCGCCGGCCGTGTCGTCGGAACCGCCGCAGGAGACCAGGGTGGCGGTCGCGGCAAGACACAGCAGGGCCGCGCCGGTGCGCACGCGTCGGGAACTCATCGTGAGAGACCTCTTTGGCTCGTTCTGGTGGGTCGGTTGAGGGGGAGTCACTTGATGCCGGTGAAGTTGAGCGACTCGACCAGGCGGCGGCCGAGCACGAGCAGCAGCACCAGCACGGGCAGCACCGACAGCGCCGACCCGGCCATCAGCCCGGTCCAGTCGGGCTGGGTGTTGGGCGACTGCTGCTGGAAGATGCCGAGGGCGACGGTGAGTACGCGGGTCTGCTCCTCGCGGCCGGTCAGCAGCGGCCACAGATAGTCCTTCCAGGCCCATACGGTGGTGGTGAGCCCGATGGTGATGAGCGGGCCGCGGCTCATGGGCAGCACCACCCGCCAGAAGATCCCCCAGGCGCCGACGCCGTCGAGCACGGCCGCCTCCTCCACCTCGCGCGGGACCGACAGGAAGAACTGCCGCAGGAAGAAGACCGCGAACGGCGTCATGAGCACGCTCGGCGCGACCATGCCGGCGAAGGTGTTCAGCCAGCCGAGGTTCTTCACCAGGACGAAGTTGGGCAGCACCGTGAAGATCGGCGGCACCATGAGCGCGCCGATCAGGACGCCGAAGACCGCGTCCCGGCCGGGAAAGCGCAGCCGGGCGAAGGCATAGCCGGCCATCGCGCAGAACAGCGTCTGCAGCACGGCGATCAGCCCGCTGTAGACGACGGAGTTGAGCAGATAGCGCAGGAAGTCCACGTGGGCGCCGGAACCGCCGGCGGCCCGCGCCTCCTCCTGGCTGGTCAGGCCCAGCACCCGCAGGAAGTTGATCATTGTGGGGTGGTGCGGGACGAGCGCGGTGGAGTCGGAGTAGATGTCGGCCGCCGGGGTCAGGGCGGTGCGGATCATCCAGTAGAACGGGAAGACGGTCACGATCAGCGCGAGGGCGAGCACGGTCCACGCGGCGATCCGGCCGGGTGAGAGCCTTGTGCGGCTGCGGGTCATGGTCGGTGCCTCCTCAGGCCAGGTCCGAGCGGGACGCACGCAACAGGCGCAGTTGCACGGCGGTCAGCACCCCGAGGAGCACCGCGAGCACCACGGCCACGGCGGAGGCGTAGCCCATGTGGAAGTCGGTGAAGGCCTGTTCGTAGATGTAGAAGTAGATGACCCGGGTGGCGCTGACCGGCCCGCCCTTGGTGGTCACCGCGATCGTGTCGAAGATCTGGAACGAGCCGATCAGCGACACCACCAGCACCAGGGCGAGGACCGGGCGCAGCAGGGGCAGGGTGATCCTGGTGAACATGCGCCACTCGCCGGCGCCGTCCAGGGCCGCGCTCTCGTACAGGTGCTGCGGGATCTGCAGCATCCCGGCGTACAGCAGCAGCGCCGTGTAGCCGGTGTACGCCCAGGTGTTGACCGCGGCGACGGTCGGCATGGCCCAGTCGGGCGAGGTGAAGAAGCCGGTGGTGCCCAGGCCGAGCGCGTTCAGCACATGGTTGACGAAGCCGAGGTTGGCGTCCAGCAGCCACATCCACAGCAGGCCGACGGTGACGTTGGGCACGAGCCACGGCACCAGCAGCATCGCGCGCAGCGCCACCGACCGGGTCAGACGGTGCATGAGCGTCGCCAGCAGCAGGCCGAGCACGGTCTGTGACGCGATGTTGACCACCACGTAGTAGCCGGTGACCTTCAGCGCGTTCCAGAACTGGTCGTCGCCGATCAGCTGCCGGTAGTTGTCCGCGCCGGTGAAGGCGGGCGGGGCGAGCAGGTTGTAGTCGGTGAGCGAGTAGTAGACGCCGCGAGCGGTCGGATACGCGTAGAAGAGCGCGAAGCCGGCCAGCGCGGGTGCCAGGAACAGCCAGGCGGCCTTCCGGTCGTCGCGGCGCCGGCGGCGGGCCGGTCCGCCCGGAGCGGGGGCCCGGCCCGGCGGTGAACCGGCGCTCTCGTGCGGTGGCGCAACTGCGGTGTTCGCCCCCATGGTTCCCCTCCGAACGGATCTGCGCCGCACCTCTTGTCAGTGGGGCACCGTGGGCACATATTGATGAGCAACAGCGAAAGTTTGTCAACGCTGTCTCATAAAAAAGCGGGGTTTCCAGCACCGTGAGAGGCAGCGGAGACAAGCCGACGGGGCCCGCCCGGGCCCGCGTTGTCGCAGGTCGGCCGCGAGTTGGCCGGGCCGGTCGGCCGGCCGGGACCGGTCGGCTGTCAACGCCCCCATCCTTACCGGAGGTTGACACCGTGCGCTCCTTCGCACAGCGACGCGGCAGAGGACTGCTCGCCGCGCTCTGTTCCTCGGCCCTGGCCCTCGCCCTGGCCGCGCTGCCGGTCACCGCCCGGGCCGCACCCGCTGCCGGCCCCGCCGCCGCGTCCGTCGAGTCCGCGCCCGTCGCGTCCGCCGCGCCCGTCGCGGCCCAGGGCGGCGTGCCCGAGCGCCCGGCACCCGGGCCCGACCCGGACCCCTCGCTCCCGGTCCACACCCTCACCCGCGCCGACGCCCCGCTGGACAACCCCCTCAAGGGCTTCGCCCGCTTCTACCAACCCGGAAGCAACCAGAACACGGGCTACCCGCACTCCCTGACCTGGAGTTACTTCGGCCTGTCCGAGGTCATGAAGGACGCCTTCGACTGCGGGAACTACGACTGGTCGGCCCTGGACGGCGCCCTCGACGAGATCGCCTCGTACGGAAACCAGGCCGCCGTCCGCTTCTACCTGGAGTATCCCGGCGGCACCGGAAGCCACCCCGCCAACGCCGTCCCCCGGTGCTTCGACGGGCACGTCGCCTACCGCACCAACGCCTACTGGGGCACCACCAGCCCCGACTACGACAGCCCCTATCTGCTCGACGCGCTCAAGGACTTCATCGCCGCGTTCGGCGCCCGCTACGACGGCGATCCGCGCATCGGCTTCATCCACATGGGCCTGGTCGGGCTGTGGGGCGAGTGGCACACCTGGCCGTACGACACGGACACCTCGGGCGACTCCTACCCGAACTACATGCCGACCGACGCCCATGGCGCCGAGATCCTGCGCGCCTACGACAGCGCCTTCACCCACACCAGGACCGAGGTCCGCTACCCGGACGCCGCCGGCGGCGCCGCCGACAGCCTGCCGGCCGTCGGCTTCCACGACGACTCCTTCTGCTTCCGCGAGGGCAGCCCCCTGGCGGGCGTCACCCTGCCGGTCTCGATGGGCGGAGCCTCATACGCGCACCTGCAAAGAGCCCTCCAGCGCGGCGTCGAGAACCGGTGGACCACCGCCTCCATGGGCGGCGAGGTGCGGCCCGAGATCCAGTCCACGGCCTTCGCCCACTGGCCCGGCGGCTCCGGCGCCGTGGACGACATGAAGGCGTGCCTCGAACTGGAGCACACCACCTGGAAGATCAACGAAGGCAGCGCCGGCTACTCCGCCACCGATCCCGGCGTGGCCGCCGCCGTGCGGACCATGGGCTACGACCTCACCGTCGACCACGCCTACTTCCACGACACCGCGCGGGGCAGCACCACCGTCGGCGTGCGGATCACCAACAACGGCGTCGCCCCCTTCTACTACCCCTGGACGGTCAGCCTCGGGCTCAAGGACTCCGCCGGGAACGTCGTCAGGACCTGGGCCACGCCCTGGGACCTGCGCAAGGTCATGCCGGTGAAGATCCGCGCCTTCCCCGACTGGGCGGCAGGACCCGACCCCACCTACCTCGACTACGGCCACCCCCGGTACTTCGACACGACCGTCGACCTGTCCGGACTCACCGCCGGCGACTACCAACTCGTCATGAAGGCGAAGAACCCCTTGGAGGACATCAACCCCGACGCCAAGAAGCTGCGCTTCGCCAACACCGGCCAGAACGGCGACGGCTGGCTCCGGCTCGGCGCCATGACCGTCGGCTCGGACGGCACCACAGGACCGGTCAGCCACGAGGCGGAGGCCGACGGCAACACCCTCACCGGCACCGCCACGGTCGCCGACTGCGCCGGCTGCTCCGGCGGCGCCAAGGTCGGATACCTCGGCAACGGCGCCACCCTCACCTTCCACCACGTGGACGGCGGCGCCGGCGGCACCAGGACGGTGACCATCGACTACACCTCGGCGACCGCGCGCACCGCCACGATCCAGGTCAACGACGGCACACCACGCACCGTCGGCTTTCCGCCCACCGCCGACTGGTGGACACCCGGCTCGACCTCGCTGAGCGTCGACCTGGAACCGGGCACGGGCAACCGGATCACGCTGGCCCAACCCTCCGGCTGGGCACCCGACATCGACCGGATCACGCTCCGCTGACCGTCGACGCGGTCGCGACCCCTCCCGGGCCGACGCGGTGGGCCGCCTCCCGTGCGTCACGGGAGGCGGCCCCTTCCGTCCCAGCGGCTCTTCCCGTCCAAGTCGGCGTTCGGCGCGGCGAGTTCGTCGCATACCGGTCGACCGGCCGGAACCAGGGGGTGTTTTCCGGCCGTATCACCTCGGCGGCAAGGCCGCGGCGCCGTCCGCGGCCCCGCGTGCGCCGTGCCGTCGCGGGCGTGATGACCGCGAACAGCGCGGCCCAAGGGGCTGCTGAGCCGGTCGAGGCGTGAGTGCACCGACCGGCCCGTCCGTTTTCCGGCCCGTGGACGTGCCATTGAGAACAGACCGTCCGCCTCGTATCGTGGCGATCACCGGTGTGGCGTACGCCTGTCCGCCGGAGCCTCCGCAAACCGGGAGGGAACCGAGGGAGATCCGTGCTTCGACGCCGTCCGTTTGCGCAAGAGTCAGGGCCGTCGGGCCCGCCCGCGCCACCGCCCTGCGCGCCGGGCACCCGGTCCGCACCCCGAACGACCGCTGGCACACGGTGAGCTATCGTGTGCGGGGGGTAAAAAACAAACGGCACGTCCCGTTCTTTTCCCGGCCGTCAAGGAGTGTCCAGCAGATGGCGAGGCAGTTACGCGCCGAGCAGACCCGCGCGACGATCATCACGGCAGCGGCCGACCTGTTCGACCGTCGCGGCTACGAGTCCACCAGCCTGAGCGACATCGTCGCGCACGCCCGGGTCACCAAGGGGGCGCTGTACTTCCACTTCGCCGCCAAGGAGGACCTGGCGCACGCCATCATGGAACTCCAGTCCAGGGCCGCCCGGCAGGTGCTGGCCGAGGTGGACCGCCGCGGCTCCTCCTCGCTGGAGTCCCTGATCCGCACCACGTTCGGCATCGCCCGGCTCGCCGTCGAGGACCCCGTCCCCCGGGCCGGACTGCGCCTGGCCACCGCGGACATCGCCGTACGGCCGCCGCTCAGACACCCCTTCACCGAGTGGCTGGAGCTGGCCACCCGCAAACTCCTCGGCGCCGTCAAGGAATCCGACGTCCACCAGGACATCGACGTGGAGGCTGCCGCCCACTCCCTGGTCTGTCTCTTCGTCGGCACCCGCGTCGCCGGCCGCCTGCTGGAACCCGCCGGGCGGCTGCCCCGCCGGATCGCCGAGATGTGGCACCTGCTGATCCGGGGCCTGGTGCCGGTGCCCCGCCGAGCCCGCTATCTGGCGCTCGCCACCCAGTTGGAGCGGGAGATCAGAACCGTCTGAACCGCGCGGTACGGTGACGGACATGCCCGACACCCCCGCCGCGCCCGTGATCCTCGGCAACGCGCCCGGCTCCTTCCCGCACAGCGTGCTCGCCGAACGGCACCCGGCGATCGTCCGCCAGGTACGGGACGCCTTCCCGTACGGCCCCGAGCGGCACCGCGCGCTCGACGCACTGCTGGAGAGCTGCGCCCACGGCGTGATCGAACCGCTCCCCGACGGCGCGGCCGACCGCGACCGGTGGCGGGACTGGGGCATGGCAGCGCAGACCGGCCGGTCCTGGTTCGACGTGCCGTGGCTGTGGTCCGAGAGCCACTTCTACCGCCGCCTCCTCGACGCCGTCGGCTACTTCGGCCCCGGCGCCTGGCAGGGCATCGACCCCTTCCGCCCCGTGAAACTCGCCGAACTCGACGCCGCCGAGACCGACGAGGAACTGGCCGCCCTGGACGCGCTGGAGGGCCGGCCGTACGAGGAGCGGGCCCGGGCCCTGCTGCACGGCTCGCTCTGGGGCAACCGCGCCGACCTCGGCTTCCGCCTCTCGGCTGAGGGCAGCGCGGACCGGGCGGCGGTCCCCGCGCTCGTCCACGACGACAGCGACGCCCTGTGGGCCCGCCTCCCGCCCGCCGGGCCGGGCACGCTGTGCCTGGTCGCCGACAACGCGGGCCGCGAACTCGTCCCCGACCTGCTGCTGATCGCCCACCTGCTCGCCGAGGGCCGGATCCGGAATGCGGTGCTGCACGTCAAGCCGTACCCGTACTACGTCTCCGACGCGACCACCGCCGACGTGGTGGACGCGCTGCGCCGGCTCACCTCGGCGCCCGGCGCGGCGGCCCGGTACGGGCGGCTGCTGTGGGCGGCCATGGCCGACGGCCGCCTCGACGTGCGCGCGCACCCCTTCTCCTGCGCCCCGCTGCCGTACGCGGACATGCCGGACGACCTGCGCGCCGACTTCGCCGCGGCCGACCTGACGATCGTCAAGGGCGACCTCAACTACCGGCGTCTGGTGGGCGATCGGATGTGGCCGCCGACCACGCCCTTCCACGAGGTCACCGCGTACTGGCCCGGCCCCGTCGCCGCCCTGCGCACGCTCAAGTCCGACGTGGTCACGGGGCTGGCCGAGGACACCGAGGCCGGGCTCGTCCGCGCCGAGGGCCAGCGCTGGCGCACCGCGGGTACGCATGCGCTGATCCAGGTCAGCGTGGGGTCATCCCACCGGTAGTCCTCGAAGCGACTTGAGCCGGTCTGGTTGTGCGGCGCGGCTAAGGGGGTGCGGTGTCTTCGTGCGGCGCGGCTAGGGGGGTGCCGGGGTGTGTTGTGTGCCGGGTGCGGGTGGTTTGTGGTTGCTCGCGCCGTTCCCCGCGCCCCTTTGGGGCGCGTGATGCCGCTAGGTTTCGGTCGACAGGCGCTACGAGCACCATGTTCACGTCTTTGATGGTGAGTTCGCGGAGGACGAGGCGGTCGCAGCGCATGCCGGGCCCGCAGCGCGGAAACGAGGATCCAGTTCCTTGTAGCCGTGCCCGGGGGCGCCCTCCACGAGAGGGGCCGATCCCCGTGCCACGAGCCGAGGGAACGGTCCGCGATGAAGTAGTCCGAGAGTTGGGTGATGCTCGCCTCGCTGATCCAGCAGGCCTCCGCCAACGATGGAAGGGACGGCGTACTTCTCGGCGGGGATCGCGGTGGCCGGGGTGGACGCCTGGTGCCGCGCATCGGAGAGCGTTCAACGCCCCGTGGAACTCGGGGAGTCACGGGGCGCTGTCCGGAGTACCGTTTTGAGTGTCGAGGTCAAAACGGAGGCTCCAGTATGGCCCATCACTCAACCCCTTTGGGAGACACCGTTCGTGCGTACCGGCGCACCGCCGGTTGGAGTCAGGAACAGCTCGCGGAAGAATCCGGCCTATCGGTAGGTACGGTGAGGAACATCGAGCAGCGTGGGCAGGCCAGGCTTGAGACCCTGGCTCAGGTGGCGCAGGCGTTCGGTGTCACCACTTCTGCGCTCTTTGCGCCGGGGGCGCCGCTCCCGGTCGGGGACGACAGTGCGAACCGTCAGCTCCTCGCGCACGTTCGGCAGGCGCTCATGCCGCCGGTCGGGATCTCCGCTCAGACCCTGGCCGACCCCGGCGAGGCGGAGGAGCTTCCGCAGATCCGCCAGCGGATCGAGGACGCGCTGGAGCTCTACAACGCCGACCGGTACGACTCAGTGGCCCGGCAGCTCCCCGGGCTCCTGCGCACCGCTGAGGCGGCAACAGT
Source organism: Streptomyces sp. NPDC102462 (assembly GCF_044765425.1). Lineage (NCBI taxonomy): Bacteria > Bacillati > Actinomycetota > Actinomycetes > Kitasatosporales > Streptomycetaceae > Streptomyces > Streptomyces sp. NPDC102462. The sequence continues at coordinate 809 of NZ_JBIWKB010000109.1, read as the reverse complement.
CGCGGCCGGGGAGGAGGAGTCGCACCGGGAAGCCGTCCTCGTCCGCGCCCACGCCCTGCTCCTGGCCGGGAAGTACCTGACGCAGGTCCGGCAGTACGACATGGCATATCAGGCATTCGTGGAGGGGATCCGGCTCGCTCGGGAACTGGATGAGACCCTGGTTGCGGCTACGGGAGTGACTGGCTTGTGCTGGCTGTTCCTCCGTCAGGATCGGTTTGACGAGTGCGCGCACCTGGCGGCCACGACGGCGGAGCATATCGAACCCCGTTTCTCCTCCGCGTCACACGGGCAGCTGGCGGCGTACGGGGAGCTATGCCTCCGCATCGCATCGGCGGCGATCCGCAACAACCGGCGGGACGATGCAGCGGAAGCCCGGAGGATGGCCGCCACCGCGGCGTCCGCGATCGGTATGGAACACGCCGACTACCGCAGCCACTGGGCGAGGTTCGGGCCGGTGACCGCGGAGCTCAAGGTTGTTGAGGATCTGTCTCTGGCCGGGGACGCCCACGGCGTCGTGCGCCGCGCGGACGAAGGACTCCTTTCCCGGAGTGCCATGAGGAAGGTCGGCCGGCCCTCGAACATCAACTACAACCGCCACCGCCTGGATGTAGCCAAGGCACACATGACCCTGGGCTCCACGCAGGACGCCGTGGATGAGTTGGTCCGTATCAAGGCGACCACGGGTACGTGGATCCAGCACCAGCCCATGGCCCGTTACCGGGACTCTTGCAGAAAGCCCCGGCGTTCACGCCGGGGATGAATGCATCTCAAGACTGCTCTGACGTGCACTTTTAGAGCGGACGTTTTTG
>NZ_JBIWKB010000108.1:0-14592 GCF_044765425.1 Streptomyces sp. NPDC102462 | reverse complement strand
GCAGTTCTGCCATCTGTTCAGAGGAGAGATCCATACCTGACTCAACGATCACAGAAGCCTCAGGTTCCATGAACAGGATCACGAGACACTAGGTGGTGCCATGCCGATTCCTGACTTGACGCTCCAGCAGCTTCGCGCAGTCCGAGCCCTCGCCGCATCCGGCAGCTTCACGAAAGCAGCCGCGGCGGAGCACATCTCTCAGTCGGTCCTCAGCAGAAGGATCAAGGAAGTCGAACGTCTCCTGAGGGTGCGGCTGTTCGACCGCACCACTCGGCAGATCGACACCACGGCAGCGGGCCATGCCTTCCTGCTCATGACGAGTGCCGTCCTCGACGACATGGATCTGCGGCTGGGCCGCTTCATGTCCTACGTGGCAGCGCAGTCCGGAACCATCGCCGTAGCCGCACTGCCGTCACTCGCAGCGGCCGTGCTGCCGGGAATGATCCGCGGCTTCATGCTGGATCACCCCGAGGTGGAGTTCGAGATCGTAGACGGAGCCGCGGATGACGTTGTCGAACGCCTCGCTGGTGGAACTGTCGAACTCGGGCTGACCGCCCATGGTGACCTGCAGGACAGCTTCTGTTTCGAACCCCTGCTGCGGGAACAGTTCTACGGCGTCGCGCACCGCGGCCACCCTTGGTCGACGCAGAAGTCCATCTCGTGGTCGGACTTCAGGGGCGAGACCGTACTCGCAACCCGACCCGGAACCAGCATCCGAGCAATCACCGACGCTGCGTTCAGCGAGTACTCAATCTCAGTGAGCGAGCGCTTCAATGCATGCAGCGCAGCGACGATCCGTGGCCTGCTACGGGCTGGGGTGGGTGTGGCCGCTCTGCCGGCTCTGGAAGTGCAGGGCTTCGGTCGGGATGATCTCGTCGCAGTACCCGTGGATTCACCGGATGCAACCAGAGTCATCGGCGTGGCGTACCACTGTTCTCAGGACCTCTCGCCTGTCGCGGCTCGTTTCTTGGATTTCATGCACGCGACCGAGATTGGCTCTCCGCGAGGAGTCTCCCGCGTTCAGGTCGATGACACCAGCGAAGACACACTCAGCAGTTCAGGGTGCAGTTCGGAACATGAGGTCTGTTCCGAGCCGTGAAGCAGATCGAGAGCCGGCTCCAGCAGCGCAACTACGAAGGGTTCCTCCGCTGATGCGTATCGTCCTCGTCGGGCCGCCGGGTGCCGGTAAGGGAACGCAGGCCGCGTTCCTCGCCAAGAACCTGTCGATCCCGCACATTTCCACGGGCGACCTGTTCCGGGCCAACATCAGCCAGCAGACGTGGCTCGGGAAGCTCGCGAAGTCCTACATGGACGCGGGCGACCTGGTGCCGGACGAGGTCACCATCGGGATGGCCAAGGACCGCATGGAGAAGCCGGACGCCGAGAACGGCTTCCTGCTGGACGGCTTTCCGCGCAACGTGTCCCAGGCCGAGGCGCTGGACGAGATGCTCCGGTCCGAGAGCATGAAGTTGGACGCGGTGCTCGACCTCGAGGTCCCCGAGGAAGAGGTCGTCAAGCGGATCGCCGGGCGGCGGATCTGCCGCAAGGACTCCAGCCACGTCTTCCACCTGACGTACAGCAAGCCGAAAAAGGAAGGCGTCTGCGACGCCTGCGGCGGTGAGCTGTACCAGCGGGACGACGACTCAGAGGCCACTGTCCGCACGAGGCTCGAGGTCTACCACACGCAGACCGAGCCGATCACCGACTACTACAAGGCGCACGGCCTAGTGGTCACGGTCGCGGCGGTCGGCACGGTGGAGGACGTCACGACGTGCGTCATGGAGGCGCTCAAGCCTGACGAAGACGGCAAGTAGGCGTTCATCCGCACGCTGTGCCGCAGCTCTCTTTCCGGGTGGGGCTTCTGCTCTCGTGTGCAATGAGCGCGCCGGCGCCGGTCACGCCCTCCACAACGCTGACGTCGTCTCACAGGGAGCCCATGAACTGCTTGCGTTCATCCGGCCAGTGCCATCGAGGAACACACGGCATGGTCTTCGTGCCAGCCGCGAGGACGCGCTCGGCTCTTGAACGGCGATCAGATCAGGCGCCTCAACACGAGACGCTACGTCAACGGACGGCATTCTGTACTTCTTGCCGGCCCCACACTGGAGGCACGGACCGCCTGCGTCCGCCAGCCACTCAGCACTCGCCGTTCGGCATGCTCAGCCATAGATCGTGAGCGGTCACGGTGGCTGCCTGCCGTCAGGGGCGGCGGCAAAGCCGTCAATGAGCAGGTCCAGCGCGTGAGCGAAGCCCTCGGCGGGATCACTGTCGGCTACGGCCATCAGCCTGGCGAAGCGCGGGAGCCACGCCGGGTTCACCACACACTGAAAGGCATCCAGCCCTCCGTCGGCTGGCCTGGGCGGGGTGGTGTATGCGGATGAGCCGGAGCCAGCGCGCCGAACACCAGGCCATGGACCTCGACGGGTGCCTGCCGCTCAGCCGCTTGAGCTCCTCACGCTCGGCGCTGGTCAGCTCACCGGACTCGCCCTCACCCCGGTCCGCCTTCGCCCGGCGGTACCAGCCGCGCAGGGACTCCGAACTGATCCCGAGCTCTCGGGCGACGGCGGTGACCGTCTTGCCCGAGGAATCGACGAGCGCGATCGCATCCCGCTTGAACTCCTCGGTGTACCGCTTCGTGTACTTACTTCCCACCTGGTGCTACTTCCTCTGGAACCCCAAGATCCCAGTCTCCAGGTGTCCACGATCAAGGGGAAGCTTCACCAAGCACTACTAGAGAGTGATCGTTGGCTTGCCGGGCAAGGAGCGCTGTTGCCCGTTCAATGCCGCGGAGACTCGGTGAGGCGGAAGAGGAGGGTTTGAGCGCCGGATTCTACGCCTTGGGTCAGACACACCGAGACACCGGGCCGCACGCGCGGCGGCACACCGATGATCTTGGAAGACACCCAGAATCCCTCGTGCATGTCGATGGTGGCGAGCACGCACTGTCTCCCGAAGCTCTGGGTTGGGGCCATGACGTGGCGGATGACACCGATGCCGCAACTACGCTCCCAGGCGAAGTCGGTCGAAGCGCAGACGGGACAGAGCAGACGGCGGAAGGCAGTGGTCTTGCACCAGCGGCAGCGCTGGAAGTACAGCCCTTCCTCCCCAACTCCGCCCAGCGGCACCTGCTCGAGGCGTTCCGCGTCCGGGGGCGCGACGCTCGAACCGGCCTCCTGCTCAGCGGGGGCGCTGTCCGTGGTTTCGATGGTTTCGATCGCTGCATAGAGCACGGCGTCTCTCCGTCCTCGGTCCCGAAACGACCCGCGACGGGGCGAGGGCTCACCGATCACGGCTGAAGCACGTCGCACCGTTCGGGTGACGTGCACACACACAGTATGGGGCTGAGTTCCGAATGTAAAGTACTCAGTTCCACACATTGCGGAGCCCGCACGCGCGGCAGGCGGAGAAGTCGCTGGTGAGGTGCGGGGCCAGTGGAGCGGGCGGCGAGATGCGCGCTCCCGTCATGCCGCACTTGAGGGGGCTGGGCCTTGGGTGATGGGAACCCTGAGGTCATGTCCATGCCCTACCACTGGCGCCTGGTAGCCGATCCCCGCAGCGCAGCATTCAGTTCCATCAAGGTGACGAGTGGCGTTTGCGTGGCAGGGCGGGGGAGGATGAGTGCTCATGAGCAAGCCACCTGCACGGATCCGACTGGCAGACGCCGCTTTCGCGCTCTTCGACGAGCGCGGATACGAGCAGACGACCGTCGACGACATCGCCGAGCGAGCGGGCCTCGGACGCACGACGTTCTTCCGGAACTACCGCTCCAAGGAAGACGTCATCTTCCCGGACCACGACCGGCTCTTGGAGCTGATCAGAGATCGGCTGGCGGCCTCGAGCAACAACACCGCTCTGGTCGCCGTCTCGGACGCGGTCCGGCTCGTCCTGTTGCACTACGTGGACGAGGGTGACCTGGCGAGGCAGCGATACGCCCTCACGAGCAAGGTGGCCGCCCTGCGGGACCGGGAGATCGCCAGTGTGGCCCGCTATCAGCGACTGTTCCGTGAGTTCATCGCGGAGTGGATGGGTGGCCCGACAGAATCGGCCTCGCTGAGGGCCGAACTCATGGCCGCCGCGGTGGTCGCCGCCCACAACCACGTGCTGCGTCGATGGCTGCGGGGCGAGTCGTCCGACCCGGTCGCGGAAGTGGACGAGGCGATGCGCGAGGTGCTCGCTCTCTTTCCAGCACCCGGCTCCCCACCGGAGCGCGGCGGTGGCACCACTGTTGTCGCGTTCAGAACCGGGCAGGACATCGACAGCCTCCTTCCCTCGTTGCGGCGTCTTGTGGAGGACGGTGCCGGTCTCTGAGGCCGGCGCATCTTGACCAGCGATGTCGTTGAGGCACCAGTCGTACGTCTCACCGACCACCGAAAGCAGCCAACCGTATCGACGAGGCCGGCCAGTTGCGCGCGCCGGTTCTCCTCACCGCACACGCCGTCGGCAGCGCGCACCGCGGCGCTGTCGACCAAATGTTGCCCAGCCAGCCGGAACTGATGCCTGGACACCCGGCGCATCACTGTTTACACGGTGACGGCATCCGGTGCCGGTTCCTCGGTACCGTCGTCGAAGGTCATCTCCGGCGCGGGCCGCCGGAAGCCCTTCGTGAGGCAGGCCAGGTAGACGACGCCGATCGCCAACCACACGCCGCCGATCCTCAGCGCGACGTCACCGAGCTTGGTGAGCAGGTAGACGGAGACGCCGGCTCCGATCAGCGGCATCACCAGGTACGAGAAGAGGTTCGGGCTGCGGCCCTGCCCGCGTTCGCGGACCAGATGCGCGATCACGCAGACGTTCACCAGGGCGAAGCCGAGGAAGACGCCGAAGTTGATGAACGAGGTGGCCGTGGTCAGGTCCAGCTTCATCGCGATGACACCGGCGACCGCGGTAAGCAGCAGGCCGAGGACCGGCGTCCCGGTCTTCGCCGACAGCGTGCCGAAGACGGATTTGGGCAGGACGCCGTCGCGACCCATGACGTACATGAGGCGGGCGGCGGAGGCCTGCAGGGCGATGCAGGAGGCGATCGACCCGGCGATGGTGACGAAGTTGACGATCTCCGCGTATGTCTCGCCGCCGACCTGGACCTTCAGGTGGTAGGCGGCCGCGTCCACGTCGGCGAACTTCGCGCCCGGGTGGACCAGTTGCATCACGAACGACAGCACGACGAAGATCGCACCCGCGGCGACCACGCAGCCGATGATGCCGCGCCCGATCGTCTGTGCCCCTCCCCTGGCCTCCTCGCCGAGCGTGGAGACGGCGTCGAAACCGAGGAAGGAGTAGGCGGCGATGGCGGCGGCTGCGGTGACGGCACCGAGGGAAGTGCCGGAGTTCCACACGGAGTCGGTGAGCGGGGCGGCGGAGCCGTGCTTGCCGAGGAAGACGACACAGAGCGTGGCGAAGAGGATCATTCGCGGAAGGGCTGGCCGCGTACTGCGAATCCGCGTATCCGCCCCACCGCTGAGCACTGCCCCGCGTCAGCCACGGTACCTGCGGTGCCGGGCCGCCACGGGCGCCGAGACCGAGGCCGGAGATCGCCACTAGCAACCAGACCACCGTGCCGCGTACCCCCGTGCCGGGCAGTTCCAGACCGCCCGGCCACGGCTGCCAGTGGCCCCGCCCGGCTCCGACACCGTCGCCGCGCATACGTCGTACCGGAGTGCGCGAAGTCAAGCCCTCGGCCAGCCCCTCACGGGAAACCCACCGAGTCGGGCGGATGGCCCACCGAAACGGTGGTCCGGGCCGCGAACGGACGATGCCGGTCAGATCGGGCAGCAGCGCCGCGGCATCGGCCGGGTTCGGCTCGCCGTGGCCGAGCAGCGGGTCCGGCGTCGAGCCGGACCCGCCGGTCAGCCGTCGTGGAAGGGGCGCCGGCCGGCGGGGTCTTGGTGTGCGGAGGGGGAGAAAGGCTCGGACAGTGCCGCCTGGCGGAGGTGTTCGGCCAGCGCCGCGGCGGCCGGCGAGGTGCGGTCCCTGACGCCCCAGGCCAGCAGATGGTGGCGGCGGGCCCAGGGGTCCTGCAGTTCGCACACGTCGAGCGGCTGGTGGGGGTCGACGGCGCGACGCGGTACGACGGCGAGCCCGGCACCGGCGGCGACGAGGGTGACGAGGACGCCGAGGTTGGCGACGGTGGTGCGGTAGCGCACCACCGGAGCGTGCGGCCCAAGGCGCTTCTCGATCCAGCGGCGCAGCGAGGAATTGGCGTCGAGCCCGACGAGAGGGTGTTCGGCGACCTCGCTGTAGGTCAGCGCGGTCCGTCCGGCGAGGATCCCTCCGGCCTGGCCGATCACGACGAGGGAGTCGTCGCCGAGAGGCTCCATGCGCAGACCGCAGTCGCGGGCCTCGTCGTCGAGGACGACTCCCAGGTCCGCCTCCCCGTCGGCGAGCATCCGCACGGTCCAAGGAGTGCGGCTCTCGGACACCGTCACGTCGACGTCCGGGTGGACGCGGAGGAACGAGACCAGGGCACGGTGGTGGCGGCCATGGCAGCGAACAGAAGGACCACCGAATTGGCCACCCATACCGTCGGCTGCCGACGTTTCAGCCGATTGAGTCCGACGACGTCCACGCCGATGTCGGTTATTCTCCGGTCTTCGTCATGCGTACCTTCAATGGAGATGCTAGGGGCGATCAACAGGTCACACGATATGGCTCCGGCCCGGGATTCAGACATCCGCCGTCGTCACTTGACAGCAAAGAGTCAAACGTTAACGCAGTCGCGCTCCGGTTGCGGGGAGCCGACCGAGAGCCAGCCATTGCTATAAATGGGGCAAAATGGAGCGAATCGCATCTCCATGCCCTCGGTGGCCGGAGCCGAGGCGAAGGCGGTGGTCGTATGCCTCGGGGCATCCAGTCGATCCTGCACCGCAACCTGATGCCCAGGCCGCCGGTCAGCGACGCGTTCGGCACGCGTGGTCGTGCTTGGCTGCAGCGTCTGGCGCTGCCGGACGACGAGCGTGAGGCGGTCGACGCCCTGCTGCGGCAGCTGGACTTCCATGGCACGGAACTGGCCGAGCTGGACCAGCGGGTCGCGGTGGAGGCACTGGACGATCGGGACGTCCGTCGGCTGACGACGATCCCCGGCGTCGACGTCAACGTCGTTCCGTCGTCGCAGCCGTCGGCAATTTCGCCCGCTTCCGCTCGGCCGACAAGCTGGTCGCCTATTTCGGGCTCAACCCCCGCGTGCGCCAGTCCGGCGGGCTGCCGGCCGCCACCGGCCGGATCACCAAGACCGGCCGGTCCCAGGTCAGGGGCATGCTGGTCGAAGCCGCCTGGGTCGCCTCCCGCTCCCCCGGGCCCTTGCGCGCGTTCTATCAGCGCATCAAGGCACGGCGCGGCATCCAGGTCGCCATCGTGGCCACCGCCCGGAAGATGACCACCATATGCTGGCACCTGGTCACCAAGGGTGAGGACTACGCCTTCGCCCGGCCCAGCCTGGTCGCCTTCAAACGACGCAAGCTGCAGCTGCAGGCCGGCGCCGAACGCAGCGTCGCCCGCCGCGGCCTGGGCTACGACTACAACGACAAGGACCTGCGCCGCCACGAACGAGAGATCGTAGAGCAGCAGGAGCACGCCTACGCGGTGATGACCGCCCACTGGCAGCCCCGCGGCCCCGCCACCTTGAAGAACACCACGTGAACCCGCCGCAGGACTTGCCGATTTCATCCGTCGTTCTGAGGTGGACCCAGTGTTCGGCGGGAAAGTCGTAGAACGCAAGGAGTTCATCGGCCTCGTCGGTGACCTTCTTCCCCGCCTTGGGCCACTTCGCGCCGTAGGAGCGATCGAAGTCCTTGACGGCCTTCTCGGCGTGGTCGCGGTCTTCGGCGTTGTAGATCTCCTGCAGTGCCTTTCTTCCCTCCGGGCTGGGCCGACTTCGGCAGGGCGTTGACAACGTTCCGGGTTTTGTGAAGCCGTGAAGAATCAACTTGTCGGTGTGTTGGTTTGCTCGTCCGTGGCGGCGAGGAGCTCGGGGGCGGTGCGGTAGCGGGTGGTGGCCGGGGCTGGGAGGAGGCCGCCTTCTGCAAGCAGGGGCCCGGATCTCGCGGACGACGTTCCCGATCGAGGACCTGCTCACGTCCCCCAGTGCGTCGGCGAGGATGTCCAGGGTGCACAGTTTCCGCAGGTAGAGGAGGGCGACCACGACGCGCTCTCTGTCTCCGAGCTCCTGGGGGAAGACGCCGCCGCGGATGCCCGGCTGGCGATCGGCGCCCCGGCGCTGGTAGGAGGCCCGTTCGACCTGGGCGAGCTGACGTGGGGCGAGGCGGCGAGGCGGCGAGGCGGCGAGTGAGTGCATCCAGGTCCGTGCGGGACATGCCGGCAAGCCGTGGGTGGGACAGACTCTCCATGCTCCGGGTGCGGGGTGGGGCCTTGTCGGTGTCGAGGAAGGACATCAGCGCGTCCGCCGTGGTGAACCGGCTGGGGGCGTATCCGGGCTGATGGCCGTGGTCCTCCAGGACTCGGCGGGTCTCGGCGACCAGGTGGCCGATGCATTCGGGGGTGACCTCCAGCATGTCGGCCAGCAGCTTCATGGAGCACACTTGCCGCTGGTAGAGGAGCGTGAGCATCACACGGGCGCCGTCGTCGAACAGCGCCTTGGCCCGCTGATTGCCGGTAGCGCGTCGGGCCCGGCCACCGCGCTGCTGGCTGTAGCGTTCCTGGGACCGGGCGGCCTGCAGTGGGGCCAACTCGGCACATGCATTTCCGAGTTCCGCGCTACTCAGCCCGGTCAGACGGGGGTCCGTCAGTCGGGTCAGAACCTCGCAGCGCCGGCCGGAGACTCCGTGCGCCTCGCTGGTGGGCAGAGTCTGCGGCGTGGAGGACTCGGGCAGCAGGGCATGGTTCCACTGACCGTGGACTTCGTGCCGGATCAGCGGCAGCGCGGCGAAGCGGTCCTTGCTGATCGCGATGCCGGTGGGGTAGTCGCCGGGATCCAGGTGGGCCTCGACGCGCAGGCCGGCCCGGGTGCGAGTGGCGGCGATCGTCTCAATGACGACTTCATGGCTGGTCAACGGCCTGCCACGCCAGCTGTGGGTGATGTGGGAGAACAGCCGGTGCTCGATTTTGTTCCATTTACTTGTGCCTGGAGGAAAGTGACAGGCCGTGATCGTCAGTCCGGTCTCGGCTGCCAGGGCAGCCAGTTCGCTCTTCCAGACTCTGTAGCGGTAGCCGTTCTCCAGGCGTAAAGACCACCGCCCGCGCCCGCGCCCGCGCCCGCGAGGAACAACTCCGCGAGGAGCGTGAGGGGTGTGGGGGCAGCGGGCGCCGAGGTCGGGAAACCGGCCGTCCCTGCGGCGCCGGCGCCGTGCGAGCGCTGCGGACAGCCCGTCACCGGACAACCCGGCGAGTTGGCGTATGCGGGAGGAAGCGAATCGGGCAGTCCGCGAGATTCGACAGCACTCCGTACGGTGCACACGTGGCTTGGGGACGGTCGGGCCAGGTCTGACCAACTGCCGTGCCAGGGCGACGATAGCCTGATCCGAGGAACGCCGGGGAGGGCGGTAAGCAGTCCTGACAATGCCTGGACGCGGCGGAACTGCCAGATGCGCGGGTTGTCCAGCACGCCGCAGATCATTGCCGAGGTTCAGGCCGACGCCCGGCACTTGACGTCCTTCTCCGGCATCACTCCGTCGGCCAACCAGGCACTGCCGACGTTCAGCGCACATGCGTTGCCGCCGTAGACGTAGACACCGTGACCGCTTCCGTCCGCGGTCACCAGACGCGAGCGGTCGGTGAACTTCTTCCGGAACAACTGCCCACCGAGCAGCGGCGTGACCGGGTCGTGTCGATTCTGCATGATCAGGATGTTCGCCGGCCCGTCGTCATTGATCTCGACCTGCGGCTCGGACGGCCCTCGCGTCCAGAACGCACACGGCAGAATGTTGGCCGCCGCCGCACCGAACAACGGATACTTCTTCCGGTCCGCGGCAACGCTGCGCTGGTACGCCCGGACATCGCTGGGCCACTCCACGTCGTTGCAGGTCACCGTGAGGAAGACCGACCAGGAGTTGGAGTACGACGCCACCTCGCCGGCCGGCGTCTGTACGCCGGGGGTTTCCGCCATCAGCCTTTTGATCGCGGTGACGTCGGCGTCCTTGACCGCTTCCCAGAGTTGCGCCGTCCGGCCGTACGTCCGCTCGGTGTAGAGACCACCGAAGGTGGCGATCCGGAACTGGCGTCCGTCGATGCCGAAGGCCGGCTTCTCGTCGAGCTGTTCGGCCAGCGTGAAGTACATCTCGCGCACTTCCTCCGGCGTCCGTCCGAGCCCGTAGGCGGAGTGCCGTGCCGCTGTCCACTTCGCAAAGTCCGGAAACGTCTGCTCCATGCCCAGCGCGTACCGACGAAGCCCGGCCCGGTCCAGGGCAGTGCCACCGAGATTGCTGTCGATGAGAATCCGGTCGGAGGTGTCCGGGAACATCGAGGCGTACGCGGCGCCCAGCGCCGACCCGTACGAAAGGCCGAAGTAGCTGGCCTTCTCCTCGCCGAGCGCGGCCCGGATCCGGTCCAGGTCCCGTGCCGTGTTGGCGGTTGTGATGTGGGCCATGCGGCCGTCGGTGTCGTTGGCCGCGCACTGCCCGGCGACGCCCTTGGCGATCTCGGCCTGCTTGACCACCGCCGCGTTGTCCACGGCGTACGGCGGCACATTGCCGATATAGTCCTGGCCGACCGTGAACTTGCAGTCGATCGGCGCCGAGTGTCCGAATCCGCGGGTGTCCATGCCGATCAGGTCGTAGGTGTCGAGGACCTTCGACGGGATGCCCAGGTCGACCAGACCGGCCGCCATCGTCAGCGCGGACCCGCCCGGACCGCCCGGGTTCAGCAACAGCACACCGCGCCGCTTCTGCGGGTTCTCACTCGCCAGCCGCGACACCATGAGGTCGATCTGTGTTCCGTCCGGGTCGTCGTAGTCGAGCGGCACCGTCACGGTCCCGCACTGTATGTTCACGGCCGGCGCCCCGGACTTGACGTCGTCCGGACAGGCACCCCACTTCACTTGACCTACGTCGTCTCGATCGGCGGCCGCGGCCGGTGCCAACGACCCGGCGAGGCCGATCGCAACGGTCAGGGCCAGACCCCGGCTTATACGACGGCTTCGATGCATGCCCATCCCTCCGAATGTGATCTCGATGCGCTTCCTGGCGTGGTCCAGGGCACCCCCTGCCCCTGGGGCCAGGTCAAGCCGGACGACCGTAGAGATCACATTCGGTGTGGCCGGCAGCGTCTTCGAGGCCGCGCTCGACATCACGAACTGGCCTGGCGCTCGGGGACGTCAGTACCCGCCGTGGATCTGAACTCCTGGTTGAGTGCGTGGGCCCGGGCGAGGGCTTTGAGCTGGGCCTTGTTGTAGAGCTCGACGACGGCGGGGAGGATCACCGTCTCGGCGAACTGCTTGCCTCGTGGCGCGGCACCGGCCGGGTCGCTCATCCATGGGAAGCGGTCTTGATGGTCGCGCATCGCCACGGCCAGATGCCCGGCCACTTCGTCGACCCCCGCGTCGTCCGCGTCCTCGGGGAGGGAATCGAACTCGTCCTCGTGGTCATCGCGTTCCGAGATGAGCTGGCACAGGTCATTGAGGGCGTCGTGGTTGAAGACCTGCGAGTAGACGGTCACCAGAGCGTGGTCCCGCTCGCACAGCTCATCGGCGACAGGACCGAACGGCGGCGGGGTGTCGAGGGGTGCCCGGTGCTTGAGGATGTCGGCCAGCTCAGCGCGTATCCGCTGCAGGCGTTCGATGGTGTCGGCCAGTTCGGCGTCCAGGACACGGATGGCCTCGTCGGGTTTCTCGTCGGCTCGTCCCCTCGCGCCGATCTGCGCGAGGGAAACACCAAGGCTGCGCATCCGCTTGATCTGAAGCAGACGGACGAGATGAGCCGGCCTGTACTGCTTGTAGCCGTTCGGGGCACGTTCGGGTTCGTCGAGCAGGCCGATCCGGTGATAGTGACGCACCGCTTTGACGGTGGTGCCGGCGATGTCGGCGAGCTGCCGGGTGCTCCACGCCATGACGTTCAACCTTTCCGATCTCGGTGCTGCGCCCCGGCGAAAGTACAACCTGTGCCCCGGCATAAACACACGCCCCCCGGGAGCAACTACTGAAGTGCGTCGCGGAAGCAGAGACCGGCACCGAAGGGCTCCTCGCCGCATTCGTCGACGGCATGGAACCGACAGCCGGGCTCGACCACACCACCGAGACCATCACCGGCCCCGCCGGCAACGACATCCAGCTGTACGTGACACGGCCCGCGGACTCCTCCGCCCCATTGCCCGGCATCCTGTACCTGCATGGTGGCGGCATGGTGATGCTGAAGGGCTCGGGCCCCATCTACGCACGGTTCCAGGACGAACTGGCCGCCACCGGAATCATCGTCATCGGTGTCGAGTTCCGCAACGGCGGCGGCGCACGCGGCCCGCACCCGTTCCCCGCCGGTCTCGACGACTGCACGGCAGCGCTCGACTGGGTGCACGAACATCGCGCAACGCTCGGGATCTCCACCCTCACCGTCGCAGGCGAGTCGGGAGGAGGCAACCTCGCCCTGGCCACCGCCCTCCGCGCGAAACGCGAGGGCAGACTCGCGGCCGTCGACGGTGTCTACGCCCTGGCCCCGTTCATCTCAGGTCTCTACAGCGCCGGCACCGAGGAACGCGAAGCGGCATTGCCCTCACTCGTCGAGAACGACGGATACTTCATGGGATGCGACGGAGCCGCGATCCAGGCCGAGGTCTGCGACCCCGGAGCCGAGCACGCCACCGATCCCCTGTGCCGGCCCTACCACGCCACGGTCGAGGACCTGACCGGACTGCCGCCCCACGCTCTGTCCGTCAAGGAACTCGACCCACTGCGCGACGAAGGGCTGGCCTACCACCGCCGTCTCGTCGAAGCCGGCGTCGAGGCCATGTCACGGACCGTGGCCGGGACCTGCCACGCAGGCGATCTGATGCTCCGAACCGCCATCCCGGAAATGTACGACGAGACCGTCGAAAGCGTCCACCGATTCGCCGCCGGCCAGGCGTGGCGTGACGACCCCACTCCGCTGCGGGATGTGCCGGCGGTGGATCTGTGGACGTTCACTCTGGAGCACGCCGGTGTCCGCACACTGACCGCCCGCGCAGGCCGAGGCCCAACTCGCCCAGGCCACCGATAGGGGCTTGCCTGCCGGATCTCGCGCTGCCGGACCTCATCCCGTCGGCTGCGCCCCCGGCCGGGTGGCGCGCCCCTGCTTCCCTGGCCGCGCTGACCACGCCAGGCCCACCCGTCAGGCTCCCGTCCGGCCGTCTGGCGTTGTTCACGAGTGTCGACAGCAGATGTTCACCGCCTCGTCCAGGCGCTCAATTGATGCGGTGTTCGATGTCCACGAGGAGCGGCAGCACCCGTCTTCGTTTCGGTCTGCGACGGATGGGCCGCGGACCGGAGTTCTGGACGTCGTCCAGGGCGGGCGGCGGGCGGACGTCACCTGGGTTGCACGCCGTGCCCGCCGTCCAGCGGCGCCAGCCGCAGACTGAGCTTGAGGACCTTCTCGATGGTCCGGGGGTCGTCGGCGCCGCGGAGAACAGGCACTGGACGGGCCTCGGGCCCGATGAGTACGCCGGTCTGCCCGTCGAATGGCAGAGCACCGGCCGGACGGGCTTGACGATCCCTACAGTCCAGTCTCATGACGACGATTACGACGCGTACGGTCGAGTACCCGGCCGACGGTTTGGCGATGGTCGGGCGCCTCGCGCTCCCGGCCGGTGTCGACCGCCGGCCCGCGGTGCTGCTCGGACCAGAGGGCACGGGGCTCAGCGACGTCGAGCGCCGCCGGGCCGATGCGCTCGCCGAGCTGGGATATGTAACGCTGGCCTTCGACCTTCACGGCGGGCGCTATTTGGCTGACCCCGAGGAGATGCTGTCCCGTTGCATGCCCTGCTCGCTGATCCCGACCGGATGCGGGGCATCGGCCATGCGGCGCTCGACGTGTTGGGCACCGAAACCGCGGACCGACCCCGACCGGATCGCCGCCGTCGGTTCCGGCACCGGGGCGCCATCGGGTTGGAACTCGGGTGTGATGGCGTCAGCCTGCGCGCGATCGGGACAGTCAACGCACTGACCACGGGCCGACCGGGCGAGGCGGCGCGCATTTGCTGCCCGGTGTGGGCCGGGGTCGGGTCGGGCGACCCGATCATGCCGCCCGCGCAACGGGACGCATTCACAGCCGAGATGCAGGCCGCGGGCGTCGACTGGCGCCTCGTGGTCTACGGCGGCGCCTTGCACGCCTTCCACCAACCGCCGATCGACCACCTCGTGCGCCCCGGAGTCGGCTACCACCCACGGCACGCACAGCGAGCCTGGCGCGACGTCGTCGGCCTGCTCGCCGAGTGCCTGCCCGTGACGGAGGGCCTGGGGGCATGATCCAGGCAAGCAGCCTGGCGCCAGGCCTGGTCCGCGTCGGGCACTGACGGTCCCCTCCCCTCAAGTCCGCACAGCAGAACCACATTCGAGCGGATGCTCAATCACGGAGAGGGGTTCGCTGCCGCACTAAGGGGTTGCCGGGAAACAAGTCGTGGCTTCCAACTCTGTGATTCGTTTCAGTGGTATGGGGAAACCGGAGGGGATCGAGGCCGTCCTGG